>NZ_JBITIH010000004.1:0-107918 GCF_044458865.1 Micromonospora sp. NPDC050417
CCAACCCACGCCCGTACGTCTGGACCCGCACCGCCGACGAAATCCTTGAGTCCCTCGCCGCCTACTGCCGACGAATTAACGACTCAGGACACTAGATCCGCCCGGTCGCTCTGGCCAGCAGGACCGCGAGCAGACCGGCGACCGACCCGGCGCCCACGATCTGCCCAACGGTGATCATCTGCTCCACCTCGCCCAGCGGGATCCAGCCGACCCTCTCCGCCTCGTTCACATCCGGCGCGGCGCCCGTCGGATCCGCTCCCCTGGACAGATAGACCAAATTCTGCTGGTCGATGGTGCCGACCATCGGCTGGAACCCCAGCAACGGCTCCATCGTCCTCGGCCGCCACCCGGTCTCCTCCTCGACCTCCCGAGCAGCGCACACGGCCGGATCCTCGTCGTGGTCGAGATAGCCGCCGGGCAGCTCCCACACCCAGCGGTCGATGATGAACCGATGCCGCCACATCATCAGCACCCGGTCGGCATCATCGAGAACAATCACCATCGCCGCCGACGGCACTCGCAGCACGTACTGCTCGAACCGAACGCCATCCGGTAACTCGACGTCGGCGATGCTGAGCACCGCCCGCCGGGTGTCGTCGACGACCCGCTCGCCGTGGATGGTCCACTCGCTGGCCCGCCGAGCATCGGTAGTCATGCCCGCACCCTATCGCCGAGCCGGCAGTCGTCGTACTTCCCGGAACCAGCGGCGTTGGCTGACACCGGCTGACAGCGCACCACTTCAACTGGGCCGGCGCCGCAGCCAACCTATCCATCGAGGGATGTGACGGTCGGTGCCGCAACGGCCAGGCCGTTGGGTCCCGGGCGACGGCGGCGGTGGTCGGTGTCGGCTAAGCAAGCTCGCGCGACCCCGCTTGCCGCCGCCGCGCCCATCAGACAAGAGAACTGGGGGACGCATGGCTACGTATCTCGGTGGCGAGCAGATCGAGGAGGCGCAGGCCCTTCTGGCGAGGCACGTCGTGTCCTGCGCCGACGGCAGATGCCTGACCTGCGACGTACCGGGTCCATGTCCCGCGCACGAGCGCGCCACGAGCGCCTTCTTCCGGTCGTTGCGGCTGCCCCGACGTACGCCCGCCGCATCCCGTCCGGAGCTGTGCGGTGCTCGCTGGCACGGCGTGCCGGGTTCGTGGTGGTCGGCGTGACGACAACGCCGAATTGCCCATGCGCCTCAGGACATGTCGAACGAAGCGTTTGGAGGCTTCATCGTGCCCCTTCCTGACTCGACCAACGCTCCAAGCCAGCTCGGCAGGCAAAATGTCCTTCCGGCCTCCGGTCTGGTCATCGACTCGTTCCGGGACAACTCCGCGTTCTTGGCGTCTGCGTGGCGGGTTCCGTTGCGAGTTTCCGGGCGACTTGCCATGCACCACGGCGACCAGTGGTCAGCCGAGATGATCTCTCGGGATCCGAGCGCTGATGATCATGTTGTGGCCGCCGCAAAGCGGTCCATCGACCTTTTGAACCGCGTCCGGGTGGACCTGGTCACGGAGATCGACACGTGGGTCGACCGTGTTCTCGGTGATCGCGGCACCGGGCCGTTGCACACCGAGACGATCGGCTCGGTCATCGATCGGTTGGCCATTGCCTGGGTGCGTTGCCAACGCCTCACCGGCCGTGAGAGGCAAGGACGGGGCGACAGCCAGGCCGGTACGGCTTTGTGGCAGTTACGGGAGCTGGCGCGTGCGTACGACGATCTCGTTCGGGACGTGCATGAGGGTCGTCGACGGATCCCTCGTTGGCGCGCTCTCAAGAACTACGGCGCGCGCCGATGAACCTCGCGGTGACTCTCAACGGCGTGGACAACGTCGGCAAGTCCACGAATGCGCAGTGGCTGGCCTCGGCCATGCCGGCTGCCACGCTGACCGGGACCATCGACCGGTGGGACCCGCGATGGGCAGAGGTGTCGCGGGACGACTTCAGCCGATGGTGGTTCGTCGACAGCACCACCGACGAGCATCTCGATCTCGTGTTCCGTTCCTACGCCGCCCGGTGCCAGGGAGGTGGCCGGTTGGCGCTGGAGGACCGCGGCCGCCCGATGCTCGTCGCCACCTGTGCGGCAACGGCCGCGGTGAAGGACGGAACGCCGATCGGTGAGGCACTTGCCAAAATAGAAGACCGAGCGCGCCGCTACTTCCCCGTCGACAGGCGAGAACTTCACATCCTGCTACGTCACGAACTTGGGCCTTCGGTCGAGGCGCAGCAGGCGCTGGCTCGGGACCGGACGCCCGCCTCCGATCAGTACGCCGCCTACCAGCACCAACTGGCCGAAGCCATCGAGCTCCAGGTCCAGCGAGGGGACTACCACAGGTTGATCGTGCGTGGTGATCGGCCACTGCTCGATGTGCAGCGTGAGGTTCGCGAGGCCGTCGCCCAGTTCGGCGTACCCGTCACCCTGCTGGCCCCGGACCGCGTCGACCGGCTCTGGGTCCTCGCCGGCATGTCGGAGAGCGGAAAGAGCACCGTCGGGGAGTTGCTCCGTACCGAGCACGCCGTCACGCGGCTGAAGATCGGATATCTGCTCCGCCTTGCGGCCGACCGGGTCGGCGTGACCGACCCGTACCAGGCGTGGGATGAGCTGACCGAGGCACGGATGCTGTCCGAGGAGATCCTCCGCTTCGCCGCGCTCAATCCCGGCTCCCACCGGATCAGCGTCGAAAGTGCCCATCGCTTCGAAGCAACCAGGCATGTACGGCAGATCTGGGGAGACCACTGCGAGATCATCTACCTCGATGTGCCGCCGGCAGTGCGTCTGGCCCGTGGCGAAGAATCACCCGATTCGCTAGCGTCTCGGGACGCGACGAAGCAGAGTCGGGGCGCCGAGCGCATCGCGGCGATTGCCGACTCCGTCGTCGACAACACGGGCAGCCTCCTCGCTCTGAAACGAGCGGTCGCCGAGCTGGTTCACCACGCTTCCGGCGACCGACACCCGCCACAACGTGAGACTCCGGTACCAGCGGCCCTGCAACCTTTCCTCGCCGCCTACGCCGCCGAGTTGGTCGACAACGAGACGGCACTGGTCGCGGTGACCGGAAGCCTGACCTACGGGAACTGGCAGCCAGGCTGGAGCGACGTGGATGTCCTCCTCGTCCGGGACACCCTTCCGGTGCGTTGGCTCGCCAACCGATCGCTCCCACCCACCGGCCCGGACGGAGCGAAGATCGCGCTGTCGGCATTCAGCACCAACGAGGCGCGCACCGGCAGGCTGCCACCACGCCTGCTCTACGCACTACGGCAGATCGCGCACGACGGCCGGGGAGTGCTGTATCGCCGACCTGGTCTCGTACTCCAGGTCCTCGACCGGGCCGCCGACGAGCGCGCCGCCCGCAGTGACCTACCGCTGGTCGTCATGACGCTGCGGCGGCTGGCCGCCCGACCCGACACCGATGTCAGAGCGCTCTACAAGCACGTCGTCCTCGCCATGAAGATCATGCTCCGAGCGGACGGCATCGACCTCGACGCCAGCGACGATGTCCGCCGGGCCTTCGCCAGCCGGCATCCAGCAGCCCGCGTCGACCTGCCCTCGGTCACCGACGCCGGTCGCGCGGACTGGCGCTCGGACGACGAACTCACGGAACGAATCCGCCGCGCCGCCAGCGACCTGCTGGCCTACGACGAGACCCTCGGCCATGGAAAGGACAAGGAAGCCAATGACGGCCACCACACGTAAGGCGATCACCGCCGACCGAGTAGCCCGCCTCGGAGTCGGCGACACCACCCGCCCGGTCAGGATCGTTCACGAACTCGACGGTGTCCGCAATGACACCGCGCCGGATCGGGTGATGGCCGCCGGTGACCACCTCTGGCGGCGTTGGTGCGAGCATCCCGCCTACCGGCCGCACGACGTGCTGCTCGGTTTGGACGCTGGTGGAATCATCCCAACGCTCGCGGTCGCCTGGGCGAGCGGCAGCCACTACCGCATCGCCTGGAAGGTCAACCTCGACCTGCCGGAGAAGCTCGTCTTCCACGAACCTCACGCTCGCCGACTCGAAGTGTTCGCCTACGGCCGCTTCAAGGGTCAGCGCGTCCTCATCGTGGACGACGAGATCACGACCGGGCTCACCCTCACCAACCTCGTCACCGCGCTCCGCGGTGCCGGAGCCGACGTCACAGGCGTGCTCTGCCTGGTCGAGGACACGACCGGAGGCGGGCGGGAGCTGCTCGAACAACACGAGGTCCCGCTGTGCGTACTGACCACACTCTGACCGACACCGACACCGACAGCCCGATCTGTCGGCGAGGCGGGCCGACGTTCGTCCGGCGCGATCGGGCCCCGCTTGGCCGACTCCTGCCGTACCGGCGGGCCGCGGGAGAGCTGCCACCACCGAAGGCCGCCCTCGACGCGGTGCACAAAAACGGCTGGCACCTCGACCTCGGCGCACGAGGGCTCGGCGACGTACTGCTGGGTCTCGCCCTGGCGCAGGCTCTTCACGAGGCCACCCGCGACCGGTACCCGCAGCCAGCATACGTCGGCCCCCGCGCGGATCTCCTCGCCCGATGCACCCTGCCGCTCACCGTCACCTCCGCGAACGGCCACCACTCGATCGGCACCGAAAGCCCGACACCGCGCACCTTCGACGCCGTTCCCGAGGTCCCGCCGACGAGGCTCGACATCGTCGACGCCAACGTCCTCCAGGTGCACGCCGCGCTGCCGATGCGCTACTACCTCGACATCGAGCAGAGCCTCGGGGTACGGCTGCCTGCTGACAGCGACCCGTGCCCGCGGTTCCGCGCCACGGAGCCCACACCGACGCCCTACCACGTGCTCTTCGTGTCTACCACCAGCCGGCCAGAGCGCAAGGACTACGGCATCGAGAACTTCGCGGCGATCGCGCGCTGCCTCACTGCTCACCGGCCTGACGCGCCCTGGCGGTTCACCCTGATCGCCACGCCGGACCGAGCGGCACCGCCGCCCGCCGCGCAGATCGAGGTCTTCCACGGTCCGACGGCCGTGGACTGCGTCGATCTGTTCGCTGCCGCCGAACTGGTCCTCGGCAACGACACCGGCCTGACCCACCTCGCCGCCCTCACCGATAGACCGGACGGCACCGGGCCCACCGTCGTCGGCCTGTACGGGCGGCACGCGCACACCAAGTGGATTACCGGCTCAGCCCGTCACCACGCGGTGGCGACGCCGTTCTCGCAGCTCATGTCCATCGCCGACGCGTGCCCGGTCCGGGACGGCTACGACGACACCGTCTGGTCCACTGCCAGCGATCTGCGAGCCGTACCGGCTGACCTGATCGCGCGTTTCGCCGGCCGGTGCGTTGGTTGGTGGGACTCGTGATCCGCGTCGCCCGCCACCGGCGGTTCACCGCGAACCACACCTTCCATCTCAATGTCGGCGCACGCCGACTGTTCGTCAAGATCAACCCGAATCCTGCCGAGGCTGCCGCCGAGATCGCCGGGTACTGGCGGATCCGCAACCACTATCGGCTCCCCGCCCTGCACGCGCACCGCCGCGTCGGCCGCTGGGCGCTGACCGTGTACGACCGGCACCGGCCCGACCAGCCCGATACCGGCCTGCTCCTGGACGCCATCACGGCCGGCGACGTTGGCGCCCTTGCCAACCTCGACCACGGGCTCGACGCCATCCTCAGCCATTACCGGCACGTCATCGGCACGACGACGCGTCACCTGCCCGCCTCCCAAACCATCGGCAAGCTCTATCGTGACCGTGCCCAACCCGGCGGCCGGCTCGATCTCTACTACGGCCACAACCCAAATCTGCTGACGATGCCCGACAGGTCCGGCATCCGCTGCAGCGACCTACACGAGACGACCCTCGTCATCAACGGACAGCCTCGACGATTCGACTTCGACACACTGGTCACCGATCTCCGCACCGCCTTGCAACCGGGCCAGCAGATATGGGCAGCGACAACCCAGGGCGATCCCACCGACGTCAACATCGGCCTGGACGACGAGAACCGACCCGTCTGGTTTGACTACGACACCGCCGGCCTCAACTCACTCGCGGGGGAGATCGCCTGTTTCCTCTGGTATCAACGGCTACACGCCGCATGGCTCGTGCCGCGCTACAACCCCGGAGCCTTCACCGACCACCGGCGGGCACTCACCGATGCCGTCAGACCACAGGTCCGACTGGCGAGGCTGGCGGCCCGGACGATCGCGATCGACTACCAGCACCGGCCGTCGGCGGCGCGTCAGCACACCCTCGCCCGCTACCTCGGCCAGCTCGCCCGACCACTCGCCACCAGCATCGGCACCGACCTGCTCACGTGGCTACGGCCGTACCTAGCCATGCGCCTGCTGGCCGTCTACCCGCTGCACCAGATGGAGCCGTCGGACGCCGCGTTGTCGATCGGCTTGCTCGCGGACCTGTACGCGTCCGAAGCCGACCTGGCCCAGCTACTCGGACTCACCACGACACATGGGAGAACGGTCCGTGAATCGTGATGTCGCAATCGTGACCGGAGCTGGCGGGGGCATCGGAGCCGCGATCGCCGCCCGTCTCGCCGCCGACTTCGACCTGGTCCTGGCCCACCGCTACGACGATGAGAACATCGGGGCAGTCGTCGAGGCGGCCAATCAGCGCGGCGCGCGCACCAGCACCGTCATCGGCGACCTGACACGGTCCACCACACAGTCGCTGTTCCAATCCACGGTCGATGCCCATGCCGAGCAGCTGGTTGCCGTGGTCAGCAACGCTGGCGCATACCCCCGAATCCCCTGGCACGAACTGGACCTGGACGCGTTCCGCAGTCAACTCGAACTCAACCTGGTCACCCACGCCGCGTGCATCCGCGCCGTCACGCCCACTCTGATCGCGAACGGCCGCGGCCGCATCGTGGCCGTCTCCTCGATCCTGACCCAACTCGGCCGCGTCGACCTGGCCGGCTACATCGCGGCCAAGAACGGGCTCGAAGGCCTCATCCGGGCCCTGGCCCGTGAACTCGGCCCGAACAACATCACCGTCAACATAGTGCGCCCGGGTTCGATCGAGGTCCTCGCCGAGCACGCCGTCGTCGACGACCACGCCGCCATGGTGCGACGCCAACTCGACCGGCAGTGCATCAAGCGTCGCGGCCAGCCTGCGGATGTGGCCGCCGCCGTCGCCTTCCTGCTCTCCCCCGCGGCAGGATTCATCACCGGACAGGCGCTCAACGTCGACGGCGGCTGGCACCTGTCGTGAGCGACCGCGTTCTCTGGATGCGCCACGGCACCTGCCTCGACGGCCTCTGCCGCCCCCACGCCCACGCCCGTCCCGACACGCCACTGACGACGCGCGGGGTCGCCGAGGTCATCAGCACAGCCCGCTGGCTGCTCGACCGGAACGCCAGGCCAAACGTGATCCTCACCAGCACTCTTCTGCGGGCGACGATGAGTGCCGGCATTCTGGCCGAGATCCTTAATGTGCCGATCGCGCCGCCAAATCCGCTCTACGCGGAGTGGCGCGCACCCGACTGCGTACTCGGCCTGAGCCCCGACGAGTACCCACGCGAGTACCAAGCGTGGCGCAGCGAACGCCTTCGTGATCCGGATTCGGCTCTCCATGGTGGGGAGAGCCTGACCGCGCTGCGACAACGCGCGCTGGAAGCCGTATCGCGCGCCAACGAGGCCGCCCAGCAGGGCGTAGCCCTCATCGTGTCGCACCGCGTCTTCATCGGCGCCCTAGCCGCAAACCTGAACGGTGTCCGCAGCCCGCAAGACACTTTCCAGGCAGCTCGGGACTTCAGACTCGGACCGGCGATGGTCTGGCCAGCCTGCCCTACACCGAGAGCAGGGCCTCCTCGTTGGAGATGATGAACTCTTTCAGCGCATCCGGCTTGAGATCCACCGCAGGCAGCTTGTCGATCGTCACCCGGTCGAGCCGGTAGCGACCACGCGACGGATCAGCGAACTCCTCCCCGGTCCGGGCGTCCTCGTTCAGCTGCCGTAGCCGACAGGCGAAGAAGTGCTGGACGGAAACGCCCTCACCAGCGGAGGCGGTGAACAAGAACACCTGGGCGAACCGGTCCGCCTCGGCACCGAGTTCTTCGTGCAACTCGCGGCGAAGCGCCGCCTCCAGGGAGACATCCGTCGACTCCAGGCCGCCGCCCGGAGTTGTCCAGTACGGCGCCTGGCCGGGCTTGATCCGCTTGATCAGCACGAGTCGGTCGTCCTCATCCAAAAGAACGGCCCGCACCGACCTACGTACGATCTGACGCACGACTCGCCCCTATCCGCGCCCGGGAATCACTAACAGTAGCGTGAAGGTACCCGCCGCATCTTTGGAGACACAACGAGGTACCTGATCCAAGCCGCACCCGCCGACGCGACGCGCCAGGCAGTTGATCCATCTCTCCATTGACACGCCACCCGTCCGCCCTGAGCCCGAACGGTCCAACGGCTCCCGAGCACCCACCGAGCACCGGCCTATCGATACCGAAATAAGAAAGGCTCCGACCCAGGTGAAACCCCAGGTCAGAGCCTTTCTTTTGGTGCGCCGCCAGGGACTCGAACCCCGAACCCGCGGATTAAGAGTCCGCTGCTCTGCCAGTTGAGCTAGCGGCGCTCTCTGACAACGGAGAAACCGTAGCACGCACCTGGGAGTGGACTCCAATCAGATACCCCCGCCCCGTCCGTACGGGCGGTGGTGCCGGCAAAGCGGGCGAAACCCCGCCGAGGGTCGTTTCGGGGCCCCGGACTTTGGTGCGGATGGTGCACGATGTGGCCCAGGATGCGGATGAACGGGGTGGGGATGGCTGACGTCAGGCGGGCCTGGGCGCTGATCGCTGCCCTGGCGGTGGTCGCACCGATGGCCCTGGCGGGGTGCGGGGAGGGCGAGAAGGCGCGCTTCGTCAACGCCTCCGGCCAGCCCACGACGAGTCCCACCGCACCGGCCGAACCGGTGGTGTTGGCGATCACCCCGGCCACCGGGGCTGACAAGCAGCCGGTGAGCACGGAGATCGGCACCACCGTCACCGGCGGCAAGATCACTGATGTGACGCTGACCACGGAGGGCGCGAAGGTTCCCGGCAGCCTCCGTGAGGACGGCAGCTCCTGGGTGCCGGACGGGCCGCTGAAGTACGCGAAGCAGTACGAGGCCACGGTCACCGCCACCGGTTCGTCCGGCCAGGTCGAGACGAAGACCACCTCCTTCACCACGATGGCGAAGCCGCGTTCCCAGATCGGATCGGGGCTCTACCTCTTCGACGACAAGGTCTACGGCGTGGCGATGCCAGTCGTGGTCGAGTTCTCCCCCGGCATCCCGAAGAAGGACCGGGCGGCGGTGCAGCGGCGGATGTTCGTGCAGACCGACCCGCCGCAGCCGGGTGCCTGGCACTGGGTGGCGAACGGCACACAGGCGTTCTACCGCGCTCCGAAGTTCTGGCAGCCGGAGACGAGGCTGACCGTACGGATCGGCCTGGAAGGCATTCCGCTCAGCAATGGCAAGTACGGCAACGTGGACCGGAAGGCCAGCACCCGGATCGGCGACAGCTTCGAGATGAAGGTCGACAACGCGACCAAGCAGATGACGGTCTTCGAGAACGGCAAGTTGGTCCGGACCATGCCGGTCAGCCTCGGCAAACGCGCCACCCCGTCGTCGAGCGGCACGATGGTGGTGATGGAGAAGAAGGAGACCACGGTCTTCGACACCAGGGACGACCCGAACCCGGCCAACCGGTACGTCACCGACATCGACTTCGCGCAGCGCCTCACCTGGGGTGGCGAGTTCATCCACGCCGCACCGTGGTCGGTGGAGCAGCAGGGCCGTACGAACGTCTCGCACGGCTGCGTCAACCTCTCCACCCCGAACGCGCGCTGGCTCTTCGAGCGGACGAAGATCGGTGACCCGGTGACGGTCAAAGGCACCGAGCGCAAGCTTGAGAACGGCAACGGCTGGACCGCCTGGGACATGAGTTGGGACGAGTTCGTCAAGGGCAGCGCGCTGCCGGTCTCGGCGGCTCCGGCTGGCACGGAGGGCACTCCCACCAGCCCGTCCGCCGGCACGACACCTGGTTCCTGATTTCGGTAACCATTCCGGAACCATTCCGGCGAGCAGCACTTTTCGTACCTTTCCACCGAAGGTGGCGAGGTACGTCATGCCCGTCGTCGAGCTGCTGGATCCACGGCCCCAGCAGGCAAGATCGGTAAGGACAAATCATTCACTATACCGACATCTCAACTCCAAAATGTGGGTTTCTCGCCACGTCGTGAAACCAAAATTTGCCGCGTGGCGTCTTTGGGAGAGGATGGGCCGTGGGGATGAGAACTGTGAGGGGACAATGCGCGCGAGTCGAGACCAGTTGATGGGGCAGACCGCGAGACGGCGCCGGGC
The DNA here is from genome assembly GCF_044458865.1 of Micromonospora sp. NPDC050417. NCBI lineage: Bacteria > Bacillati > Actinomycetota > Actinomycetes > Micromonosporales > Micromonosporaceae > Micromonospora > Micromonospora sp. NPDC050417. Next base: position 10,298 of record NZ_JBITIH010000004.1, read on the forward strand.
AACCGCGCGCACGCTCGTGACGGTCGTGCTGACCGGGGTGCTCGCACTCGCGGCCGGTTGCAGCAGCGGCGGCGGCGGCGATTCACCAGCGTGGCAGGGCGGCAAGGCGCCGGATCTCCCGAAGGCCAGCGCCGTGGTCAGCAGTCCGGCCGCCGACGCCAAGGACGTGCCCGCCTCGACCGAGATCGCCTTTGCCAGCAAGGACGCCACCGAGACGAAATTCGAACTCAAGGACGGCGCGGGCAAGGTCGTCGAGGGCAAGGTCAACGCCGAGGGTACGAGCTTCCTGCCGAACGGTGCGCTCGACTACGGCACGACGTACACCGCGACCGTGACGGCGACCGGCGACGACGGCAAGCCGGCGACGGTCAACAGCAACTTCACGACCATGGCCAAGCCGGCCAACCAGATCCGGGTCACCAGCTTCCTCGGCGACGGTTCGGTCGTCGGGGTGGGCATGCCGGCGATCGTCCAGTTCTCCCGGGCCATTCCGGAGGAGTACCGGGACGACCTCCAGCGCCGGATGACGGTGACCACCACCCCTCCCCAGGAGGGTGCGTGGCGGTGGATCAGCCCGACCGAGGTGCACTACCGGCCGAAGACCTTCTGGAAGGCCAACACCGAGCTGGACTACAAGATCCAGGCCGGCGGGCTGCCGCTCGGCGACGGCTGGTACGGACGCGCCGACCTCACCATCGACGCCAAGATCGGCCCGGCGGTGGTGATGACGGTCGACAACAAGACCAAGAAGATGACCGTCACCAAGGACGGCAAGGTCCTCAAGACCTTCCCGATCAGCCTCGGCAAGCCGAGCACTCCTTCCTCCAGCGGCACCATGATCGTGATGGAGAAGCTGCGCAAGACCGTCTTCGACACGATGGACGACCCGAACCCGGACAACCGCTACAAGACCGACATCGAGTACGCCCAGCGGCTCACCTGGGGTGGCGAGTTCATCCACGCCGCGCCCTGGTCGGTGGCGCAGCAGGGGCACACCAACGTGTCGCACGGCTGCGTGAACATGTCCCAGGAGAACGCGGCCTGGCTCTTCGGTGTGACCACCATCGGTGACCCGATCACCGTGAGGGGCACCGAGGTCCAGCTCAGGAACGGCAACGGCTGGACCGACTGGAACATGAGCTGGGACGACTACATCAAGGGCAGTGCGATCCCGTACGAGCCGCCGTCGGCGAACGAGCCAGCCGGGGCGGACCCGAGCAGCACGCCCACCAACTGAGCGAAACGGCGCGGGGCCGGTCCAGGGAGCGTCCTGGACCGGCCCCGCGCCGTTCTGGCTGTCCTGCCGCGCCACCCGCACCTCGACCGGAACAGGCACCTGTCAACGAAACAAGCCCCCTCCGAAGAGGGGGCTTGACGTGGGGTGACTGATGGGAATTGAACCCACGACACCCGGGACCACAACCCGGTGCTCTGCCTACTGAGCTACAGCCACCATGCCGTCCACGCCCGGAAATCCGAACCCCGGGCGGTGCGACGACCAATCATAGCCACACCCACCCGCACCGCGTCGAGCGGGTTGGCACCGCCCTGTCGGCACGGCTCAGAGCTGGGCCGCGATCGCCTTCGCGGTCTCCACGTCCGGGCCCGGCAGCGGCACGAAGAGGGTACGGCGGTAGTACTCAAGTTCCCGGATGCTCTCCCGGATGTCGGCCAGTGCCCGGTGGGCCAACCCCTTCGCCGGCTGCCCGTAGTAGACCCGGGGGTACCAGCGCCGGGACAGCTCCTTGATCGACGAGACGTCGATCATGCGGTAGTGCAGGTACCCGTCGAGCCGGGGCATGTCCCGGGCGATGAAGCCCCGGTCGGTCGCGATCGAGTTGCCGCAGAGCGGGGCGCTGCGCGGGTCCTTGACCAGGCTGGTCACGTACTCCATGACCCGGTCCTCGGCCTCGGCGAGACTCACGGCGGAACGACGTACCTCCTCGGTCAGGCCCGAGCGTTCATGCATAGCCCGTACTATCTCCGGCATCCCTGCCAGCGCTTCCTCGTCGGCATGGATCACCACGTCGACACCTTCACCGAGAACGTTGAGATCCGGATCGGTAACCAGAGCAGCGACCTCGATCAGCGCATCCTTGCCGAGATCGAGCCCGGTCATCTCACAGTCGATCCAGACAAGAAGATCAGCCACCGCCACAGACTACGCGCAGCCCAGCAACCCGCGCCTCAACGCGGCAGCCATAACCGACCGCTAGGGTTTTCCCGTGTCAGCCGATCACCCCGCCCCACCTACGACAGCCGCGGACGACCCAGGCGGTCGCACCGCCCGCCGGCTCGTCGTGACGGTGGTGCTCGCCGCCGTCGTCCCGGTGGTCTACCTGCTCGGCACGCCGCACAACTTCTTCGACCTGAAGATCTACATGAAGGCGATGCGCTTCTGGGCGGATGGCCACCCTCTCTACGACTACGCCCAGCCCGACCGCGTGCAGGGGGAGCTCTACTTCACCTACCCGCCGTTCAGCGCCCTGCTGCTGCGTCCCTTTGCCGACCTGCGCCTCGGCGTGACGGTCGCCATCTTCACGATCCTCACCTCGCTCGCGGTGGTGGTGACCACCTGGTGGCTGGTGAAGCCGATCGCGGACCGTCGCGGCATCCCCCGCTGGTTCGCCGCCGGGGTCGCCATTCCGCTGGTCTTCGCCGCGGAGAGCACCCGGGAGACGATCACGTTCGGCCAGATCAACATGCTGCTGGTAGTACTGATCCTGGCCGACCTGCTCTTTGCCGTACCCCGTAACTCGCGCTGGGCCGGCGTCGGCATCGGGCTGGCGACGGCGCTCAAGCTCTTTCCGGGCATCTTCATCATCTACCTGCTGGCTGCCCGACGGTGGCGGGAAGCGGTGGTGGCGAGCGCGACCGCCGCCGTGGCGACCCTGCTCGCCGCCGCTGTCGCGCCCGGCGACTCGTGGCGGTTCTGGACCCACGAACTCTGGTCGACCGACCGGGTGGGCCGCACCGACTACACCGGCAACCAGTCCCTGTACGGCCTCCTGAGCCGCTTCACCGTGCCCGAGAAACCCGACCAGTTGCTCTGGTTGTCGCTCGTGGCCGTGATCGGCGGCTACGGCCTCTGGCGGGCGAGCCGGGCCGCGCGCGGCGGCGACGGGCTCGCCGGACTGGCCCTGACCGGACTGGTCGGCTCGCTCGTCAGTCCGATCAGTTGGACCCACCACGTCTACTGGTTCATCCCGGCGGTGCTGGTGCTGGCCGACGCGAGCGTGGCGTCGCCGTCCGGCTGGGAGCCGGCCGGGACCAGCCGACGTCATCGCCGGACCCTGCTCGTGCTGGCCGTTGTGGTGTACGGCAGCGTCGTCTACGGCGTGGTCTCGTTCCACGACTGGGGCAGCGCCCCGCAGCCGACCGACTCGCCGGTCGAGTTCGTCCTGCGCAACATGTACGTGCTGCTGGCCGTGGTGCTGCTGCTGGTGCTGCCAACCCGGCACCTGGTCCGGACGGCGCCAGCGAGCAGCTCGTCGCGCAGCGGTGTCCCGGTCACCCACTGACTGTCCGGTAACAGCAAAACTTGCACCAATTGGACAGATCTCCCTTACTTGTCCCCTTGAGGCTAATCTAGGACCAACGCCAGGAACGTTTCTTCAGTACACCGATCCCCCGGTGAGAGTGGCCCTTCGTGTCGGCAGCGCGGAGGGCCACTCGCCTGTCCGCGTACGGGGGTGCGGCCCCGGGAGCCGCGGCGTCAGCCGGGAACCCGACCGGTGCCCGCCGACGCCTCCGCTCCGTCCGCCTCCGCTCCGTCCGCCTCTGGCGAGCCGGGCTTGCACTTCCTGGGGCGGCCGGTCGTCGCCGCTCGGCCCGCCACGTTGGTCGCGGCAATGGGCTGTGTCGGGTGCACCGGGTCCAGCGCCGGGGCCGGATCGAGCACCGGCGACGGTTCGGTGGGCGTTGGTACGGCATCGCCCTGTTCCGTCCGGGTCGGCTCGATCGTGGCCGGGTCGGTGGGCCCGGGTCGGCCCTGGGCTGCCGTCCCGGGGTGGACCGGGGCACGGTTGACGGACTGCCGCGACACCGGTGCCGCCTTGTCCGCCGCACGCGGCGGCCAGTTCAACGCGAGCTTGGCCGGCGGCGGCTTACTCGCCGGCCAGGCACGCGCGAGGTTGTTCTCCGCCCTGGCCACACCGGAGCTTGCCCTGGCCACACCGGAGCGGGCGGGCTCCTCAGCCGGCGCACGGCCGGCCTGGCCGCCATCGTCGTCTACCGGTTCAGCATGAGTCTCGGCAGCCGCCGGTCGAGCAGCCTCGGCCGGGACGGCATGACCGACTGCGGCGTCGTGGGCCGAGGCTGTCGGGTAAGCGGTATCGGCCGGAACACCGTCGGGGTCGGCCCGGGGACGCTCCACCGGGGCGGGCACGACGGCGGCCGTCGCGCGAAGCGTCACCGCGTCTCCGGTCGGCTTGCCCGTCTGGGACGAATTCGGTTGTGGCTGGGCGAGAAGGTCGGCGAGCGTCGCCGGCCGCGTCGACCTCGGCGGGCTCGACGTCGGCAGGTTCGCGTGGAGCGGCCAGCCGGGTGGCACGGCCTCGGTGGCGGGAACGGCTGGAACGGCACCTGCCGAGGTCCTGGACCGGAGCGGCTTGCGCGTCCCGGGGGTGGGCTGTCCGAGATCGTCCAGGGCGCGTACGCCGAGCCGGGCGCTGAGCAACGGCAACTGGCTGGGCTCGACCACGAAAACCACCTCCCGTGGCCGGGTCGGCCAGACGAGGATGGCGACACCGAGCAGGGCGAACAGGGTGCCGCCGGCGAGCACGCCCCAGGTGGTCGGCTCGATCCAACCGACCCGCAGTTCGGTGCGGAGGTCGAGAGCGACTCCGGTCCGGGCGTCGGGGTACATGACCACCAGGCTGAGCCGCTGCCCGCGTAGGTCGGCCGGGGAGAGGTCGAGCGTGCCGGCGCCCTGACGTACCCAGAATGCCTGTTCACCGGGGGTCGCGACGGCGGCGGCGAGCGCACCGGTTCGTGGCACCGAGGTGACCTGGACCGGCAGCCGCCCCCGGGTCACCCGGACCCGCTCTATCTGGGCGTACGGCATCGAGGCCAGGTAACGGCCGGTCTCGACGGTGGGGGCGAGGCCGAGGAAGGCGGGCCGCTCGTCGGTTCCGGCGCTGATCCGCAGCCGGGTTCCGGCGGTACGGGTGAACGGGGCGTCCCGGCGCAGCAGTGCGTCCAGGTCCGGTACGACGATGGCGCGGCCGGGCGTCTCCACCCGTTCCAGCGACGCGCCGAAGGCGTCGCCGGTGCCACGCTGCTCCGCGACCATCCACAGTGCACTGCCGACGAGCAGGACCGCCAGCCCGACGGTGAGCAGCAGCACCCCGGCGAAGGTGCGTACGACGCGCATGCGCTATTCCCCCCTGATCAATGTATCTTCAGACGATACCGACCAAAAAGGGTCTAACGCGTCTTATTACCCAAAACGGCGCTGGCCCGCCGGATCACCGACGGGCCAGCGAACAGGGTGGGACCGGGGCAGGTCAGACCGCCGGCGGAGCGGCCGGACGACGCGTCCGGGCGAACGCCAGACCGCCGAGCGCCAAGCCGGCCAGACCGGCGACCAGGCCGGCGATGCCGAGTCCGAGCGCCGCCGAGTTCCCCTCGTCCTCGTCGCCGTCGCCCTCGGTACGGGCGACCGCCGCCACCGAGGCTCCCGGAGTGGCACCGGCCGACGCCGCAGCCGCCGCCGGGGTGAGCTTCAACACCGGCGCCGGGTGCTCCGGAGCCTCGGCGCCGGGCGCCGCCGGCTCGTCGATCCAGCGCGCGATCTCGCCGTCCGAGTAGGTCTGCAACACCTTGAAGATCAACTGGTCGACCTCGGGCAGCGGACCCATCGAGACGCCGAACTCCTGGAACTGCTCCGGCTTGACCGCCGCGTCGGCCGTCGCGGTCCAGATGATCTTCGCCACCGCCTCGGTGACCTTGCTGCCGTGCACCTCCAACGGCGGGTCGACCTTGCGCTTCTCCAACGACACCGTCCAGCCCGGCACCGGAATGGTCGACACCGACGCGATCGGTGCGTTCTCCGGGAGGTTCACCTCGATCTTGGTGGTCGACGCGGTGTCGCTCTCGTTCGGCACCCGGAAGGCCACGCGACCGTAGCCACCCTGGCTCGCCTCCTTCGGGTTGACCGTGACGTGCGCGGAGGCCGGCAGAGCAAGGCCGAGCACACCGACGAGGGTGGCACCGAGGGCGAGGGCTGCCGCGGTCGCGGTACGCCGGGGACGGATCATGGAATTGCCTTCCTACGTGATCGGCACGGTGGCGGTCACCGTGGCCTGGTCGATGTCGGAGATGCGTACGGTGAAGCGCAGTTGCCAGTCGCCCGGGGTGGGCAGACTGATCTCGCCGGTGGCGTGGTTGTCGGTCAACGGCAGCAGCGGGATCTCGATCGGCTCGATCCCCTTCGCCTGCAACGCCGCGGTCCCGGTCCACTCGACCACCGGCTGCGGCTTGTTCTCCAGCGTGTACGCGTACAGGTGGATCGAGTTGCTGCCGGTCTCGGCCGGGTCCACCTCCACCTGGAGGGAGAGCACGGAACTGGTCAGCGTGGTGGTGAAGATGCCCCCGCCGCCGGCAGCCGCGTCGTTCGACTCGGCGGTACGACCCGGCGGGGTCTGCACCAGGACGGCGGAGATGGCGAGGATCACCGCGGTGACGCCCAGCTCGGTCCAGACCGCCCGACGCATCCGTCCCGGCCGTTCGGTGACGAGGCGGCGCTGGACCAGCCGTCGCGAATACGCCGCCACTCCGATCACCAGGGCGAAGAGCACCACCTTCGCGATGATCAGTTGGCCGTAGGTGGTGTCGATCAGCGCGCTCGGGGTGGCCACCTCGATCAGCGCCTGCACGATCCCGGCGAGCAGCAGAGCGGAGACCGCCACCGCGGCCCAGCGGGACCAGATCGGCATGATCGCTGCGAGTTCCCGCTCGTCGGCCCGGCGCAGCAGGAAGCCGACCAGCATCACCAGCCCACCGAGCCAGACCGCCATGCTGCCCACGTGCACCGCGTCGACCAGCACCGAGACCGCCGGTACGGGTGACGCCGACGCGTGCCCGGCGAGCGGCCAGGTGAAGATCCCGGCGACCCCGAGTACGGCCAGCAGGATGTGGTCGGCGCGACCGGCGCTGCCCCGCAGCAGTGGCCGCAGCAGGATGGCGGCGGCCACCAGGATGCCGAGCCGGACCAGCAACACCGCACCGAACGTGCTGGCCAGCACGTCGCTGAGTGCGCTGCCGCTGATCGAGAAGAGCCCGCCGCCGGTGGTGTACGGCACCTGCAACCAGATCCCGATCAGGGTCGCGGCGGTGACCAGGCCGAACCCGGTCCAGACCAGTCGGGCCGGCCCACTGCGATCCAGCCGCCTCGGCCAGAGCAGGCCGAGCACCAGCACCGGACCGACCAGCAGAACCAGTCCGGCGTAGCCGAGGTACTTGCCGACCGCGACGGCGGCGGTGATGCCCGGGTCGACGGTGTCGTTCGCGGTGTCCTCCGGCGGGCTCGACGGGGCCCCGACGGAGTACGTGTAGGCGCCGGCGACCGGGTGGCTGTCGGCGGAGATCACCCGGTAGCTGACCAGGTAGGTGCCCCGGGGTCCGCCGGGGTCGACCGGGATGGTCACCACGGCGCCGTCGAAGGCAGGCTCGCCCCGGTCCACCCGGGCGCCGTCCGGGCCGAGCACCCGGATCTTGTCGGGAACGCTGCGGACACCCTCACTGAAGGTGAGCACCACCTCGCTGGGCGCGCTGGGTAGCACCGCGTCCGCGAGCGGGCTGCTGCTCACCAGCACCGCGTGGGCACTCGCCGGGCTGGCCGGCCCGAACAGCAGGGCGAACGTCGCCAGCAGAAGGCCGAGCATCGCGCCGGCGCGCGACACCCATCGTCGTTGTGCGGCAGTCATGCCGGACATGCTCGCCCAGAGACCCGCCGTGGCGCGACCTGGTGTCACCCGCGCCCCGCCACCGGCACCGCCGCGAGCGGCGGGTTGGTCCGCCGGTTGACCCGGCCGAGCGCCCAGAGCAGCCCGGCCTGGACCACCGTGGCCAGGTGACCGATCTCGTGCACCACCGCCGTGGCCGAGTTCACAATGTCGACCGCGCTGGTGCCGGCGAGGCAGACGGCGAGCACGAAGGCGACCGGCACGAACGCCTGCGCCCGCTCCGGCCGGTAGGCGGCGAGCGCGAACCCGACCGCCAGCGCCACGTCGAACGATGCCATCTCCCGGCTGGTGTGCAGGTCGACCTGGACACCGAAGCCGGCGAGCAGGATCGGCAGCGCGATGGCGAACTGGGCGACGGCGGCGACCGCCACCGCGACCCGGAGGATCTGACGGCGGCCGTACGCGGCCGAGGCGGATCGGCGGGCGGCAGCCGCGGTGACCGGGGCGGCGGCCACGGCGGCGAGTACGGTGGCGGTGAGGTCGGGCACCTCGACCGCCTGCGCCCGGTGCATGACCTGGTCGAGTTCCTCCGCACGGACCAGCCAGAGCTGGCACCCCGGGCAGGTCACGGTGTGCGCGTCGAGCGCCTCCATGGGCGCACGCGGGTCTTCCCCGTCCAGCCGCGCCGACAGCGCGACCCGTACCTCGTCGCAGGTCATGGGGAGATAGTCGGCGTACGTGGCAGAAAAGTTCCCGGAGGTGTGCAACCGCACCGACGCCCGGCAAGGCCGCCCCCACGCTCCGGTCGCACGCGTAACCTCGGATGGCGTGATCCCCGTTCCGCGCGAATCCGCCCTGGTCAGCGCCGCTGTCGATGCCGCGGTGGTGGACCGGACGCTCGCCCTGGACGACGCCACCCACTGGGCCCTACGTGCCCAGGGCGGAGATCCGGTGGCCCAGGCGGCGTTCGTCCGGGCCACTCAGGCGGAGGTGTGGCGGTTCACCGCCGCGCTGGTCGACCGGGACAGCGCCGACGATCTGGTGCAGGAGACGTACCTGCGGGCGTTCCGGGCACTGCCCGCGTTCGAGGGCCGGTCCAGTGCCCGGACGTGGTTGCTCGGCATCGCCCGGCGCACCTGTGCCGACCATCTCCGTACGGTGGTCCGGCGGCGGCGACTGGACGAGCGGCTGGCCGTCGCCGCGCACACCGACCACCCGTACCCCGACCCGGCCGGGCAACTCGGCGCCACCGACCTGCTCCGGCGACTGCCGGCCGATCGGCGGGAGGCGTTCGTCCTGACCCAGGTGCTCGGCCTGTCGTACGCGGAGGCGGCGGCGGTGGAGGGGGTCCCGGTCGGCACCATCCGCTCCCGGGTGGCCCGTGCGCGGGCGGAACTCGTCGAGGCGGTCGGCGATGCGCTGGCGAGCTGAACGGCACAGAGGCGGCTGGGCGGGACGACACACGGCCGGCGGGGCCGGATGGAACACGGCCGGCTGGGAGGTTCCTGGGACTAGCTGGTACTTGGCTGGGAAACGGAACCTCCTGATCCCACCCGGCGACTAAGGGACCATGACCATGGTGACCTCAGCACGCGCACGTTGGGATCTGGTCCAACCGTGGCTCGGGCTGGCTGTTCGGCTCGGACTCGCGGCGGTCTGGTTCTGGGCCGGCAGCACGAAGATCGGTGACCTGGCGGCTGCCGGGCGCGCCGTGAACGCGTACCAGATCTTTCCCTTCGACGTGGCCAGGGCGATCGGGGCGGCACAGCCGTTCGTCGAGATCGCGCTCGGCGTACTCCTGCTCCTCGGTCTGGCCACCCGACTGGCCGCCGGCATCTCCGCGCTCCTGATGCTGCTCTTCATCGCCGGCATCAGCTCGGCCTGGATCCGGGGCCTCGCCATCGACTGCGGCTGTTTCAGCGAGGGAGGTCCGCTCGCCGTCGGCCAGACCCCGAGCTACCTACCGGAGATCCTTCGGGACATCGGCTTCCTGATCATGGCGGCCTTCCTGCTGCGCTGGCCACGCAGCCCGTTTTCGATCGACCGGTGGATGGCCGGCGGGCAGCGTCTGGAGGACGAGAATGAGTAGTCCACGGGGAGCGGGTCGCCAGGGCGGCCCGGGACGGAAACCAGAAAAGGCCCAGAAGGGACCACAACCGCCGCAGAAGGCACAGCGCGGACCGCAGCAGCCGCCAAAAGCCCAGAAGAAGAGTTCGGCCCGGGTGGTCCGGGAGCAGTTAGCCCGGGAGCGGCGCCGCCGCCGCACACTCTGGACCTCCCTGATCGCGGTGGCGGTGCTCGTCGTCGCCGGCCTGATCGGCTGGAGCGTCTTCGCCAGCCAGCGGTCGCCGAGCGACTTCACCGCACCCGCCGGGGCGACCGCCGACGGCAACGCGATCGCGGTCGGCACCGGCCCGGTCACCGTCGACATCTACGAGGACTTCATCTGCCCGTTCTGCGGACAGTTCGAGAAGTCGACCGGAAGCACACTCGACCAGCTCGTCAGCGAGAACAAGGTACGGATCCTGTACCACCCGGTCGCGTACCTGGACCGGGCCTCCTCCACCGAGTACTCGACCCGGTCGTCGGCCGCCTCCGGCTGCGCGGCGAACGAGGGCAAATTCCGGGAGTACGTCGAGGCGCTGTTCAACCGTCAACCGGCCGAGGGAAGCGCCGGGCTCAGCGACGACGAGCTGATCAGCATCGGCACCGGGGTCGGCCTGGACGGGGGCACCTTCGGCTCCTGCGTACGTGACGGTACGTTCAAGGCGTGGACCGCGCATGTAACCGAGGCGGCGAGCCGGGCGAACATCAACAGCACCCCGACGGTGCTGGTCAACGGCAAGGGCGTCAACCCGAACCCGGACGACGTCAAAGCGGCCGTGGCAGCGGCCACCAAGTGATCCGACGCCTGCTCACCGCGTGCGCCGCCGGCCTGCTCGGCGCGCTCGCGGTGGGCACGCCCGCCCTCGCCCACGGCGCCGACGCACCGGACGGAACCGACTTCCGGACCACCGTCACCACACTCGCCCCGGGTCTGCCCGGACTCACCGTGCGCAGCATCGAGGCCGGTGCCCGGCTGGAGCTGACCAACCGGACCGGCCGCACCATCGAGGTGCTCGGCTACTCCGGCGAGCCCTACCTGGAGATCCGACCCGACGGGGCGTACGAGAACCGCAACTCCCCCACCACGTACGTCAACCAGACCCTCGACGCCGACACCGCACCACCGGCGAGCGCCGACCCGACCCTCCCCCCGGCCTGGCAACGGATCGGCACCGACCCGGTGGCCCGCTGGCACGACCGGCGTACCCACTGGGTGGAGGAGAGCCGACCTGCCCAGGTCAGCGCCGATCCGGGGCACACCCACCGGATCCGGGACTGGACGGTGCCGCTGCGCGACGGGGTGACCCCGATCGAACTGCGCGGCACCCTGGACTGGGTGCCGCCGCCGAACCCGGGCACGTGGTGGCTGGCGTGCGCGGTCGGCGCACTCCTGCTCGGCGCACTCGGGCAGCTTCCCGCAGCCGGTCGGGCCGGCCGTACGGTGACCACCGCCCTGGCCGTGGGCTTCGCCCTGGCCGGTGCCGGTGCGGTCGCACTCGCCGTGGGCCGGGAACTCGACGCCGGGGCGGCCGGCGTCGGCGGGGTACTCGAAGGGCTGCTCGCCGGGCAGATCTGGCCCGTCCTCACCGGACTCGGCGCGATCGCGGCGGCGGCGTACGCGCTGGCCGGACGCCCGGCCGCCGACTTCGCCCTGGCCCTGGCCGGGGCCTGCCTGGCGCTCTTCGCCGGGGTGGCGAACGCGGCGGTGTTCGGCCGGTCGGTGGCACCGGTCAGTTGGCCTGCCGGGTCGACCCGGCTCCTGGTCGCCGCGGTGATCGTGATCGGTGTCGGCGGCACCCTGGTCGGAGTGCTGCGGCTGCGGGCCACGCCCCGGGACCGGGCCGGGGCTCCGGCGGAGACCGACGATCAGCCCCGGCTGGCCGCCGCGACCGGGTCGAATCCGTAGGGCAGTTCCAACCGGTGCCGGCCCAGCAGGTCGGCGTCGGCGAGCACCTCGGCGGTGGCCCCGTCGGCGACGATCCGGCCACCGTCCAGGATCACCGACCGGTCGCAGAGTTCCAGCGCGTACGGCAGGTCGTGGGTGACCATCAGCAGGGTCACCGGCAGCCCGCGCAGGATCTCGGCCAGCTCCCGTCGGGCCGCCGGGTCGAGATTCGACGACGGCTCGTCCAGGACCAGGATCTCCGGGTGCATGGCGAGTACGGTGGCGACCGCCACCCGGCGGCGCTGCCCGAACGACAGGTGGTGCGGTGCCCGGTCCCGGTGTTCGCGCATCCCGACCGCCGCCAGGGCCTCGTCGACCCGGGCCTCCAGTTCCGCACCGCGCAGCCCGAGGTTGGCCGGACCGAACGCCACGTCCTCCGCGACGGTGGGGAGGAAGAGCTGGTCGTCGGGGTCCTGGAAGACGATGCCGACCCGGCGTCGGATCTCCGCCAGGGTGCCCCGGTCACGGTCGACGGTGAGGCCGCCGACGGCGACGCTGCCCTGGGTCGGGGTGAGGATCCCGTTCAGGTGCAGGACCAGTGTGGTCTTGCCGGCGCCGTTCGGACCGAGCAGGGCGACCCGCTCCCCCTTCGGCACGCTCAGGTCGACCCCGTGCAGGGCGACATGGCCGTCGGGGTAGGCGAATCGCAGGTCACGTACGTCCAGCGAGGCGGGAGTCTCCACGGCACCGATCATGACAGCACCAGTGCGGTGACGGCGATGCCGGCCGCGGTCAGCGGCACGGTCGCACCCACCACCCAGTGCCCGGTGGTGGCGGCCCCGGCGGACTGCCAGATGGCCGGCATCCGGCCGTCGTACCCCCGGGAGAGCATGGCCAGGTAGACCCGCTCGCCGCGTTCGAAGGCGCGCAGGAAGAGCGCGCCGACTCCGGCCGCGAAGCCGCGCAACTGCCAGAGGAATCGCGGGTCGTCGCCCCGGGAGATCCGGGCCACCCGCATCCGCCGGGCCTCGCCGCCGAGCACGTCGAGATAACGCAGCATGAACGTGGCGATCTGGGTGAGGATCTGCGGGCAGTGCAGCCGGTCCAGGCCGAGGATCAGGTCACGCATGGTCGTGGTCCCGGCGAGCAGCAGCGACGCCAGCACGCCGAGCGTCCCCTTGGCCAGGATGTTCCAGCCGCCGTACAGGCCGTCGACGGAGAGGTGCAGGCCGAGCCACTCGACCCGCTCCCCGGTGCCGAGGAAGGGCAGCACGAAGGCGAAGAAGACGAACGGCAGCTCGATCAGGGAACGCTTGAGCAGCCAGCCCGGACCGATCCGGGCGAACGTGGCCACCGCCGCGATCAGGAGGGCGTAGCCGCCGTACGCCCAGAACGCCTCGCGCGGGGTGGCGACCACGGCGATGCTGAACGCCACCATCGCCGTGATCTTCACCTCCGCAGGGAGCCGGTGCACGGGCGAGGTTCCGGCCCGGTAGAGCACGTGCGCGTGCCCGGCGCCCACCTACTTCACCGCTTCGGTGCCGGCGGTGGCGCCGGCCATCGGGATGTCGGAGCCGGCCGGCTCCGTACCGTCGGCACGGGTGCCCCGGCGACGGGTCAGCCAGAAGAGACCACCGCCGAGGGCGAAGGTGATCAACACGCCGGCGATCCCGGAGAGACCGGTGGAGAGGTACGCGTTCTCCACCCCCTTCACGCCGTAGTCGGCGAGCGGGCTGTCGGCGAGTTCGTGGTCCTTGGTCTGCTGCGCCGGGCAGCTTCCGCCGGTGATGTTGTCGTCGGCGTCGAAGGTGCAGCCCGTACGGAGCGAGGAGTCGAGCCCGTCCGGATGGGACGAGGCGAAGTTGCTCACCACCCCGGCGAGCAGGAACGCGACGATCAGTCCGCCGACGATGAATCCCCAGTGTCGTTGCTTCACCGCGCACCTCCGGTAACCGGGTTCGAGAGCACCGGCACGGTCCGCAGACCACGCAGGGCGTAGACAAGATCGGGTCGTACCTTGGCGACGGTGACCACGGTGGTGGCCGTGATCAGTCCCTCGCCGATGCCGATGAGCACGTGCGCACCGGCCATGGTGCCGGCCAGGCCGCCGAGCGAGCCGCCGAGGTCAGTGGTGCCGCCGAGCCAGTACTGCAGGATGAAGCCCTGCGACGCGACCGTGACACTGACCACCGCGGAGACGAACCCGGTGACCGCCAGACCTGCCGTGGTCCTCGGCAGAACCCGAACCAGGAGCGCGATGAGCAGGTAACCGGCGGCGGTGCCGACGATCGCCATGTTGGTGATGTTCAGTCCGAGCATGGCCACACCGCCGTCACCGAAGACGAGGGCCTGGACGATCAGCACGACCGACACGCAGAGCGCGCCGACCCAGGGGCCGACCAGCATCGCGGCGAGCGCACCACCGAGCAGGTGTCCGCTGACCGCACCGGTGAAGATCGGGAAGTTGAGCATCTGTACGGCGAAGATGAACGCCGCCACCAGTCCGGCCATCGGTGCCAGCCGGTCGTCCAGGTCACGCCGGCCGCGGATCACGCAGAACGTGAGCACCACCAGCGCTAACGCCGCGTAGATCGCGGCAACGGGACCGTTGATGATCCCGTTCGAGATGTGCATAGCGATGTTCTGCACAAAACCCTCCCCACCCGTGGCGGGGGGTCCGCGCCAACGGGAACTCAGCGTATTTGCCTAGCCACCTTTGTTGCCAGCATCTTGCAACAACGAAGAAGACTGTTCAAGATCGTGCCTGGTGGGAGCGGGTAATGTCACGTCGCATGACGAGCTCCCGCCTCACACCGGGCGATTTGGCGCCAGAATTCACGTTGCCGACGGACGACGGCAAGACACTCGACCTCAAGGAGCTACGCGGGCGGAAGGTCGTGCTCTACGCGTACCCGGCCGCGATGACGCCCGGCTGTACCAAGCAGGCGTGCGACTTCCGGGACTCGCTGGCCTCACTACAGGCCGCCGGGTACGAGGTGGTCGGCATCTCCCCCGACCAGCCGGCCAAGCTGGCGAAGTTCCGGGAACGGGACGCGATCACGTTCCCGCTCGTCGCCGACGTGGACAAGGCGGTGCTGACCGCGTACGGCGCGTACGGCGAGAAGCAGCTCTACGGCAAGACGGTCACCGGCGTGATCCGCTCCACCTTCGTCATCGACGCCGACGGGCGGATCGAACGGGCGCTCTACAACGTCAAGGCGACCGGACACGTGGCGAAGCTTCGCCGCGATCTCGGCCTGGACTGACCCGCTCCACTCGTCGCGGACCGTCGCCGGGGCGCGACGGTCCGGTGGGCCGAACCCGCCCGCCCGATGTACGTGCACACGGTCGCCGCACAGGCTCTAGACTCGTACCGCCAGCGGGAGTGGTGTAATGGCAGCCACGCAGGATTTAGGTTCCTGTGCCTTCGGGCGTGGGGGTTCGACTCCCCTCTCCCGCACCGATCAGTCAGTTTCGTACGCGTAGGCCGTCGAGCACCAGGTCACAGACGGCCTCCAGTGCGTCGGCGACGCCGGGCACACCATGGCTGTTACCGCCGTCACCCTGCCCGGCCGTCCGCTCAACGTGCGGTACGAACCCGACGAAGATGACCCGGTGACCCTCCGCTTCGCGCTCGACCCCGAGCTGACCGCAGAGCTACGGCAGCAACTCGTCACCCTCTGGACGGTGGTGACCAACGCCGGTGGCGCGGTCGGTTTTGTTGCCCCGGTGAGCGAGGACGAGGTCCGTACCGTCGCGGACGCGGCCTTCGCCGGCATCGCCGACGGTCCCGACCGCCTGCTGGTCGGCTACACCGACGACAACCAGCCCGCCGCCTTCCTGATCTTCACCTCGAACCGGTTCGCGCTGAAGGAACACTGGCGCGTGCTCAAGCGGGTGATGGTCCACCCGGGCCTCCAGGGCACCGGCAACGGCGCGGCGCTGATGGCCGAGGCCGAACGGGTCGGCCGCAAACTGGGGCTCGAGGCGCTCCAGGTGACCGTCCGGGGCGGACTGAACCTGGAACGTTTCTATCAGCGGTGCGGCTACCGCGAGGTGGGCCGGTTGCCGGCCGCGCTGCGCCTGTCGCCGGGCGACGACCGCGACGAGATCCTGATGTGGCTGCCACTGGTCTGACCAGCGGGAACACGAGGTCCGATCGCCGGGTCGCACGCGGCACGACGGTCAGGTCGGCGGTGTGGGCGGGTCCAGCGGCCGCCCTTGGGCCCGGCGGGTGTCGAAGGCGACAACCGCCGCCAGCACGAACGTCACGGCGGCGGCGGTCGCCACCGCCGGAAGCCAGAAGGCGCCGCCGGCAACTGCGGCCAGCAGGACAATCGCGACCCACCGTGGGTAGGAAACGCGACCGAAGATCACGTATTCGAAGCCGGTGCGCCCGACCAGGAAGAGGGCCGGGCCTCCCGCGATGCTGGCGGTCCAGCCCTCGTCGGGGCTGCCGTTCGGGTGTTCGAGAATGATCGTGAAACCGACGGCGGTCAGGAGAATGCCGGCCACCATCACCATGTGCGCGTACGAAGACCACTGACTCAACCGGTGCGGACGCGAGGAAGACGCGATGGCGGGACCGAGCTGTTCGCCGGCACGGTAGATGTAGAGCCGCCACATCAGTGCGGTGGTGGCGAACGCGAGCACCAGCACCAGCGTCCGGTGCAGTGTCAGGCCCTTCTGCCCGTCGGCGAACGTCAACCCCAGGATCAGGATGATCTCGCCCAACGCGATGACGAGCACCTGCCGGTAGCGTTCGGCGAGGTGACTCTCCTGGATCGTCAGCTCCCACCCGGGCGCTCCACCCAGCCCCGGAGCCGGCCACCGCAGGGCGGCCGAGACGTAGTCGATGGTCAGCGCCGCCAACCAGAGCACCGCGCGCACCCACCCCTCCAGGAACGCACCCGGGATCCAGAGCAGGGCGGAGCCGCTGAACCAGAAGGCCGCCCGCAACGACCTCTGCGCGAGTTGGGTGCCCCACCCGACCAGCAGGAGGAACACGAGACGGGTGAGGTGAATCGTCACGTAGGTGAGGGCGAAGAGCAGCCCGTACCTGGTGAACGCCTGGGGCAGCACGATGGCCATCAGCAGGACGCCGAGCATGACGATCATGACGTACAGCTGGAGTAACGGGTGTTGCGGGTCGAACTGGTCGGTCAACCACGCCGTCAGCACCCAGATCCACCACAGGGCTAGGAGCAGGACGAACGCCCTCAGCGCGCCCCGCCAGCTCAGATCGTCCACCAGCAGTTCGGTGATCTGGGTGAGGGCGAAGACGTACACCAGGTCGTAGAAGAGTTCCAGGAACGCCGGCTGCATCGGAGTACCGGGGCTGCGCACCAGGTTGACGCGCGTGATCACCGTCCCATTCTCACGTCCCGCCTCGGGGCGAGTGGCGTAATGAACGGATCCCCAGCCTGAGGACCGACGAACAGGACAGCCAACACGAGACGCCCCATAAGAGTTGCAAAGTGCTACTACGGTCGTTCCCGGATCGTCCATCCGGGAGGAAACATGCGGAAACCACCACGCAAGCTGTCCTCGTCCCTGGCCGGAGCGCTGGCCACAGTCGTACTCGTCGGAGGTCTGGCCGCCCCGGCGGCTGCGGAACCGGCAGCGACCGGTCACGTCGACGGCCGGCTGCCGGTCCCGGCGCTCGACGCGGCGCTGCGGGAGATCACCGACACCGGCATGGTCGGGGTGTTCGCCGAGGTACGCGACGGCCGGGCCACCTGGCGCGGCGCCAGCGGAGTCGCCGACATCACCACCGGGCGACCCGTACGCCCCGACTACCGGCACCGCGTCGGCAGCATCACCAAGACCTTCGTCTCCACCACCCTGCTCCAGCTCGTCGGCGAGGGCAGGATCTCGCTCGACGCACCGGTCCGGCGCTACCTGCCGGGCCTGATGCCGGACGATGCCGTGACCGTACGGATGCTGCTGAACCACCGCAGCGGGATCGGCAGCTACGACCGGGTCGTCTTCGCCACCGCCGAGCAGGTCGAGCAGCACCGGACCACCACGTTCACCGCGCGCGAACTGATTCGGACCGGGCTCGGCATGCCGCGCACGAACCCGCCCGGCGCCGCCTTCGCGTACTCGAACACCAACTACATCCTGGCCGGGCTGATCGTGGAGCGGGTCACCGGCCGACCGGCCGCCGAAGAGATCCGCCGCCGGATCCTGCGCCCACTGGCGCTACGCGACACCTACTTCCCCGGCACCGAGCCGCGCATCACCGGCCCGCACAGCCTGGGCTACCTCCCCTGGTACGACGGGGAGCTGCGCGACTTCAGCGTCTACAACATGTCCTGGGGCCAGATGGCCGGCGAACTGGTCTCGACCACGGCCGACCTGGACCGCTTCTACCGGGCGCTACTCAACGGCCGGCTGCTGCGCCCCGCCGAACAGGCACAACTGCAACGGTTCCTGCCCACCAACCCGGCCGACCCGACCGGCCTGCGCTACGGACTCGGCCTGCTGTCGCTGCCGCTGCGCTGCGGTGACGCGTACGGGCACGACGGTCAGGTGTTCGGCTACCACACGTTGTCGTTGCACTCCCCGGACGGGAAACGGCAGGTGAGCGTGGCGCTGAACGTCAGCCACTACCAGTACGCCGGGGATCCGATCAGCGCGGCGACGTTCCAGCTCATCGACACCGCACTCTGCGGTACGGCAACCGCCCACGCCGCGCGTACCTTCACGCCACAGCTCTCGCCACTCACCCCCGCCCCCGGCCTACTCCCACCCCGCTAACCCCCCTCCCCCTCCCGCGATCTAGGGCAAGTCGGTGCCGTCAGAGACCGATCCGCGCGGCTTCGCCCTAGATCGCGGGAGAGGGGGGCAGGGGGCGGGGCAGGTGCCGTCCTGCTCAGCAATGGGGCCAGCCGCGTCGTGGACCGGTTCGGGCTCGCCGACTGGCCGGAGGTCATGGCCGTCCTGGCGTCGAGCGGACCCGCCGAGGTCATCCGTCGTGTCCGGCAGGCGGAGGCGCGTCACGCGGTGGCGCCGGACGACGCGACGATCGCACACTGCACCGACTTCGGCGCGGCCTGACCGCGCCGTACCCGGAACCCCCCTCCGCCTGCCCGGGACGACTTCCTCCGGCCAGGCGGAGGGGTGGGCCGTTTCAGAGCCAGGTCGTGCCCAAGCCTGGTTCAGCCGAGCTTGCGGGCGATCAGATAGGCCCCCTGCTTCCTCGGCTGCATGACGACCGGCTCGTGGACCGTCGTCACCAGGATCTGGAATCCGGCCTCGGCCAGCATGGCCGTGACGGTTTCCGGGCGGCGGTAGTGGAGGATCAGGTCGACCTCCTGGCCCCACGCCTCGGCGAAATGCTTCGGGGCGTCGCCGACCTGGAAGGCCAGCATCAGCGGCGCCCCCGGGATCAGCACCCGGTGGAACTCGGCCAGCACGCCCGGCAACTCCTGGTCGGGAATGTGGATGGTCGAGTACCAGGCGTTGAGGCCCGACAGGCTCCGGTCGGGATGGGCGAGGCCGGTCATCGAGCCGACCTCGAACCGCAGCTCCGGATAGTTGGCCCGGGCCTGTTCGACCATGCCGGGCGACAGGTCGATCCCGAACACGTCAAGCCCCCGCCCGTGCAGAAACGCCGTCACGTGCCCCGGTCCGCACCCCACGTCAGCGGTCCGCCCGGATGCCAGCTCGGCGAAGAGCGTCAACAGGCTCCGCCACACCGGCTCTTCTTGCAGTTCGTCGGCGAAGAGAGCCGAATAGCTGGCGGCCACGGAGTCGTACGAGGCACGGGTCCGATCGAGGAAGGCCAGATCGCTCATGGCCCGAGACCCTATCCGTCCTCTCCGACCGACGCCGACGCGTCGCCGGGTCTACCAGGCGACTCCGATGCCGTCGCCGGGGAACCAGTGCCGGGCTGGGGTCTCGCGGTAGGCGAGGAAGCGGCGGCCGGTCTGCTCGGCGTGCTCGGCAAGAACGTTGGTGACTGTGACGTTGTCGGTGAGCAGCATCGCGTCGGGCGCCAGCTTCGGCTCGACCGCCTCGAACTCGTTGCGTTCGTGGCCGGCGCTGTGGTCGCTGTCGTGCAGGAACAGGTCGACCGGGCGATCCAGCGCCCGGATCGAGGCGATCGAGTCACCGATGACCAGGTCCACCACCCCGGCCCACGGCTCGACCCGGGCCAGGTAGCCGGCCTCGGGGTTGATGTCCAGCGAGGTGACCCGACCGGGGTGACCCTCGGCGGCGTTGCGGAGCAGCGCGGAGGCGAGCACGCAGGTGCCGAGCCCCTTGTCCACGCCGGTCTCGACCACGTGCGCCGGGCGGATCGCGCGGACGATCGCGTACCAGCCGATGCGTCGCGCGTAACGCACCTGACGGTCGGCCAGGCCGCGCCGCGCCGAGGTCGCCGTGGTCCGCTCGATGTGCTGCCGCAGCACCTGGTCGGACTCGATCTCGGCGAGGTAGTCGCGAACCTGCTTGACCGGGGTGTCGGTGAGGACGCTGACGAACCAGGCGAGGTGTTCGCGGCTCAGCCGGGTCAGGTCGTACGTGTAGTTGTGGTGTTCGCGCGAGGTGAGCAGCCAGCGGGCGGAGACGCCGAGCACCCGAGCATCGTGTCGGGCGACCCGGAGCAGCCGTTTGGGGAACGCCGCCACGGGTGCGAGGGGGGTACGGGCGATGGTGCGTCGGAACCGGGTCCCATCCACGGAGTTGGTTTTATCACGTTCCCGCACGGGTCACGGTCCCGCCACGTTCGGCGGCGCCTCATTGCCATCTGAATGTTTTCATGCATAGAGTGCGCATGTGAATGAGGATTCACTTGTCCGGGATGCGGTCTTCGTCTCGGGTGCGGCAGCCCCCACGGACCAGGTGCTCGACCTGTTCCACGGTGTCCGGCTGACCCCGACCCAGCGCCGGATCGCGCACAGCCTGGTCCAGCACGCCGCCTCGGCGGCCTACCTGTCCGCCGCCGAGATCGCCGAACTCGCCCAGGTGAGCCAGCCCTCGGTGACCCGGTTCGCGATCGCGCTCGGCTACGACGGCTACCCGGCCCTACGCCGCCGGCTCCGCGAGATCACCGCCGGACACGGCCGACCGACCGCCGACGTACCGGCCGGCAACGAACTCCAGCGTGCGGTCCGCGACGAGGTGGAGAACCTGCACCGACTCGCCGAACAGCTCGCCGACCCGGACCGGGTGACCGCCGCCGGTGCGCTGCTGGCCAACAGCCGCCCCCTGCCGGTACTCGGACTACGCGCCGCCGCCCCGCTCGCCGCGTACTTCGCCTACTTCGCGGCGAAGGTGCACCCGGACGTACGGGTGCTCGACACCGGCGGCAGCCTGCTCGCCGACCGGCTCGACCAGGCCCGGACAGCCGGGGCCACCGCCCTGCTGGCGATCGTCCTGCCGCGCTACCCGCGTGAGTCGCTCGACGCGCTCCGCGAAGCCCAGCTCGCCGGACTCTCCGTCGTCGTGATCACCGACTCGGCGGTCAGCCCGGCCGCCGAGTACGCCGACATCGTGCTTCCCGCCGCAGTCGGCGCCCAACTCGTCTTCGACCTGCACACCGCCCCGATGACCCTGGCGATGGTGCTGCTCCAGGCGATCTGCGACGCCGCCCCCAGCCACACCCAGCGCCGGTTGGAGGAGTTCGAACAGTCCGCCGCCCGCCGCCAGGTGTTCCTCAACTGAACCGACTGTTCCTCGACAGCACCGACGCACCGACCGCACCCGAACCCCGACCACTCCCCACCGCTGCGGAGGAGACCCCGATGTACCAACCCGTTCGCGCCGCGCGCGGCAGCACCCGTACCGCCGTGGGGTGGGCCCAGGAAGCGGCCATGCGGATGCTGATGAACAACCTCGACCCGGAGGTCGCGGAGCGCCCCGAGGACCTGGTCGTCTACGGCGGCACCGGCCGGGCCGCCCGGGACTGGCCCTCGTACCACGCGCTGATCCGGACCCTCACCGAACTGCGGGACGACGAGACCATGCTGGTCCAGTCCGGTCGGCCGGTCGGGGTGCTGCGTACACACGAATGGGCGCCCCGGGTCCTGCTGGCCAACTCCAACCTCGTCGGTGACTGGGCAAACTGGCCCGAATTCCGCCGCCTCGAACAGCTCGGCCTGACCATGTACGGCCAGATGACCGCCGGATCGTGGATCTACATCGGCACCCAGGGCATCCTCCAGGGCACCTACGAGACGTTCGCGGCCGTCGCCGCCAAACGGTTCAACGACACCCTCGCCGGCACCCTCACCCTCACCGCCGGCTGTGGCGGTATGGGCGGTGCCCAACCGCTCGCGGTGACCATGAACGGTGGCGCCTGCCTGATCGTCGACGTCGACCCCGAACGACTCGCCCGACGGGTCCGGGACCGCTACCTGGACCAGGTCGCCGGCTCGCTGGACGAGGCGATCGAGGCGGTGCTGACCGCGAAACGGGAGCGCCGCCCCCTCTCCGTCGGCGTCGTCGGCAACGCCGCCGTGGTCTTCCCCGAACTGCTGGTACGCGGCGTCGAGATCGACATCGTCACCGACCAGACCAGCGCGCACGACCCGCTGTCGTACCTGCCCGTCGGGGTGGAACTCGCCGACGCGGCCGAGTACGCCGCCGCGAAGCCGGCCGAGTTCACCGACCGGGCCCGCTCCTCAATGGCCCGGCACGTGGAGGCGATGGTCGGCTTCCTCGACGCCGGGGCCGAGGTCTTCGACTACGGCAACTCGATCCGGGGAGAGGCACAGCTCGCCGGATACGAACGGGCCTTCGACTTCCCCGGCTTCGTGCCGGCGTACATCCGGCCGCTCTTCTGTGAGGGACGCGGGCCGTTCCGTTGGGCCGCACTCTCCGGTGACCCGGCCGACATCGCCGCCACCGACCGGGCGGTACTGGACCTGTTCCCGGAGAACGAATCACTGGCCCGGTGGATCCGGATGGCCGGCGAACGGGTCGCCTTCCAGGGCCTGCCGGCCCGGATCTGCTGGCTCGGCTACGGCGAACGGGACCGGGCCGGGGTCCGGTTCAACGAGATGGTCGCCTCCGGCGAACTCTCCGCCCCGGTCGTGATCGGGCGGGACCACCTGGACGCCGGGTCGGTCGCCTCGCCCTACCGGGAAACCGAGGCGATGGCCGACGGCTCCGACGCCATCGCCGACTGGCCGCTGCTCAACGCACTCGTGAACACCGCCAGCGGCGCCTCCTGGGTCTCCATCCACCACGGCGGCGGCGTCGGCATCGGCCGGTCGATCCACGCGGGGCAGGTCTGCGTCGCCGACGGCACCGCACTCGCCGGGCAGAAGATCGAACGCGTACTCACCAACGACCCGGCGATGGGCGTGATCCGCCACGTCGACGCCGGCTACCCCGCCGCCGACGACGTCGCCACCCGTACCGGCCTCACCATCCCCATGACCCAGGTGTAAGGAGGGGCCCCTTGTTATCGGATTCCGTTGTAGAAGGGCCCCTTCCTCACGGCGACGACGTTGCCGCGTTCCGGAAGCTCTGGGACCAGATCGCGCCCGTGGGGCGGGACCCGGTCAGCGGCGGCTACCTCCGGTTCGCCTTCACCGAACCGGAACTACGGCTCCGGGACTGGTTCCGGCAACAGGCCGCCGACCGGGGCATGCCGGTCGAATCCGACGGCAACGGCAACCTCGTCGCCTGGTACGGCGACCCCGGGGCCGGTGACGCCGTCCTGGTCGGTAGCCACTTCGACTCGGTCCCGCACGGCGGCGCCTACGACGGGCCGCTCGGCATCGTCAGCGCCTGGCTCGCCCTCGACCGGCTACGCGAACGAGGGACGGCACTGCGGCGACCGATCGGCGTGGTCGCCTTCGCCGAAGAGGAAGGGGCCCGGTTCGGCGTACCATGCCTCGGCTCCCGGCTGCTCACCGGTGAACTGGACGCCGACCGGGCGGCGGCACTGACCGACCGGGACGGAATCACCCTGGCCAAGGCGCTCGGCGACGAGCCGGCCGGTGCCCGCCCCGACCTGCTGGCCCGGATCGGCGCCTTCGTCGAACTCCACGTCGAACAGGGGCGGGCCCTGGTCGACCTGGCCGCACCGGTCGGGGTGGCCAGCGGAATCTGGCCGCACGGCCGCTGGCGGATGGACTTCACCGGCGAGGCGAACCACGCCGGAACCACCCTGATGACCGACCGGCGCGACCCGATGCTGACGTACGCCTTCACCGTGCTCGCCGCGAACAAGGAGGCACGCCGCTTCGGTGCCCAGGCCACGGTCGGCCGGGTCGAGGTCGAACCGAACGCCACCAACGCGGTCCCGTCTCTGGTCCGCGGCTGGCTGGACGCCCGCGCCGCCGAGGTCGCCACGCTCGACACCCTGATCGAGGCGATCGGGCAGAAGGCGACCGAGCGGGCGGTACGCGACCGCACCGCGCTGCGACTGACCCGCGAGTCGGTCACCCCGCTGGTCGAGTTCGACGGCGGACTGATCGACCTGTTCCAGCGCGTCCTGCGCGGTGGCGTACCGGTGCTGCCCACCGCCGCCGGGCACGACGCCGGAGTGCTCGCCGCGCACCTGCCCACCGCGATGCTCTTCGTCCGCAACCCGACCGGGGTGTCGCACTCGCCCGCCGAGACGGCCGAGGACATCGACTGTGCCGCCGGGGTCGCCCGCCTCGCCGACGTACTCACCACCCTCGCCGCCGGACCGCAAACCACCCCCGACATCGAGCCAGGGGACGCGCCATGACCGCCATCACCGAACCAGCCGGGCCACCGTCGGGCAAACCAGCCGGACCGTCGGACGGGCGGTTCCACGCCGAGTACGCCTGGCTCCCCGGTCACGAGGAACCCAGCGCGGACGTACTGATCGAGGTCGACCAGGGCAGGTTCCGTACGGTCAGCGCCGGGGTGGCGCCGCCGCCAGGCGTGACCCGGCTGCCCGGGGTCACCCTGCCCGGCCTGGCGAACGCCCACTCGCACGCGTTCCACCGGGCGCTGCGCGGGCGCACCCACACCGAACGCGGCACGTTCTGGAGCTGGCGGGACCGGATGTACGAGGCCGCCGGCACGCTCGACCCGGATCGGTACCTGGCCCTGGCTCGGGCCACGTACGCCGAGATGGCGCTCGCCGGGATCACCTGCGTCGGCGAGTTCCACTACCTGCACCACCAACCGGACGGCACCCCGTACGCGGAGCCGAACGTGATGGGCGCCGCGCTGGTCGAAGCCGCCGCCCAGGCCGGCATCCGGATCACCCTGCTCGACACGCTCTACCTCACCTCCACGGTGGACGGTCAGCCACTGCGCGGCATCCAGCGCCGGTTCGGCGACCGTGACCTCGACGCCTGGTCGGCGCGACACGACCTGCTGCGTCCCGCCCCGCACGCCCGGATCGGGTCGGCGCTGCACTCCGTCCGCGCCGTCCCGCTCAGCTCGCTGGCCAGCTTCGCGTACCGCAACCAGGGCGGTCCGCTCCACTTCCACCTCTCCGAGCAGCGGGCCGAGAACGAGGCATGCCTCGCCGCCCACGGCTGTACGCCGACCCAACTCCTCGCCGACATGGGCGTCCTCGGTCCCACCGCGACCGCGGTGCACGCCACCCACCTGAGCGGCGCCGATCTCGAACTGCTCGGCTCCACCCGGACCGGCGCGTGTCTCTGCCCGACCACCGAACGGGATCTCGCCGACGGCATCGGACCGGCCCGCTCCCTGGCCGACTCGGGCAGCCCGCTGAGTCTCGGCTCGGACAGCCACGCTGTGATCGACCTGTTCGAGGAGGCGCGTGCGGTCGAACTCGACGAGCGGCTGCGCAGCGAACGGCGCGGCCACTTCACCCCGGACGAGTTGACGCACGCCGCCACCGCCGCCGGGCACACCGCGCTGGGCTGGTCCGACGCCGGCACCATCGCCGTCGGCGCCCGCGCCGACCTGGTCACCGTCCGCCTGGACACCGTACGGACGGCGGCCGTCCCGCCCGGTGGCGCGTTCTTCGCCGCGACCGCCGCCGACGTCACCGACGTCCTGGTCGACGGGCGGGTGGTGGTCCGCGACGGCCGGCACGTCTCGGTCGACGTCGCCGCCGAACTGGGCCGGTCGATCCGCGAGGTGTGGCGGTGAACGCGCAGTCCGGACCCAGCCTGCTGGTCGACAACATCGGCGAACTGGTCACCAACGAGCCCTACGGCGAGGGTGGCCCGCTCGGCATCCGACGCGGGGCGGCGCTGCTGATCGAAGGTGGCCGAATCGCCTGGATCGGGCCGGCGAAGTATGCCCCGGCCGCCGACGGGCGGATCGACGCCGACGGCGGGGCGGTTCTGCCCGGCTTCGTCGACAGCCACTCCCACCTGGTCTTCGCCGGTGACCGGGCGACCGAGTTCGCGGCCCGGATGGCCGGGCAGCCGTACACCGGCGGCGGGATCCGGACGACGGTCGGCGCCACCCGCGCCGCCAGCGACGACACCCTGCGCGCCAACGTGTCCCGGCTGCGGATGGAGGCGATGCGGCAGGGCACCACCACGATCGAGATCAAGAGCGGGTACGGGCTCAGCGTCACCGACGAGGCCCGCTCGCTGCGGATCGCCGGCGAGTTCACCACCGAGACCACCTTCCTCGGCGCGCACGTCGTCCCGGCCGAGTACGCCGACCGCCCGGACGACTACGTCGGGCTGGTCTGCGGGCCGATGCTGCGCGCCGCGCTCCCCTACGCCCGCTGGATCGACGTCTTCTGTGAACGGGGTGCGTTCGACGCCGACCACGCCCGCGCGATCCTCACCGTCGGCCAGGCCGCCGGCCTCGGCGTACGGCTGCACGCCAACCAGCTCGGACCCGGTCCGGGGGTACGGCTCGCGGTCGAACTCGGCGCGGCCAGCGCCGACCACTGCACCCACCTGACCGACGCCGACATCGACGCGCTCGCCTCGACGAAGGTGGACGGGGTTTCCGGTGCGGAGCCGGTGACGGTCGCGACCCTGCTGCCCGGGGCGGAGTTCTCCACCCGGTCGCCCTACCCGGATGCCCGACGCCTGCTCGACGCCGGCGCCACGGTCGCGCTCGCCACCGACTGCAACCCCGGCTCGTCGTACACGTCCTCGATGCCGTTCTGCATCGCGCTCGCCGTACGCGACATGGGGATGACCCCGGCGGAGGCGGTCTGGGCCGCGACCGCCGGTGGGGCGCGGGCGCTGCGTCGCGACGACATCGGTGTGCTCCGGCGGGGCGCGCACGCCGACCTGACCCTGCTCGACGCCCCCTCCCATCTGCACCTGGCCTACCGGCCGGGGGTACCGCTGATCCGCCAGGTCCTGCACAACGGAGTACCGCAATGTCAGTAGTCACCGTGACGCCGAGCGGCGTCTCCCCCTCCGACGTCCTCGCAGTCGCCCGAGGCACCGCGACCGTCGTCCTGGACCCGGCCACCATCGAGGCGATGGAGACCAGCCGGGCGATCGTGGACCGAATCGAGCAGGACGGGCGCCCGGTCTACGGCGTCTCCACCGGCTTCGGTGCGCTCGCGAACACCTTCGTCGCACCGGAACGCCGGGCGGAGTTGCAACACGCGCTGATCCGGTCGCACGCCGCCGGGATCGGCGCGCCGATGCCCCGCGAGGTGGTACGGGCGATGATGCTGCTGCGGGTACGTTCGCTCGCGCTCGGCCACTCCGGCGTACGCCCACTCGTCGCGCAGTCCCTGGTCGACCTGCTCAACCACGACATCACCCCGTGGGTGCCCGAACACGGGTCGCTCGGCGCCTCGGGTGACCTGGCGCCGCTGGCCCACTGCGCGCTGGCGCTGCTCGGCGAGGGTTGGACCCTGGGCAAGGGCGGTGCCCGCGAGGACGCCTCGCTCGCGCTGCACCGGGCCGGGCTGACCCCGATCGAGCTGGCCGCCAAGGAAGGGCTGGCGCTGATCAACGGCACCGACGGCATGCTCGGCATGCTGCTGCTGGCGATCGACGACGCCGCCCACCTGTTCACCATGGCGGACGTGACCGCCGCGCTCGCGATCGAGGCGATGCTCGGCACCGACCGGCCGTTCCAGCCTGAACTGCACCGCATCCGCCCGCATCCGGGGCAGGCGGTCTCGGCGGCGAACATCCACCGGCTGCTCCAGGGCTCCGGCATCATGGACTCGCACCGGGACGACCTGGTGCACGCGGTCCAGGACGCCTACTCGATGCGCTGCGCCCCGCAGGTTGCCGGTGCGGCCCGGGACACCCTCGACTTCGTCACCTCGGTCGCCGCCCGGGAACTCGTCTCTGTGGTCGACAACCCCGTGGTGCTGCCGGACGGCCGGGTCGAGTCGACCGGAAACTTCCACGGCGCGCCACTCGGCTTCGCCGCCGACTTCCTCGCCATCGCCGCCGCCGAGGTCGGTGCGATCTCCGAACGTCGGGTGGACCGGCTGCTCGACATCACCCGTTCCCGGGAGTTGCCGGCGTTCCTCTCCCCCGACGCCGGGGTCAACTCCGGCCTGATGATCGCCCAGTACACGGCAGCCGGCATCGTGGCGGAGAACCGCCGGCTCGCCGCCCCCGCGTCGGTCGACTCGCTGCCGACCAGCGGCATGCAGGAGGACCACGTCTCGATGGGCTGGGCCGCCGGCCGCAAACTCCGTACGGTGCTGGAGAACCTGACCAGCCTGCTCGCGGTGGAACTGCTCGCCGCCGTACGCGGCCTCCAGTTGCGGGCACCGCTGTCCCCGTCACCCGCCGGTCAGGCCGCGGTCGACGTGGTGGCCCGGTTCGCGGGCGTACCCGGCCCGGACATCTTCCTGGCGCCCGCGCTCGAATCCGCCCGCGCCACCGTCATCGCCCGCGACCTGCGCACCACCATCGAGTCCCACCTCGGCCCCCTGGCGTGAAAGGAGGGGCCCCTTGTTAACGCATAGCGTTAACAAGGGGCCCCTCCTTACGCAGTAGCGGTGCGGGGTCAGCTCGGCAGGAGGACCTTCGCGATCACCTTCGCCAGGGCGCGTAGGGCCTTGCCCCGGTGGCTCACCGCGTCCTTCTCGGCCGGGGTGAGTTCCGCGTTGGTCTTCTCCTGACCCTCGCCGAGGAAGATCGGGTCGTAGCCGAAGCCGCCCTCGCCCCGGGGCCCGCGCAGCAGGCGACCGGTCTGCCGACCGTCGACCAGGTGCTCCTTGCCACCGGGCAGGACCAGCGCCACCGCGCAGACGAACGCGGCACCCCGGTGCTCGTCCGGTACGTCGCCGACCTGGCCCAGCACCAACTCCAGGTTGGCCTGGTCGTCGCCGTGCTTGCCCGACCACCGGGCGCTGAACACGCCCGGCATGCCATTGAGCGCGTCGACCGCGAGGCCGGAATCGTCGGCGACCGTCGGCAGCCCGGTGTGCCGGACCCCCTCACGCGCCTTCAGCAGGGCATTCTCACCAAAGGTCAGACCGGTCTCCGGCACCTCCGGGTACGCCGGCAGGTCATTCAACCCGACCAGTTCGATCCGCTGTGGACCGAGCGCGCCATCCAGGATGCGCTGCAGTTCGACCAGCTTCTTGGCGTTGCGGGTCGCCAGCAGCACCCGGGTCATGCGCTCTCCTCGCTCCACGGTTGTCCGGCCGTACGGCCGGGTTGGTGTCTCCCACCCCCGGTCCCGCACGTGCGGGACCGGGTCTTGCCTTCCCCACCGGCGAACGGCCGCCGGGGCACGCCTGTCCTACTCCGCCAGGGCCTTGCGCTGGGCGTCGGCCAGCTCCGCGCAACCGAGCACCCCGAGGTCGAGCAGGGCGTCGAGCTGGTCCCGGGCGAAGACGTTGGCCTCACCGGTCCCCTGCACCTCGACGAAGTCCCCGGTGCCGGTGCAGACGATGTTCATGTCCACCTCGGCGGCGACGTCCTCAAGGTAGTTCAGGTCGAGCCGGGCCTCACCGTCGACGATGCCGACGCTGACCGCGGCGACCGAGCGGTGCATCACCGACGCCGGCTTGCCGGCCAGTGCCTTGCGGGCGGCCAACCAGCCGACCGCGTCGTGCAGCGCCACGTACGCGCCGGTGATCGAGGCGGTACGGGTGCCGCCGTCGGCCTGCAGCACGTCACAGTCGAGAACGATCGAGTTCTCACCGAGGGCCTTCAGGTCGATGCAGGCCCGCAGGCTACGACCGATCAGCCGGGAGATCTCCTGGGTCCGGCCACCGACCCGACCCTTGACGCTCTCCCGGTCCGACCGGGTGGTGGTCGCCCGGGGCAGCATCGAGTACTCGGCGGTGACCCAGCCGAGCCCCGACCCCTTGCGCCAGCGGGGCACTCCTTCGGTCACGCTCGCCGTGCAGAGCACCCGGGTCTGGCCGAACTCGACGAGTACGGACCCTTCCGGGTGCACGCTCCACTGCCGGGTCAACGTCACTGGCCGGAGTTCATCGGGCTGCCGCCCATCAGGTCGTGCCATGGGGGCAGCCTATGCGTTTGGTCTCAGCTCTCCGCCCTGGGGCACCCCCGAGCGCCTGTGAACGCCGACCGAGACGTCCGAGCGGACCGGATCACCCGAACCGCCCGGGTCACCCGAACCGGGCGTCCGAACGGACCGGGGCGTCGTGCGCCCGAAGGAAGCCCTCGACCGAGGCGGACCACCCGAAGCGCTCCGCCCGCGCCCGCGCCGCCGCCCGTCGTACCGGCTCGCTCCGGGCCAGCAGGGCACCGATCGCCTCGGCGAACGCGGCACCCGTGCCGTCGGCGCCCAGCCCCGCGTCGCCGACCACCTCCGGCAGCGCGCTGGCGGCGTTCACCACCACCGGAGTACCGCAGGCGAGAGCCTCCAGCCCGGCGAGCCCGAAGGTCTCCACCGGTCCCGGTGCCACCACCACGTCGGCGCTGGCGAGCAGCGCCGCGACCCGGTCGCGGTCGGGCAGGAAGCCGGTGAAGTGGACCGGCAGCCCGACCGCGCGCTGGGCGAGCGCGCCCCGACGCGGCCCGTCGCCGACCACCACCAGGGTCGCCGGCACGCCGGCCGCCCGGAGCGCCACCAGCGCGTCGACCGCCAGTTCCGGCCGCTTCTCCGGGGAGAGGCGGCTGCAATGGACCAGCAGCACACCGCCGTCGCCGACGTACTCGGCGCGTACCTCGGGGCTGTGCCGGTCCGGGTGGAACGCCTCCAGGTCGACGCCGAGCGGCACCTGGGTCAGGTTCGACGTGCCGATGCGTCGGAACTCCGCCGCCGCCCAGTCGGTGGTGCAGACGATCTGGTCGTACGTTGCCGCGCTACGCGCGTTGAGCCGGTCGGCGAGCCGTTGGCCGAGCGGCTCAGGGGTGCCCCAGACACCGAGCAGTCCGGTGAGGCTCTCGTGCGACACCATCAGCGACGGCACGCCGTGCGCGCGGGCCCAGGCTCCGGTCCAGCGCAGGGTCGACCGGTCGGAGACCTCCAGCCGGTCCGGGCGCAGCGTTTCGAGGAGCTGGCGCAGCGGGGCACGGCCGACCAGGACCCGGTAGCCACCGGTGCCGGGCACCACCGGCGCGGGCAGGGTGATGACCCGGTCGGGGCCGATCATCTCGTCGCTGGCCCGCTCCCCCGGGATCACCAGCACCGGTTCGTGCCCGGCCGCCCGGTAACCGGCGCCGAGACACCGCAGCGCGGTGCGCAGGCCGCCGGAGCGGGGGGTGACGAAGTTCGCCAACCGGACGATGCGCAGCGCCGTCACGCGGCGATCCGCCGAGACGTCGCGGTCCCCGAGGAGGCGAGCACCGCCTGGTAGTGGCCGACCAGTTCGTCGCCGACCGCCGCCCAGCTCCGGCCGGAGACGCCCGCCCGGGCCGCGATCCCGAACGCCCGACGGCGTTGCGGGTCGGCGGCGAGTTCGGCGACCGCCTCGGCCAACGCCGGGCCGTCCTCCGGCGGCACCAGGGTTCCGGTGACCCCGGGTTCGACCAGGTCGAGCGGGCCACCGGCCGCGGGTGCGACCACCGGCAGGCCGCTGGCCAGGGCCTCCTGGACGGTCTGCCCGAAGGTCTCGTACGGGCCGCTGTGCACGAAGATGTCCAGGCTGGCGTAGAGCTGGGCGAGCTGTTCGCCGTGTTGGGCACCGAGGAAGAGCGCGCCGGGCAGGGCCTTCTCCAGGTCCCGGCGTGCCGGACCGTCACCGATGACGACCAGTCGTACGCCGGGCAGCCGGGAGGTCTCGGCGAGCAGTTCGACGCGCTTCTCCACGGCGAGCCGGCCGACGTAGCCGACCAGCAGTTCGCCGCCCGGGGCGAGCGAGCTACGGATGGACGTGCTGCGCAGCGCCGGATCGAAGCGGACGCTGTCCACGCCCCGGCGCCACAACCACACCCGCTGTACGCCGTGCGCGACCAGGTCGGCGGCGGAGCGGGTGGAGGGGGCGAGGGTCCGGTCAGCGGAGTTGTGGATGTTACGCAGCCAGCGCCAGGCAGCCGCCTCGCCCCATCCGAGCCGGTAGTGGCGGGCGTACGCCGCCAGGTCGGTCTGGTAGACCGCCAGGGTGGGCAGGTCGAGCTGACTCGCCACCGCCATGCCCCGGGCCCCGAGGACGAACGGGCTGGCCAGGTGAACCACGTCCGGGGCGTGCTCGTGGAGCGTGTCCGCGAGCCGGGCGGAGGGCAGACCGAGCCGGAAACCGCGGTAGCGGGGCACCGCCACGCTCGGCACCCGAACCACCGGATAGGGGTGGTCGCCGCCGATGTCGCGGGTGGCCGACGCCGGCGCCGGGGCGATCACGATCGGGGTGTGACCCCGGCGGACCAGGTGCTCGGCGGCGCGGACAACGGAGTGCGCCACACCGTTGACATCCGGTGGAAAGGACTCCGTGACGATCGCGATGCGCATGCGCTCACCGTGGAACCCGTTCGGGTGCGACGGGCGACGGTTAGCTGACCGTCCGGCAAACAGTGCCGCACAAGATGTCGCCGTCGATGGCTAGATGTCGTACCGGGCACCGGGTCGGGCGATTTCCACCGGTCCGGCGAACGCCGAGGCCGCGGCTTCGTGGGTCAGTGCCTCACTGCCCCAGGCGCTGACCAGGTGGGTCAGCACCAGGCGTCCGACCTCCGACTTGGTGGCGATTTCGCCCGCCTCGCGCCCGGTCAGGTGCAGGTCCGGCGGGTTGTCCACGCCGTCGAGGTAGCTCGCCTCGCAGAGGAAGAGGTCCGCGCCGTGGGCCAGCCGCAGCAGCGCCTCGCAGGGGGCGGTGTCGGAGGAGTAGACCAGCGAGCGGCCGTTGTGCTCCAGTCGTACGCCGTAGGTCTCGACCGGGTGGTTGACCCGGTCGACGGTGACCGAGAACGGCCCGATCGGGAAAGTGCCGGGTTGCAGGCCGTAGAAGGTGTAGACGTCGTCGACGGTCGTCTCTTCCTGGCTGTACGCGGCGGCGAGCCGGTCCGGCGCGCCGGCCGGGGCGTAGACCGGCAACGGCGGATAGGGGCCGTCCGGGGCGTACCGGCGCACCACGACGTAGGTGACCGCGTCGAGGATGTGGTCGCAGTGCAGGTGGGTGAGGACGATCGCGTCGACCGCGTGCAGCCCGGCGTAGCGCTGCAAAGCGGTGAGTGAGCCGGAACCGAAGTCGACCAGCAGGCGAAATCCGTCCGCCTCCACCAGGTAGGCCGAACACGCCGCCTCGGGACCGGGGAAGCTCCCGGCACAGCCCAGAACTGTCAGTCGCATCCGGTCGTCCTGAAGTCACCGATGGTCACGGACAGGCCGCCAACCAATGTGTAGACGATCTTCGTTGGCGCCTCTGTCACGGTGCGCAGCCTACGCTTCGACACCGGGAGGCAAGAAAAAACTGGTGCTTGTTGTCGCCAAGGTGACACCGGTCCAACCTCCGCCCTCCACCTGGGCCGAACGACTTCACCGACCCCGCCGTTACGCCCTGTCACGCCTGACCGTTGCATCAGGTGACGAGGTCCGCCGGTCCCGGCGGGCAATGACCTGGACCAGGACGGTGCACCGTGCCCTCCGAAGCTGACACCACGGCAACCGGCTCCCAGCGGGCCGCCACGCCGACGATCGCTGTCGGCACCGTACCGCTGGTGGCGACCGGATCGATCCGACCGGCGACGCCAGCCGATCATGCGGTCGCCATCCTGCCGGGCGGGTCCGAGCACCCGAACGCGCCCGCCGCGACGGCATCCGCCGCATCCACGCTGACGCGACCGCCGGTCGGAGCCACGGCAACGGTGGCGGCTGCGGCGGGCACCCCGCCGGTCGGCGCGACGCTTGCGGCGCAGACCGCACCGTCGGTCGGCGCGACACTTGCGGCACAGACCGCACCACCGGTCGGCGCGACGACGTCGGTGCAGGGTGGGCCGCCGGTCGTGCGGTCACCGCTCGTACCCTGGGCCGCGCCCACCGCCGACCACCCGATCTGCACCCGGCGGGCCGGGCCGCGCGGCACCAGCCGGCAGATCCTCGGGGTGTGCGGCTGGGCCACCGTCCTGGGCCTGGTCGGGCTCGCGGCCGGGCTGCGCGGACTGGTCGCCGTGGTCGCGGGTCTGGCCCCGAACTGGTACGAACCAACCATCGCCGCCATGGGTCTCGGTGGGATCGCGCTGACCATGGTCGCGTTCCTGTTCGTCCGGCACCCCCGCCTGCCCTGGATCATGCTGAGCCTGGCGACCCTGCCGCTCGCCGCCAACCTGGCGCTGACCCTCGCCGCGTTGTAGCCGGCGGTCGCTCTGAGCGGCCGTAGCACCGTCCAGAGCGACCGGTTCGACTCACGCCCAGAGTTGGCCCTCCAGGGCCTCCTCGGCGTCGCCGAGGGTGCCGCCGTACGCACCGGTCGAGAGGTACTTCCAGCCACCGTCGGCCACCACGAAGGCGACGTCGGCGCGACGGCCGGCGCGTACCGCCTCGTGTGCCACGGCGAGAGCGGCGTGCAGGATGGCACCGGTGGAGAAGCCCGCGAAGATCCCCTCCACCTCGACCAGTTGCCGGGTACGCAGCACCGCGTCGCGAGTGCCGACGGAGAACCGCCGGTTGAGTACGGTCGCGTCGTACAACTCCGGCACATAGCCCTCGTCGATGTTGCGCAGCCCGTAGACCAGCTCGCCGTAGCGGGGCTCGGCCGCGACGATCTCGATGTCGTCGACCTTCTCGCGCAGGAACCGCCCGGTCCCCATCAGGGTGCCGGTGGTGCCCAGGCCGGCCACGAAATGGGTGATCGTCGGCAGGTCACGGAGCAGCTCCGGCCCGGTGGTCTCGTAGTGTGCGCGTGCGTTCGCCTCGTTGCCGTACTGGTAGAGCATCACCCAGTCGGGGTGTTCGGAGGCGATCTGCTTCGCCGTCGCGACCGCCTGGTTGGAACCGCCGGCGGCCGGCGAGAAAATGATCTCCGCGCCGTACATCCGGAGCAGTTGCACCCGCTCGGCCGAGACGTTCTCCGGCATCACACAGACCAGGCGGTAGCCGTGCAGCTTCGCCACCATCGCCAGCGAGATGCCGGTGTTGCCACTGGTGGGTTCGAGGATCGTGTCGCCCGGCCGGAGCCGGCCGGCCGCCTCGGCGGCCCGGACCATGTACAACGCCGGCCGGTCCTTGATGCTGCCGGTCGGATTGCGGTCTTCGAGTTTCGCCCAGAGCCGCACCGACGGTGCCCCTTCGGGCACCGTCGGCGACAGGCGGGGCAGACCCACCAGCGGCGTGCCGCCGCAGGCGTCGAGCAGGCTGTCGTACCGCGCCACGGCGAACTCCCTCAGCGGGCGGTGTGCGACAGGATCGCGGCCGCCGCCGCGAAGCCGAACGCGCCGCCGGCAACGGCCGGCAGAATCGTCACGGTGTCGCCGTCGGCGACCTTCGCGTCGAGGGCACCGAGAAAACGGACATCCTCGTCGTTGACGTAGATGTTGACGAACCGGTGCAGCGAACCCTCGTCGGTGACGAGCCGGCCCCGCAGGCCGGAGTGCGTGCTGTCGAGATTGGACAGCAGCTCGGCGAGGGTGTCTCCGGCGCCCTCGACGACCTTCGCGCCGCCGGTGTAGCTGCGCAGGATGGTGGGAATGCGGACCTCGATGGCCATGGCGTTACTCCTAGAGTGCGACGGTTGCAGGGGAAGGGACTACGGACAGGGCGCTACCCACGATCACGGGGTCAGCGGCCGGAACACTCGTAGTCGACCGTCGTCGGGCTCTGCCCGAACATGTAGGACTGCACGGCGTGCGGGTCCACCGCGGCCTCGACGATCTGGACCGGCTCCTCGGTCACCACCCCGTCGACGATCCGGAACGAGCGAATCTCCTCGGAATCCGGATCGCGGGTGGAGACCAGCAGGTAGTGAGCACCCGGCTCGCCAGCGAATGAGATGTCGGTGCGGGACGGGTACGCCTCGGTCGCGGTGTGCGAGTGGTAGATCACCACTGGCTCCTCGTCCCGGTCGTCCATCTCCCGCCACACCCGCAACTGCTCCATCGAGTCGAACTCGTAGAAGGTCATCGAGCGGGCGACGTTCTCCATCGGGATGTGTCGGGTCGGCGTGTCACTGCCGGCCGGGCCGGCGACCACGCCGCAGGCCTCGTCGGGGTGGTCCCGACGAGCGTGCGCGACGATCGCGTCGCGGATCGCCCGGTCGATGCTCAGCACGGCACCAGCCTACCGCCTGTTTCGCCACACCAACTCCGCCCACCTCACCGGATGGGACCCCAAGCTGGCCGGACGGGACCCCAAGCTGCTCAGCCCGGTCACCGAGAGGGAAGCTGTTAGCGAAAACTTAAGCGAGGAGGGCTCCGCCATGAAGAATCGCCGCATCGGTGCGGTCGAGGTGAGCGCGATCGGGCTCGGCGGCATGCCGATGTCGATCGAGGGCCGCCCGGACGACGAGAGCCGGTCGATCCGTACCATCCACACCGCGCTCGACGCCGGTGTCACCTTGATCGACACGGCGAACGCTTACCACATCCACGCCGACGAGGTCGGCCACAACGAGTCGTTGATCGCGCGGGCGCTGGCCAGCTACGGGGGCGACACCTCGGATGTGCTGGTCGCCACCAAGGGTGGGATGGTCCGGCCCGGCGACGGCAGTTGGGGCCTCGACGGTCGCCCGGAGGCCCTCCGGGCCGCCTGTGAGGCATCACTCAAGCGGCTCGGCGTCGAGTCGATCGGCCTCTACCAGCACCACCGGCCGGACCCGTCGGTCCCGTACGCGGACTCGATCGGCGTCCTGCGGGACCTGCTCGACGAAGGCAAGATCCAGATGGCCGGCATCTCGAACGCCAACCCGGCGGAGATCCGGGAGGCCCAGGAGGTCCTCGGCGGCCGGCTGGCCTCGGTGCAGAACCAGTTCTCCCCCGCGTTCCGCAGCTCCGAGCCGGAACTGATGCTCTGCGACGAACTGGGCGTCGCGTTCCTGCCCTGGGCGCCGCTGGGCGGCATCGCCCAGGCCGCGCAGTTGGGCAGCCGGTTCCAGCCCTTCGCCGACGTGGCTGCCTCCCGTGGGGTCAGCCCGCAGCAGATCTGCCTGGCCTGGCACCTGGCCCAGTCGCCGGTGGTCATCCCGATCCCCGGGGCGAGCCGTCCGGAATCGATCCTCGATTCGGTGGCAGCCGCCGCGCTGACCCTGGACGACGACGAACTGGCCGCTCTCACCTTCGGCTGAGCCGGCCCGCTCGGGAGCATGCAAGGAGGGGCCCCGTGTTTTAGCCGGGCGCGAAAAAGGGGGCCCGCCGTGCGGGGCGAGCGGGGGGGCGGGGGGGGTGTGGAGGGCCTCCGGGTGGCGCCCCGGGGCGGGGGGCGCCCGGGCCCCCCTCCGGGGGGGGGGCGCGGGCCCGGGGGGGCCCCTCCGTGGGGGGCCCGTTGGCGCCCGCGCGCCCAACCCCCGGGGCCCCTCCTTGCGTCGAGAGCTAGTCGACGAGGGCGTTGAGCAGGGACTCCTGGAGGTAGCCCAGGTAGGCGTAGACGGAGAGTTGGAAGACCCGGCTCGACGTCGGGTCCGCCACCAGAGCCTGGTCGAGTTCGTCACTCAGGTCGGTGCCGTCCTTGATCTCCAGCCGTACGCCCATCGCCAGTCGGGCGTCGTTGAGCGCTCGGAGCCACGCCTCGGCTGCCTCGGGGTCGAGACGTACCTCACCCCCGGTCTCCGGGGGGAGCGCGGCGAGGATCGCCCCGGCCTGATCGATCTTGCCGGTCTTCAGGTCGCCCTCGGTGTAACGGCGGAACTCGGCCGAGTTGCCCGGATCGTCGGGGTAGATGTCCGGGAAGAGCCGACCGACCACCGGATCGTCGTGGTCGAAGCCATCGGTGAGCAGACCCACCACCTCACCGGCGACCTTACGCAGAACCCGGATCTCGTCCGTCGCGAACGTGGCCACGCAGTGTTCGCCGTACCGCCGGAACATGCTCACTCCGCTTCCCCGTCACCCTCGCCCGCTCGACCGGCCCGGTCGACCCGTTGCCCAGTCTTCACGACCGGTCGACCGTCGCCCACAGCCCGTAGGCGTGCAACTGGGAGGCATCGTGTTCCATCCGCTCCCGCGCCCCGCTGGTCACCACGGCGCGACCCTTGTGGTGCACGTCGAGCATCAACTCCTCGGCCTTCTCACGGCTGTAGCCGAAGAGCTTCTGGAACACCCACGTGACGTACGACATCAGATTCACCGGGTCGTCCCACACGATGGTGACCCAGGCCCGGTCGGAGACCGGCACCTCCTCGGTGTCCGGCGTCTCGACTGGTGCGATCTGGGGAGCCGCCATGCCCTCCATCGTGCCACTGCGTCGCGGGAACTGTTGAACCGGAACGCCGCCGATGTCCGGAACTTCGCCGCCACCGACGGAGCGGCGCATCTCAGGCGAGCAGGATGCCGTGGTCGACGGCGTCGTGGAGCACCGTGCCGAGGGATTTCTGGACCGCCTCGAACCGCCGGGTCAGTTCCCGGGCGAGTTCCAGCTCGACCTCCCGCAGGGCGCGCTGGAGCCACGACCGGGCCTTGGCGACGTCGGCGTTCGAGGGGCTGCGCCAGTGCTGGTAGCAGCCGCCGGAGAGACCAGCGCCGATCGGCGGCAGCACCACACCACCGAGTTCGCCGGGGTAGACCGCCAACGCCGCCACCGCCGCCATCCCGGTGACCGTGGCCACTCCCCCGGTGCTGGTGACCAGCAGTACCCGGGCCAGTTCGCGTCCGCTGCGCTCCTCGTCGAAGCCCCACCGTACGGCGACCGCCACCCGCCGCCGTATCGCCTCGTCCGGGGGTGTGCCGAAGACCCGGGTGAGGGTCTCGGTGAGGATCCGCTCCACGCCCCGGTCGGATTCGGCGACCGCCCGCAGGGAGAGCGCGTGCAGTTCCCGGTCGAGCGCCCCGGGCAGGGCCCGGCAGCCTCCGCCGAAGACGAGTTCCTGCACGCAGCGGAGGTGGATGTTGGCGAGTTCGAGCGCGAGGTGCTGCCGCAACCGGTGCGCCCGGGTGTGCACCTCACGGTCGAGCCAGTCGGCCCAGTCCGAGTCGTGCGCGGTCGGCGCGACCGGGACGGTACGGGTGGCGTCCGGGGCGACCGGGGGGTGCGCGGCGACCCGGTGCATCGCTTCCGGCTCGGCCCAGTCGGTCAGTGCCCGACGCACGTGGATGGCATCCTCGTGCCCGGGATCCAGGGCCAGCCACTTCGCGTCCGCCAGCGACGGGACCGCGGCCAGCAGGGCGGCCCGGTGAGCGTCGAGGATCACCTGGATCGGGTCGGTAGCGCCGTCGGTGAGCACGTACCCGATCTCCGGGTCGAGGTCGGCCGTCCAGTCGACGTCGGTGACCAGGTCGGCCTCGCCCGGGTCCGGCCAGCCGCCCTCGCCCGGCGTCACCACGAAGAAGACCTTCGCCTCGCCATGCGAGACCTCGGTCAGCAGGTCGAGATCGGGAGCGGTCAACGCCTGCTCGGCGGAGATCACGAAGAGCAGCGCGCCGGCCCGGTCGACCACGTCGAGCAGGATCCGGGTGCCGGCCGGTCCGAGTTCGCCGGTGTGCGGGGTGTCGACCACGTCGAAGCGGCGCAGCAACGGCTCAGGAAGGGTCAGTTCCACCCGACGGGGCGGCCGGGCGAGTGCCGGACCGGCGCCGGTCGCCTCGTTGCCGTACGGGTGGGGCTCCCGGTAGCCGGGCACGTAGGCGGATCCGGTGATCCTCCGGCCGTGCCGGATCACCAGAAACGTCCCCTCGGGAACCCGCAGGGCCGATTCGCCGACCCCGAGCAGGGCGGCGACCACGGCGTCGCGACCACCACCGGCGGGGCCGACGGCGACCACCGCGAGCGGCTCGTCGGGGACGGGGTCGATCAGCGGCTGGTCGATGCGTACGGGTTCGGTTGGGACGGTGGTGGAATGGTCCGGCCTCGCCGCGTACGACGTGGGCACGTCCTCCTGCCGGTCCGGACCTGTCCCGGCGTCGGCGAACGTGCGAACCGGCCCGGAACCGGTGTTGGTGAACCGAGGTCCGGACTCCATGCGGCGGCCTCCCTGACCAGATGGCGCCGCCCGACGGATCGAGTCGGACGGGTGCGGGTCCGGCATTCAGCCCCGGACGAAGAGAACGCTACGTGTCGATGCCCGCACGCTGCGAGCACCACCGCTACTCATCGACAACCGCAGTGATACTCAACTCCGGCGCGTCGGGGGTCACACTCGGAACGAGTCAGATCGATATGCTGCGTGGATGGTTCTGTGGAACTTCGTCGGCCGAGCGGCTGAACTCGCCCGTTTCACCGCCGCCGCCACCAGTTCGAGTGGGCGCGGCCTCATTTTCAGTGGTGAAGCCGGAATCGGCAAGAGCAGACTTCTCCGGGAAGCCGTCAAACAGCTTCCACAGGAGAAGGTCGCCGTGTGGCAGGCATCCGGCAACATCGCCACCAGTGGGCTGCCGTTCGGCGGCCTGGCCCAGGTCCTGCCGGCTGACCAGCCGGCTGGACTCTCCGCTGCCGGGGTGCTGCGCTGGGCTCTCGACGCCCTGCACCAGCAGGCCGCCGGGCGCAACATCGTGCTCGCCATCGACGACGCCCACCTACTCGACCAGTCCTCCGCCGCACTGGTCTACCTGATCGCACAATCCGCGAACACCAAGGTGCTCTGCACCGTACGCAGCGGCGAGGAGATTCCGTTCTCGATTCGGGCACTGTGGAGGGACGACCTGGTCGAGTACGCCGTACTGCCGGCGATGGACCTGCCCGAGGCGCACGAACTCCTGGACGAACTGCTCGGCGGACACCTGGACGGCATCTCCGCCGACAAGCTCTACCGGCACGCCCAGGGCAACGCGCTGATGCTGCGCGAACTGGTGCTCGCCGGGGTCGCCAACAACGAACTGGTCCAGAACGAGATCGGCACCTGGATCTGGGCCCGTACCGGCCCGGTGGAACTGGCCCCGAGCCTGGAGGAGCTGATCGACACCCGGATCGGGCAACTCAGCCAAGGCGAACGGCGGGTGCTCGAACTGGTCGCGATGGGCGAACCGATCGGCACCCGGCTGTTGCAGGAGATCACCGATCCGACCGATGTGGACGCGGTACTGAATCGTGTGCTGATCCGGGAGGAACGCGACGACCGCCGGGTGAACCTGTTCCTGGCCCACCCGCTCTACGGTGAGCTGGTTCGCAAGCAGTGCCCAGCGAGCCGGGCCCGCCGTCTGAAGGCCGAACTCGCCGACCTGCTGGAGCGGGTGGGCAAGAACCGGAGGAACGACCTGCTCCGGGTGGCGGTGTGGCGGCTCGACTCCGACACCGTGCAGGACTCCAAGCTGCTGCTCCGCGCGGCCGGTCAGGCGTTCGGTCGGTTCGACGTACCGCTCGCCGCGCGGCTGGCGCGGGCGGCGCTCAAGAACGACGGTGGTTTCGACGCCGCCGAACTGCTCGCCACCATCCTGATGTTCACCGACCAGCCAAAGGAGGCGATCGACGTCCTCGACGGGGTCGCCGACCAGGTCACCACCGACGAACGACGCGGCCGGTGGCTGACCGTACGCGGCATGGTGACCTACTGGGGCCTGAGCCAGCAGTCGACGGTCAAGGAGATCTCTGCGGCGGCGGAACAGCTCGTCGACCCGCCGGCGCGGGCCCGGGTCCGCGCGTTCGAGGCGATCATGCGCCTGCACCAGCTCGACTTCGCCGAGGCACTCCGGCTGAGCCGGGCGGTCCTGGACCGGCCGGCGGCGACACTCTCCGCCCGGGGACTGGCCCGGTGCACGATCGCGCACCTCCAGGCCGCCCAGGGCGAGCTGCAACACAGTGGGCGCGCGGTGACCGGGGTGGAGGCCGACGAGGCGCTGTGGCGGGGCGACATGCCGTACCTGCAACTCGCCCTGGAACTGGCCCGGGGCACCCGGCTCGCGCTCGCCGGCGATCTGAAGGGCATCGACGAGATCGTCGCCGCCGAGTTCGCCGACCTGGCGGTGGCGGGCGACTTCCGGCTCGGCTCCGGTTACCTGTCGATCCTGCGCGCCCAGGCCGCCCGGCTGCGTGGCCGGACCGCCGAGGCGCTACGGACCAGCACCGACGCGTGCGCGGTGCTGGCGACGAGTCGAGTCTTCGCCGGCCTGGCCCACGCCGAACGGGCCCACGCGGCGGCGCTACAGGGCGACACCACCCAGGCCACCAACGCGATGGCCGTCTCCGACGAGATGCACTCGCCCGGGATGGCGATCCTGTATCCGTGGCGGGAGCAGGCCCGGGCCGCCGTACTCGCGTCCGGCGGCAACCTGGAAGGGGCCGTCGACCACCTGACCACGCTGGTCGAGGACCTGCGCCGGGACGGTCTCACCGGGCACGAGGTGCTGGCGCTGCACGACCTGGTCCGGCTGGACCGCGCCCAACTGGAGGTCGGTCGGGAAACCCGGGACGGTCGACGGCAGAACGTGGCACACCGGCTGACCGAACTGACCGAGACCGTCGAGGGCGTCCTGCCCCCACTGCTGGCCCGACACGCCCGGGCGGTCGCCGCCCGCTCCGGTGACGAACTTCTCGCCGTGGCGAGCAGCTTCGACGAACTGGAGCTGACCCTGTACGCCGCCGAGGCGACCGCGATGGCGGTGGCCCGGCTCCGCGAGGCAAAGTCGCCCCGGGCGCACGAGGCGAACATACGGCTGAGCGCGCTGCTGGAACGCTGCGACACCGTACGCACACCGGCGCTCACCGCCGAGCAGCCGGCGCTGACCGAACGGGAACGCCAGATCGCCCGGCTGGCCGCTGGCGGGGTGCCGAGCCGCAACATCGCCGAGCAGCTCTACATCTCCACCAGGACGGTGGAGAACC
The DNA here is from genome assembly GCF_044458865.1 of Micromonospora sp. NPDC050417. Classification (NCBI taxonomy): domain Bacteria; kingdom Bacillati; phylum Actinomycetota; class Actinomycetes; order Micromonosporales; family Micromonosporaceae; genus Micromonospora; species Micromonospora sp. NPDC050417. The sequence goes on from NZ_JBITIH010000004.1 coordinate 53,315, forward strand.
ACCTCCAGCGGGTCTACACCAAGCTCGGCGTGACCGGCCGTGGCGAGCTGTGGCCGGCGCTGCGCGCACTGCCGGACCACGACGGCAAGGCCAGACCGTGAACGCTGCGGTCATGCTGTCCCGGTCGCGCTGACGCGCGCTTAGGCTAGGCGGGTGAGCAATCCTCATTCCTCGTTGCTGACCGACCACTACGAGCTGACGATGGTCAGTGCCGCGCTACGTGACGGCACGGCGGACCGCCAGTGTGTCTTCGAGGTGTTCACCCGCCGGCTGCCCACCGGCCGGCGCTACGGTGTGGTCGCCGGCACCGCCCGGCTGGTCGACCTGGTCCGCGATTTCCGCTTCGACGACGCCGAGGTGGCCTGGCTGCGGGAGGCCGGGGTGGTCGACGAACAGACGGCCGCCTGGTTGTCCCGGTTCCGCTTCACCGGCGACATCGAGGGGTACGCCGAGGGGGAGCTCTTCTTCCCCGGCTCGCCGATCCTGACCGTCTCCGGCACCTTCGCCGAGTGCGTACTGCTGGAGACGCTGGCGTTGTCAGTGCTCAACCACGACTGCGCGATCGCCGCCGCGGCGGCCCGGATGGTCACCGCCGCCCGGGGCCGTACGGTGATCGAAATGGGTTCCCGCCGCGCCCACGAGGAGGCTGCGGTCGCCGCCGCGCGGTCGGCGTACCTGGCCGGTTTCGGGTTCACCTCGAACCTGGCCGCCGGCCAGCGGTACGGCATTCCGACCGCCGGCACCGCCGCGCACGCGTTCACGCTGCTGCACGACGACGAGTCGGCCGCGTTCGCCTCGCAGGTGGCGGCGCAGGGCAAGGGGACCACGCTGCTGGTCGACACGTACGACATCGCCCAGGGCATCCGGAACGCGATCGCGGTCGCCGGCCCGGACCTGCGGGCGATCCGGATCGACTCGGGTGACCTGTCGGTGCTGGCGCACCACTCGCGTGACCTGCTCGACTCGCTCGGCGCGACCGAAACGAAGATCATCGTCTCGGGCGACCTGGACGAGTACGCGATCGCCGCGCTCGCCGCCGAGCCGGTCGACATGTACGGCGCCGGGACCGCCGTGGTGACCGGCTCCGGCGCCCCCACCGCCGGGCTGGTCTACAAGCTGGTCGAGGTCGACGGGCGCCCGGTGGTCAAACGCTCGGAGAACAAGGCGACCGTCGGCGGGCGCAAGGTGGCGATCCGCCGGCACAAGCCGACCGGGACCGCGACCGAGGAGATCGTGGTCTCGCAGGGGGTGCCCGACCACCGGCCGAACGATCGGTTGCTCCAGCGCAGCTACCTGGTCGGCGGCGAGCCGGTGGAGCTGCCCGGACTGGCCGAGTCCCGCGAACATCTGCGCCAGTGCCTCATCTCGATCCCCTGGGAGGGGCTCAAGCTCTCCGCCGGGGATCCGACGATCCCCGTCACCGTGGTGCCCACGAGCTGACCAAGACATCCGTGAAAGGCGACCAGATGAGTCGAGCACTGATCATCGTCGACGTGCAGAACGACTTCTGCGAGGGAGGTTCGCTTCCGGTCGGCGGCGGCGCCGAGGTCGCGGCGGCGATCTCCGAACTGATCACGGCCGAGCCGGACCGGTGGCGGCACATCGTGGCGACCAAGGACTACCACATCGATCCCGGCTCCCACTTCGACGAGGTGCCGGACTACACGCACTCGTGGCCGGCCCACTGTGTGGCGGGCTCACCCGGCGCCGACTTCCACCCGAACCTGCGTACGGACCGGATCGAGGTGGTGTTCCGCAAGGGTGAGCGGGCCGCGGCGTACTCCGGGTTCGAGGGGTACGCCGACGACGGCGCGGAGCTGGCCGACTGGCTACGCGAACACGATGTCGACACGGTCGAACTGGTTGGGATCGCCACCGACCACTGCATCCGGGCCACGGCGCTGGACGCCCTCCGGGAGGGGTTCGACACCACCGTGCTGCTCGACCTGACCGCCGGGGTGTCCGGCCACACCACCGAGATGGCGGTGGAGGAGCTGGGTGAGGCGGGCGTCACACTCCACGGCGAACCGGTAGTCAAAGCGTCCTGAACCGGGCGGACCGCCATCACCGCCGGAGAAACGGGGAAAATCCGGTGGCCCGCGGACCGGACCACTGGGCCAAGATGGTCCAGGAGGTACGGACCGTGTTGAATGTGAAGCCTTACCGGGAAGTGCTCGCGCTCCCCGGACTGCGGCCATTGCTGCTGGTGTCGATTCTGGCCAGGGTGCCGATGGCGGCAAGCGCCGTCGTGATGACCCTGCACGTGGTCGGCCTCGGTTACGGCTACGGCCCGGCCGGGCTCGTCGGCGCGTTCATGACGGTCGGCTCGGCGCTCGGTGCGCCCCTGCTCGGCCGGCTGGTTGACCGGCGTGGGCTGCGACCGCTGCTGATCCTCACCACCGTCGCGTCGGCGGTCTTCTGGATCGCCGCGCCGAGCCTGACGTACCCGTTCCTGCTCGGCTCGGTCCTGGTCGGCGGCCTGTTGACGCTGCCGGTCTTTTCGGTGGTACGGCAGTCGATCGCCGCGCTGGTGCCACCGGACCAACGGCGGCCGGCCTACGCGTTGGACTCGATGTCGGTCGAACTCTCCTTCATGACCGGGCCCGCTCTCGCCGTACTCCTCGCCACCGCCGTGTCGCCGGAGGTGGCCATGTACGCCATCGGCGCCGGCATGGTCCTCTCCGGAGTGCTCCTGTTCGTCCTCGATCCGCCGACCCGTACCGAGGCGGAGTCGACCACCTCGGCGGCTGCACCGGCCCGCCGGGACTGGCTCACCCCGCGTCTGATCGGCCTGCTCGCACTGAGCGCCGCCGCCACGATGGTGCTCGGCGGCACCGATGTCGCCGTGGTGGCGGTGCTGCGCGACGCCGGGCAGGTCGGCTGGACCGGTGCGGTGCTCACGATGTGGGCCGCCTACTCGCTCGTCGGCGGGTTTGCGTACGGCGCGCTCTCCCGACCGGTCTCGCCGCTGCTGCTGACGATCCTGCTCGGCCTGGCCACCATCCCGGTGGGGCTCGGTGGCGGCCAGTGGTGGCTGCTCAGCCTCGCCCTGCTGCCCGCTGGCGCGCTCTGCGCCCCGACCCTTGCGGCAAGCTCCGACGCGGTCAGCCGGCTGGCACCGGCGAGCGTACGGGGTGAGGCGATGGGCCTGCACGGCTCCGCGATCACCGTGGGCATCGCCATCGGGGCGCCGCTGGCCGGCGCGGTCATCGACGCCTCGTCCCCGGCCTGGGGCTTCGCCGCGACCGGCCTGCTCGGCACGGTGATCGCGCTGGTCGTGCTGCCGATCGAGCTGCGGCGCCGGCAGTGGGCTGCCACCGTGCCGGCACCGGCCGCCGAGACGACCGGGGAGGCGACGTTGGCGGCCAGCGGAGCGGGTTCCTCCGCCCCACGCTGACCGGGTTTCTCCGCCCCACGCTGAGCGGCCCGGCCGGTTTTCGGCCTGCCGGACAGACGGCGAGGGCGCCGGCCCCGGGTGGGGTCGGCGCCCTCGTGGCGCTCTGGTCGGCCGGCGGCCGGTGGTTCAGTGCCGGTCGATGTCGGAGGCGACGTCCTCCTGGTAGCTGGCCCCACCGTCGGACTCGCTGGTCAGCGGCTTGGCGCCACCCTCCGGCGGACCGGCCAGGGAGTGACCGGCGGCGAGCTGCGGGAACTTGAGGTCGAACGCCGGCCGCTCGGAGCGGATCCGGGGCATCCGGTCGAAGTTCCGCAGCGGCGGCGGCGAGCTGGTCGCCCATTCGAGCGAGTTGCCGTGGCCCCACGGGTCGTCGACCTCCACCACCGGGCCGGTCTTGTACGACTTCCACACGTTGTAGAGGAACGGCAGGGTCGAGATGCCCGTGATGAACGCGCCGATCGTGGAGATCGTATTCAGCCCGGTGAAGCCGTCGTCGGGCAGGTAGTCGGCGTACCGCCGGGGCATGCCCTCGGCGCCGAGCCAGTGCTGCACGAGGAAGGTGGTGTGGAAGCCGACCATGGTGAGCCAGAAGTGCACCTTCGCGAGGCGCTCGTCCAGCATCCGGCCGAACATCTTCGGGAACCAGAAGTAGATCCCGGCGAAGACGGCGAACACGATGGTGCCGAAGAGCACGTAGTGGAAGTGCGCCACCACGAAGTAGCTGTCGGAGACGTGGAAGTCGACCGGCGGGCTGGCCAGCAGCACCCCGGAGAGACCGCCGAAGAGGAACGTCACCAGGAAGCCGACCGCCCAGAGCATGGGCGCTTCGAAGCTGATCTGGCCACGCCACATCGTGCCGATCCAGTTGAAGAACTTCATGCCGGTCGGTACGGCGATCAGGAAGCTGAGGAACGAGAAGAACGGCAGCAGCACCTGACCGGTGGCGAACATGTGGTGCGCCCAGACGCTCATCGAGAGCGCGGCGATACCGATCATCGCGCCGACCATGCCCTTGTAGCCGAACATCGGCTTACGGGAGAAGACCGGGATGACCTCGCTGATGATGCCGAAGAACGGCAGCGCGACGATGTAGACCTCGGGGTGACCGAAGAACCAGAAGAGGTGCTGCCAGAGCATTGGTCCGCCGGTGGCCGCGTCGAAGACGTGTGCCCCCAGGATCCGGTCTGCGGCGAGCGCGAACAGTGCCGCCGCGAGCAGCGGGAAGACCATGATGACCAGCAGGCTGGTGACCAGGATGGACCAGGTGAAGATCGACATCCGGAACATCGTCATGCCGGGCGCACGGAGCGTGAGGATCGTGGTGATCATGTTCACGCCACCGAGGATGGTTCCCAGACCGGAGACGGCCAGGCCGACGATCCACAGGTTGGCGCCGACACCCGGCGAGTTCTCCACACTGCTCAACGGCGCGTACGCGAACCAGCCGAAGTCGGCGGCGCCACCGGGGCTGGCGAAACCGGCCAGCGCCATGGTTCCGCCGAACAGGTAGAGCCAGTAGGCGAAGCTGTTCAACCGCGGGAACGAGACGTCCGGTGCGCCGATCTGCAACGGCACCACGTAGTTCGCGAAAGCGAACACGATCGGCGTCGCAAAGAAGAGCAGCATGATCGTGCCGTGCATGGTGAAAAGCTGGTTGTACTGCTCGGGCGACAGGAACTGCAGTCCCGGCCGGGCCAGCTCGGCCCGCATGAGCAGCGCCATCAGGCCGCCGATCATGAAGAACGCGAACGCCGTGATCATGTACATGATCCCGATCTGCTTCGCGTCCGTCGTACGCAGCAGGCGCGCGATGGCCGAACCCCTGATCGGCTGGCGAACCGGCCAGGGCCGGGTCACGATCGGCTTCGGTGCGACGGTGGTCACGAGTGGCCTCCGGTTCTCGTTAGTCCCACTGCGCCCACAGATCTGATCCGCACGCGCTGTTGATTCTTTGTTGGCCGCATCTCGGAGGCGAGAATAGTCCCCAGCAGCGGTGGCTCCGGCGCCGGGTGGTCGGACGCGCCGCCAGGGGCGGTGCCCCGCCTCGTGCGCCCCAGCCCGTGACACGGCGAGGAGTGACGCCGGGTCAGACGGTAAGTGGGTGGTTACGCCGGGTCGAGCAGCAGGCGGTAGTGCTCGGCGAAGATGCGCGCACCCCGACCACGCAGCAACGGATCGCGCAACGGCGGCGGGACGTCGCGGGTCCGGTCCCGGTCCCGGGTCCGGTCCAACACCCATTTGGTACGCGGGCGCCGACGACTCTCGTACCGGGCGAGCGCCTCGGTCACCGTCTCCGACCTGGCCAACGCCCCGGCGAGGACCAGCGCGTCCTCGAACGCCATCGCGGCCCCCTGCGCCAACGTCGGCGCGGTGGCGTGCGCGGCGTCGCCGACCAGCACCACCCGTCCCCGTGACCAACGTCCCAACTCGACCTCGTCACTCGACGCCACCCGGACCGAACGGATCGCGTCGAGCACCGCCGGCACCGGCCCGCCGTACTCGGCGAAGCGCTCCCGAAGCCGGGCCACCGGGTCCGCCGGTATCTCGCCCCAGGTCTCGTCGGCGTAGCAGTGCAACCGGCCGGCGCCCATCGGGACGATGACAAACGCGGAATGCTGGCCGAGCAGGGCGGTCCAGTCGGTGACGCGTGGCCCATCGGTGACCACACTGCGGTAGGTGACCTGCCCGACCGGCCGGGCCGGGCCGCCGAGCGCGGCCAGCGTGCGAACCGTCGAATGCCGGCCGTCGGCACCGATGACCAGGTCGTACTCGCCCTGTCGGCGGTCGTCGAAGGTGACCTCCACGCCGTCCGGGGTCAGGTTCAGCGCGTCGATCCCGGTGGCGTAACGCACCTCCCCGCCGGCCGCGGTGAGCAGCACCTGGTGCAGGTCGGCCCGGGGCAGCGCCCGGCACTCCCCCACCCCGGCCCAGACCAGGCCGTTGTCCAGTTCACAGAGCCGCCGTCCGCGTACGTCAAGGAAACGCTGCCGCCCGACCACCTGGCCGAGCGGGCGGACCGGGCCGTCCAACCCGAGTTCACGCAGCGCGCGGGCGGCATTACCCAACAGGTAGATGCCGCCCGCGATCGCCATCGGCGCCGATTGCCATTCGGTCACTTCCGGCCGGAAACCGGCGAGCCGGAGGGCACGAGCGGTGGCCAGGCCGGCGATGCCCCCGCCGACGACGAGGATGCGCAGGGTGGAACCGAGCATGGTGGTGACGCCTCCGGGAGGGGACTCGGCACGCGTTGAAGCCAAGACGCTACTCCGTGCGACCGCTGACCGATAGCACCACCGCCGGTGGTGCCAGAGCCTCCCCGGGAGATTGTCAGCGCTGGACGCGCGCTCCGCTGCCCCGCATCAGGGCCTCGACCTCCTTGCGACTGGCCATCGAGGTGTCCCCGGGGGTGGTCATGGCGAGCGCGCCGTGGGCCGCGCCGTACTCGACCGCGAGCGCGAGGTCACCGTGGACCATCAACCCGTACACCAGACCGGAGGCGAAACTGTCGCCGCCGCCGACCCGGTCGAGGATCTCCAGGTTCGGCCGGTGGGTCGCCTCGACAAAACCCGAGGCGGCGGACCAGGCGACCGCACCCCAGTCGTTGACCGTGGCACTACGGACGGTACGCAGCGTCGTGGCGACCACCCGGAAGTTGCCGTACTCCTTGGTCACCGCCTCGATCATGCGACGGAAGTTCGCCACGTCCAGCTCGGCGAGGGACTCGTCGGTGTCCGGCACCTCGAAGCCGAGCGACGCGGTGAAGTCCTCCTCGTTGCCGATCATCACGTCGACGTACCGGGCCAGCCGCTGGTTGACCTCCTGTGCCCGCGCCTGACCGCCGACCGCCTTCCAGAGGCTGGGTCGGTAGTTGAGGTCGTACGAGATGACCGTGCCGTGCCGGCGCGCGGCGGCCATCGCCGCCTCGATGGTCTCCGGGGTGGTCTCGGAGAGAGCGGCGTAGATGCCGCCGGTGTGCAGCCAGCGCACCCCGAGCGTGCCGAAGAGGTGGTCCCAGTCGACGTCTTCGGCACGGAGCTGACTGGCGGCGGTGTGTCCCCGGTCCGAGGTGCCGACGGCGCCTCGGACGCCGAAGCCCCGCTCGGTGAAGTTGAGTCCGTTACGGACGGTGCGCCCGATGCCGTCGTACGGCATCCACTTGATCAGGGAGGTGTCCACGCCACCGGTCAGGACCAGGTCCTCCAGCAGTCGTCCGACCTCGTTGTCAGCGAAGGCGGTGACCACGGCGGTACGCAGACCGAAGCAGCGACGCAACCCACGGGCGACGTTGTACTCCCCACCCCCTTCCCAGGCACGGAAGCCACGGGCGGTACGCACCCGGCCCTCGCCCGGGTCGAGCCGCAACATGATCTCGCCGAGGGAGACCAGGTCGTACCGGCACTCCTCGGCCGGGCGAAGCTCGAACATCGTCATCACTCCTGACTTCCGCCGACGGCGTGGGCGGCGGAGACGGCGGCGGCGGTCAGTCGGGTGACCTCGTCCCAGCGTCCGGCGGCGAGCAGGGCCGGGGCGACCATCCAGGTGCCGCCGACGGCCAGCACCGAGGGGTTGGCGAGGTAGTCGGAGAGATTGCCGGTGTTGACCCCGCCGGTCGGGATGAACCGCACCGAGCGGAACGGCGCGGCCAGCGCCTTGATCATGGCGAGCCCGCCGAGTTGCTCGGCCGGGAAGAACTTCACCGTGTCCAGCCCCGCGTCGAGGGCGAGCTGGATCTCGGTGGCGGTCGCCGCACCGGGGAAGACCGGTACGCCCAACTCCTGGCAGTGCCGGACCACGGCGGGTCCGAAGCCAGGGCTGACCACGAACCGGGCACCCGCCTCGACGGCGCGGTCCACCTGCGCCGGGGTGAGTACGGTCCCGGCGCCGACCAGCAGGTCCGGCCGCTGCGACATGACCCGGATCGCGTCGGCCGCGGCATCGGTCCGGAAGGTCACCTCGACCGTGTGCAGGCCACCCTCGGTCAGGGCGACGGCGAGCGGTTCGGCGGCGGCGGCCTCTTCCAGGACCACCACGGGCAGGATCCGGCCGGCCGCGATGGCGGACGGGACCGCTGCGGCGGCCGACGGGACCGCTGCGGTCTCCGGCGAACCCGATGATTGTTCAGAATGATGAACGCTAGTCACATACGTGACCCTACTGCGGTCATCGATGCTGTCAAGCGCACTAGAGTGGCAGCCATGACGACAACCGCCGATGCTCTCCAGGAAGGGGCATTCCAGCCGGTCAAGTCCGCCGGGCGGACCCTGGACGTACTGGAGGCGCTGGCGGACGGCACCGGCCCCCGCTCGCTGGTCGAGCTGACCCGCGCGCTCGGCATCCCGAAGAGCAGCCTGCACGGCATCCTGCGGACGATGATGAAGCGCGGCTGGGTCGAGGCGGACGCCACCGGCACCCGGTTCGGCCTGGGCGTACGCGCCCTCCAGGTCGGCGCCGCCTACCTGGAGACAGACACCGTTACCGGTCTGCTCAGTGGCGTACTCGACCAGCTCGCCGGCGAATTCGGCGAGACCGTCCACCTCGGCCGACTCGACGGCCCACACGTCGTCTACCTGGCCAAACGCGAATCGGTCCACCCGTTACGGCTCTACAGCGCGATCGGTCGGCACCTGCCGGCGCACGCCACCGCACTGGGCAAGGTGCTGCTCGCCGAGCGGGCCGACGAGGCGGTCGACCGGCTGCTGCACTGGCCGCTGGCCGCGTTGACCAGCCGAACCATCACCGACCCGGACACACTCCACGCCGAGTTGGCCACCGTCCGGTCCCGGGGTTACGCGGTCGACCGGGAGGAGAACACGGACGGCATCGTCTGCTTCGCCATGGCCGTCCCTCTCCAGTCGCCGGCAACCGATGCGATCAGCCTCTCCATCCCGGCCAGCCGGCTCGCCGCCACGAGCGAGGACCAGGTCGTCGTCGCCCTCAAGGCCGCCGTGGCCCAGGTCCGCGCCGCCCGCCCCCTCCTCCCCACCCTCTGACCCCCCACACCCCCCGCGCGCTCACCCCCTCGCGCCGCCCGCGTTGATCCCGGGCAGATCGCCACGCCAGGAAGAGGCGCCCCAGATCGCGAGCGGGGATGAGTGAGGGCCGGGAAGGGGGCGGGTGGGGGCAGGGAGTTGCGGTGGGATTTTAAGCATGTCAATGTGTTGGCAGGCGTGGGAGCGCTCCCGGGTACCGCCGCCACCGCACGTACCGCCGACCGTCACCGCACATCCGGGCAGCACACACCGCACGCACGGCATGTACGGACACCCACCGTCCAAGGAGCATCCATGAGAACCGCTCGCGCCCTCGTGGCCGCCGGCCTGCTCATCGCGGGCTCGCTCGTCGCCATCGTCGCCGCCGGCCCGGCCCAGGCCGACACCCAGATCTGCGAACAGTACGGGTCCACCACGATCCAGGGCCGCTACGTGGTCCAGAACAACCGCTGGGGCACCACCGCCCAGCAGTGCATCAACGTCACCGACACCGGCTTCTCCGTGACCAGCCAGCAGGGTTCGGCACCGACCAACGGGGCACCGGTGTCGTACCCCTCGGTCTACCTCGGTTGCCACTACGGCAACTGCTCCCCCGGGAGCAACCTGCCACTGCAGGTGAGCCGGATCAGCAGCGCCACCAGCAGCATCAACTACACGTACGTCAGCGGGGCGACCTACAACGCCTCGTACGACATCTGGCTCGACCCGACACCGAAGACCACCGGGGTGAACCAGATGGAGATCATGATCTGGTTCAACCGACAGGGCTCGATCCAGCCGATCGGCTCGCGTACCGGCACCGCCACGGTCGGCGGTCGTAGCTGGGACGTCTGGACCGGTAACAACGGCGGGAACAACGTCGTCTCGTACCTGGCGCCGTCGGCGATCACGAGTTGGAACTTCAGCGTGCTCGACTTCATCAACGACGTACGCAACCGGGGTGCGATCACCAACTCCTGGTACCTGACCAGCATTCAGGCCGGGTTCGAACCGTGGCAGGGCGGCGCCGGGCTCGGGGTCAACTCGTTCTCCGCCGCCGTCAACAGCGGCACACCCCCGACCACACCTCCCACCACGCCGCCGACCGCCGGTCCGCCCACCACGCCGCCGAACCCCGGCACCGGTGGCTGCCGCGTCGGCTACACGTCGAACTCCTGGCAGAACGGGTTCACCGCCGACGTCAGCGTCACCAACACCGGCTCCAGCCCGGTCAACGGCTGGACGCTCGCGTACAACCTGCCCACCGGACAGCAGATCACCAGCGCCTGGAACGCCAACGTGACGCAGAGCGGGTCAGCGGTGACGGCCCGGAACATCGGCTGGAACGGCACCATCGCCCCCGGCAGCACGGTCTCCTTCGGCTACCAGGGCACCCACGGCGGCGGGTACACCGCACCCACCGCTTTCACCTTGAACGGCACCGCCTGCACCCGGGCCTGACGGTACGTCGCGCGGCGCCGTGGCCGATGCACGCGACCACGGCGCCGTGCTCCACCGGAAGTCGACCTCCGGTGGCCCGGGACCGGTATCGAAGCGCCTCGCCTACTCCGCCCGTCCCGGGTCACCACACAGCCGACGCCCCCCCTGCCGACCTGGTCAGAAGTCGCGGCGTACCGGGGCAGCGGAGCCGGCCGGACCGAAACCGCCCCAGTTCTGCGGGGCCATCGCCGGCGCGGACGCCGAGGTCGAGCCGACGCCGGCCTTGGCCGGCAGGGACGGGCCGAGATCGAGCGCCCCGTACGGGTACGCCGCGTCGGCGAAGACGATCCGGCTCAGGTCCTGCGCCGGCAGGTCGGCCGGCAGGTCCTGCGGTTGGCCGGACGGGAGCACCGGTGCCAGCGCGCGGAACACGGCACGGACCCGGTCACCCTGGTAGTCGGCCGGTGACTGGGTCGCCCGCAGCAATGCGCCGCCGTACGTCAGCGGCACCACCTCGGCGAAGACGCCGGTGTCCCGCAGAGCCGAAACGCCGCCGAGGCGGACCAGCAACTCCTCCGGGCAGAGCGTCACCCACTCGTAGCCCCGCAGGTAGCCGCGGCTGAGCTGGGCCGACTCCTCGACCGGCCGGGAGAGCACCGAGTCCAGGATGGTCGAGGGCGCGACCGTGCCGGCGTTGATCACGATCTCGCCGTACGACGGGTTCGCCACGTCACCGACCCGTCGGGTCAGCTCGACCAGCGCCGGCAGCACCTGCGCCAGCCGCCCCGGGCGGCCCTCGAATCCGACCGACACCTGCAGTTTGAGGTGCCGCTGGTGAGCGAAGCGGAAGACGTAGAGCTCAAGTTCGGACGCGACGGCGGCCGGGTCGACGTCGGCCCAGTGCGCCGAGAGCTGGTAGAGCCCCTCGGTCAGTCCGTCCGCCCAGCGCTGTGGCCGGCGGCGTCGGGCCCGCCCGTCCGGGTGCTGCTCGTACGCGCTGAGCGACAGCCACGGTTCGGGCGCACCGGCCGGTTGCACGAAGGGCAGCAGCAACCGGCACGCCTCGTCGTACCAGTGCTCCAGCAGAGCCAGGCTGCGGGACGGGTCGTCGCCGCAGTCCAGATAGAGCAGACAGGTAGCGAAATCGGGTTCCGACTCGCTGTAGTGACCCCAGATCGGCGGTACTGCACCACCGCGGTTCACCTCATTGTTCATCGTGCGCCTCCCCATGGCTTCACCCCAGGTACCCATCTCCACCCACCCGCTGCGCCCGACCCTTCTTTCCCTCAGAATCCAGGGCGAGGCCGAGTGGTTCGGTCTGTGGGTGACGCCACTTTGCCCTAGATCTGCGAGAAAATCCACGGGCAACGCGTGCCAGCACCACACTAACTGGCTGTTAGTCACGGAATTGACAGCGCGGGCGTCCAGATTGGTAATACACCAGCTCAGGGCCGGGAGACAACATTGCTCAATGACCCTGCCAACAACACTGTGCGTAACCAGGAGGTGTGGCGAGCGCGGGGGCCGAACCATTCGACGCCGGCCGCGCCACGGAACCGGTTACGACAATCGACCAGGTCACGCAGCGCCGCACTCTCCTCACGATCCGAATTGGACGAGACCGCTTCCGTGCGGGCGGGACACCGGAAAGTGGGCCGGTTTTCTCATTTTCCGCAAAGAAAAAATTGGCCCATCTTCACATCCGATTCCCACCGGCCCGTAGCCGGTACGGGCCGACCGCAGGTCAGCCCCGTTCGACCACCACGGTGGTGGACTTGATCACCGCAACGGCGGTCGAGCCGACGTCGAGGCCGAGTTCGTCGACCGCCTCCCGGCTCATCAGGGAGACCACCCGGAACGGCCCGGCCTGGATGTCGACCTGTGCCATCACCGAGTCCCGGCTCACCGCCGTCACGATGCCGCGCAGTCGGTTGCGGGCCGAGGAGCGCCCGGTGCCGCCGTCCGGCGTCTCCGCCAGGGAACGGGCGAAGCCGGCGAGGTCCGTACCGGCGATGCTCCGGTGGCCGTTTTCGTCCCGGGTCGCGGCCAGCCGGCCGGCGTCCACCCAGCGTCGTACCGTGTCCACGCTGACCCCGAGCAGCTCAGCCGCCTCGCCAATCCGATACGTCGCCACCGGACCACCCTAGAGCCGTATCCCGTCCCGGGCCGCACCACGTGCGGTCGGACGAACAGATCCGGGCCCCGGGGCGACTGCCCCGGAGCCCGGATCGGCTACCAGTCGATCAGATGGTGAAGGAGAGGCGTGCCCGGCGGCGGATCAGCACCAGCGCGACAGCACCGGCTCCGATCAGCACCAGCGCCAGCACGAACAAGGTGCTCGCGGGGGCACCGGTGACCGGCAGGCCACCGCCCACGTACCGGAACGGCAGACCGTTGGAACTGCCCTCCGTGGTGGTGACGGTGACCGTGGTGTTCCCGGCCGCGCACGGCGGGGTGACGAAGGTCAGCGACAGGCCGTCGGGGCTGACCGTGACCGAGGTGACCGGAATCGACCGCCCGCAGATGTTGACGATGGTCTCGCCCGGGACGAAGCCACTGCCGTCGACCGTGACGGTCGTGCCGCCCCGGGTCGGGCCCCGGTCCGGGTCGAGGTCGCTGATGGTCGGCGCGGCGAGCACGTACGTGAAGCCGTCCGGCTCGGTGGCGTCCGGTCCGGGCAGGAGCACGACCACGTCGACCGGTCCGACCGGTCCCGGCGGGGTGGTGACGGTCAGCGAGGTACCCGCCTGGTTCACCACGAGGTTGGTGCCGAGGTTGCCACCGAAGGTCACCCCGGTGGCGCCGGTGAAGCCGGTACCGGTGATCGTCACGCTGGTGCCACCCGAGGTCGGGCCCTGCTCCGGGGTGACGTCGGTGATGGTCGGCGCGACGAAGGTGAAGACTGGCGCGGTCGCGGTGCCGGCCGGGAAGACCAGGTTGACCGTGGCCGGTCCGGCGGCGTTGGCCGGTGTCACCACGGTGATCGTGGTGCCCGCCGGGTTCACCGTGAACGAGGTGCCGGGTACGCCGTCGAAGGTGACGCCGGTGGCACCGGTGAAGCCGGTACCGGTGATGGTGACCAGCGTGCCGCCGGAGGTGGGGCCGGAGGTCGGCGTCAGGTCGGTGACGACCGCGTCACTGCCATCCGCGAGGTACGTGTACCCCAGCGAGTCGGAGTCTCCGCTCGATGTACTGACGACCACCGAGGCGGGTCCGACCTCGCCGGGCGGGGTGACCACCGTCAGCGAGGTGCCACCGGGGGCGACCGTCACGTTGGTGCCCGGTACGCCGTCGAAGACGACGGTGGTGTCGCCCGGTACGAAGTTGGACCCGGTGATCGTGACCACCTGCCCGCCGGACTCCGGGCCGGCGTTCGGGTTGATCGAGGACGCGATCGGCGCCGCCGGGGCGAGTGCCCGCTCACAGGTCGCCGAGGCGACGGTCACGTCGCCGACGTCGATGTTGACCGGCAGGCCGAGCACCGTGCCGGTGATGGTGACGGCGGCGATCACGGCGGTGGCGGTCGCCCCGGTAGCGACGACCGTCTCGACGCTGGTCAGCGTGACGTTGAGTGCCCCTCCGAGCAGGCCGGGGACCACGATCGCGACGCTGCCGTCTACCCCCGGGGTGTTGGGCAGCAGGTCGACCGGGGCACCGAAGAGGGTCAGCCCGTTCAGTACGGTGTCGGCGACCTGCGTACCGACCGCCGGGCAGCTCACCGACGCGGAGATCTCGTCGGCGGTGACGACGCTGGCGCCGAGGATGCTCAACGTGAAGTCCTCGACAGTGGACGACGCGGTGGAGATGCCCGGGTTACGGGATGCGGAGAGGCTCAGCGTCCCGGTGGCCGCAGCGCCGGTCGCGCCGGGCAGGCTCACCACCACCCCGGTGTCCGAGTCCGTGCCACCGCCGGGCGGTGCCGTGACCGACCCGATCGTGGCGTTCGCGCTGATCACCGGAACGCCGAGCACCTCGGCGGAAAGTTGCGCCACCACTCCGGTGGCACTCGCGTCGCCGGGGGCCGCCAGGGCCGGCGATGCCAGCCCCAGAGTCGCCGCCCCGGCGACCACGAGGGTCAGGGCTGCTGCTGATGTGTTTCGCCAGATAGGACGCACCGTCGTTGCCTCGTCTCAGATCACGTCAAGGAATCCCGAGGACCGAGAAGCACTCGAACCCGATCTTTGTAACGAAGCCAACAAGACGTCAGTTACGACGAAAACAGCGCCATAATACGATAAGCGCCAAGTTTCGGCAAATTGCCCGTTTGGCCGAGGTCCGTACACGAACGACGGTCGCGGGGTGTGCGGGCTGTGGACGTCCCCCGCCGGGCCCACCTCCGACTAGCCGGCGAGCCCGTCGATCCGACGTAACTCGTCCTCGTTGAGGGAGAAGTCGAAGACGTCGAAGTTGGCCCTGATCCGGTCCGGCGTCACCGACTTCGGGATCACCACCACGCCGTGGTCGACGTGCCAGCGGAGCACCACCTGGCTGCTCTCGACCCCGTGCGCGCGGGCGATCTCGACCAGCACCGGGTCGTCGAGCCGAGTGGTCTTGAACGGGCTGTAACCCTCGACCGCGATCCCCCGCTCACGGTGCTCGACCATCACCTGCGGGTCGTAGAGCGAGGGACTCCACCGGATCTGGTTCACCGCCGGAGGCTCACTGGTCGCCTGGATCAACACGTCGAGCTGGCTGGTGCTGTAGTTGCTCACACCGATCGCGCGAGCCAACCCCTCGTCGCGTACGGCGAGGAACTCCCGCCACGTGTCGAGTCCACCACCCCGCTGCGGCGGCCAGTGGATCAACCAGAGGTCGACGTAGTCGGTCCCGAGGGCGGCCAGACTGGCGGCCAACGTACGCCGCTCGTGGCCGGCGTGCTCGGGCGGCAGTTTGGTGGTGACGAAGACCTCCTCGCGGGGTATCCCACTGTCCCGCAGCGCCCGACCCACCTCGTCCTCGTTGCCGTACGCGGTCGCGGTGTCGATGTGCCGATAGCCGATCTCCAGCGCGGTCCGGACCGACTCGTAACCGGACCGACCGGTGGCCTGCCAGGTGCCGAACCCGACCAGTGGCATCGCCACCTCGCCCGGCAGGGTGACCGTCGGTTGGTCGACAGATGAGGTCATGGCGATCTCCTACCCGAAGCAGCCGGAACCATGCGGTTCCCCGGGGTCCCACCATCGGCACCGCCGGATCGGAACCCGCAGACGGTAACCCGAGCGGGCCCGCTCCTGGGGGCGGAACCATACCCGCGAAGATGTCCTTCCGGACAGCTACCGGCGTCCGGGTGCCGCAGCACGGTCGACCGGCGTACAGTTTCTGATCTTCGGGGTGGCGTCCGGCACGGACGCTGACTCGGAGCGTCCCGTCGCACGGACCGCCGAGGAGAACGGTGTACCTGACCCACCTGGAATGCCCGCGCTGCGGCGACACCTTCGCGGCCGACCAGCCACGGAACCTCTGCCCCTGCGGCTCACCGCTGCTCGCCCGATACGACCTCGACGCGGTCGCCGCCACGGTCACGCCGGCCGAGATCGCCACACGCCCGGCCGACCTGTGGCGCTACCGGGAGCTGCTGCCGGTGGCCGACCAGGCCAACGTGACCACCCTCGGCGAGGGCTGGACGCCGTTGCTGCCGGCGCCCCGTTACGGCACCGGGATCGGCCTGCCCGGCCTCCTGGTGAAGGACGAGGGACTGATCCCGACCGGTTCGTTCAAGGCACGGGGTGCCGCCGTTGGCATCTCCCGGGCGCGTGAGCTGGGCATCCGCCGGGTGGCGATGCCGACCAACGGCAACGCGGGCGCCGCCTGGGCGACGTACGCGGCCCGCGCCGGGATGAGCGCGACCATCGCCATGCCGGTCGACGCCCCCACCATCACCCGCCGGGAGTGTCTGGCGGCCGGGGCCGAGCTGCACCTGATCGACGGCCTGATCAACGATGCCGGACGGTTCATCGCCGGGCTGATCGCCGCATCGGCGGACGACCCCGAGGGTTCGATCTTCGACGCCAGCACGCTCAAGGAGCCCTACCGGCTTGAGGGCAAGAAGACCATGGGGTACGAGATCGTCGAGCAGCTCGGCTGGCAGGTGCCGGACGTGATCCTCTACCCGACCGGGGGCGGGGTCGGGCTGATCGGCATCCACAAGGCGCTGCACGAGATGCGGCAGCTCGGCTGGATCGGGGACCGCTTCCCCCGCCTGGTGGCGGTCCAGTCGACCGGCTGCGCGCCGATCGTGCGCGCCTTCGCCTCCGGTGCCCGCCGGGCCGAGCCCTGGGTGGACGCCCAGACGGTGGCCTTCGGCATCACCGTGCCGGCGCCGCTCGGTGACGAACTGATCCTGGACGCGCTGCGGGACACCGGCGGCACCGCGATCGCGGTCCGGGACGAAGACATCCTCGCCGATCTGCGGGAATTCGGTGCCCGTGAGGGGTTGCTCCTCTGCCCCGAGGGCGCGGCCTGCCTCACCGCGGCGAAGCAGCTCCGGGCGGGTGGCTGGATCCGGAGCGACGAGCGGGTGGTGGTGCTCAACACCGGCGCCGGGTTGAAGTACCCGGAGACGGTCGAGGCCGACAACCTCCCCATCCTGCCGCGCCCGTAACCGCCACACCGGTCTTAACTACCCGAATCCACCCCAGGAGCGCCTGATCGGCGCAGAATTGCGGTAAGCGCTTGATCCGTCCCGATTGGGGCGGATCAAGTAACCGCTCGCCCGGGAGGATCCGCGATGACCGGACCGCAGTCGGAGCCGACCGCGAAGCAGCGGCAACTGGCGACGTACCAGGTCGACCCGTTGGACGGCCGGCACCTCACCACCGACCAGGGCATCCGGGTCCCGGACACGGACAACTCACTGCGCGCCGGCGCCCGTGGGCCAAGCCTGCTGGAAGACTTCCACCTGCGCGAAAAGATCATGCGGTTCGACCACGAACGAATCCCCGAACGGGTCGTCCACGCGCGGGGTTCCGGAGCGCACGGCTATTTCCAGGTGTACGAGTCGCTGGCCGACCGGACCGCCGCGACGTTCCTGCACGACCCGTCGGTGCGTACGCCGGTCTTCGTCCGGTTCTCGACCGTGCAGGGTTCGCGCGGCTCGGCCGACACCCCGCGCGACGTACGCGGCTTCGCCACGAAGTTCTACACCGAGCAGGGGAACTTCGACCTGGTCGGCAACAACATGCCGGTCTTCTTCATCCAGGACGGGATCAAGTTCCCGGACCTGGTGCACGCGCTCAAGCCCGAGCCGCAGCACGAGATGCCGCAGGCCGCCTCGGCGCACGACACCTTCTGGGACTTCGTCTCGCTGCAACCGGAGACGATGCACCACGTCATCTGGCTCATGTCCGATCGGGCGCTGCCCCGCAGTTTCCGCACCATGCAGGGGTTCGGCGTACACACCTTCCGCCTGGTCGACGCGGCCGGCAGGTCCACCTTCGTGAAGTTCCACTGGACGCCGGTGCTCGGCACCCACTCCCTGGTCTGGGACGAGGCCCAGAAGATCGCCGGCAAGGACCCGGACTTCAACCGCCGCGACCTGTGGGAGGCGATCGAGGCCGGCCACTTCCCCGAGTACGAACTCGGCATGCAGTTCGTCCCGGAGGAGCGGGAGTACGACTTCGACGACATCGACCTGCTCGACCCGACAAAGATCATCCCGGAGGAGGTGGTGCCGGTGACCCCGGTCGGGCGGATGGTCCTGGACCGCAACCCGGAGAACTTCTTCGCCGAGACCGAACAGGTGGCCTTCTGCGTCGGCAACGTGGTGCCGGGCATCGACTTCACCAACGATCCGCTGTTGCAGGCGCGGCTCTTCTCCTACCTCGACACCCAGCTCACCCGGCTGGGCGGCCCCAACTTCGCCCAGCTCCCGATCAACCAACCGGTGGCGCCGGTCGCCAACCACCAGCAGGACGGTTTCCACCAGCAGACGATCCGACGCGGACCGGCGAACTACCACCCGCACTCGATCGGCGGCGACGGCCCGTTGCCGGCCGGCCCGGACGCGCGACCCTTCGTCAGCTATCCGGAGGTGGTCGACGGACCGAAGGAGCGGCGGCGCAGCACCACCTTCGCCGACCACTACAGCCAGGCCACCCTCTTCTGGAACAGCATGTCCGACTGGGAGCGGCAGCACATTGTCGCGGCGTACCGGTTCGAGTTGGGCAAGGTGACCGAGCCCAGGATTCGCACGCGGGTGGTCGGGCACCTCAACCGGATCGACCACGACCTGGCCACCATGGTCGCGGCCGGGATCGGCGTACCGGCCCCGGAGGGCGGGGTGGAGAACCACGGCCGTCGTTCCGCCGCGCTCAGCCAGGCCACCACCGGCCAGGCGACGATCCTCGGCCGGAAGATCGCGTTCCTGGTCACCGACGGCGTGGACCGGGAGAGCGTGGGCGTGCTCCAGGACGCCCTCACCGCCGGTGGCGCGATCGTGGAGTTGCTCGCCCCGGTCGACGGGGAGGTCAGCACCGCCGACGGGGGCGGTCTGCCGGTCACCCGGGCGCTGACCACCGTTGCCTCGGTGCTCTACGACGCGGTGGTGCTGCCGGCCGGCGAGGAGGCCGCAGTGGCGCTGACCGGCGACGGGTACGCGGTGCACTTCGTCGCCGAGGCGTACAAGCACGGCAAGCCGATCGGCGTACTCGGGGATGGGCTGGCCGTGTTCAGCCAGGCCGGCCTGACCGCCCCGGTGCCGAATCGCGACGGGGTGGGCGACGCGGCCGGGGTGGTGGTCCAGTCCCCGGCCGGTCCGGCGGTCGACGGGTTCGTCAGCGCGTTCGTCGAGGCGGTCGCCCGGCACCGGCACTTCGACCGGCCGCTGGACGTGGTCGCGGCCTAGAGCCGGCACCGGGACGCCCCGCTGTCAGGCCGGCGGCTGGTCCTGGCCGGCCTCCTCGGCCGCGTCCGCCTCCTCCTTGGTCCGGTGCACCGCCTGGTCGGCGTGCTCGGGCGGTCCGTAGACGGTGTAGAGCACAAGCGGGTTCGGCCCGGTGTTCACGAAGTTGTGCCTCGTTCCGGCCGGGACCACCACCAGGTCTCCCTGGGCCACCGCCTTGGTCTCGCCCGCCACCCGGGCCTCGCCGGTCCCGCTCACGAAGGTGAGGATCTGGTCGGTGTCCTCGTGGACCTCCTCGCCGATCTCACCTCCGGCGGGGATGG
Source organism: Micromonospora sp. NPDC050417 (assembly GCF_044458865.1). Classification (NCBI taxonomy): domain Bacteria; kingdom Bacillati; phylum Actinomycetota; class Actinomycetes; order Micromonosporales; family Micromonosporaceae; genus Micromonospora; species Micromonospora sp. NPDC050417. Next base: position 73,283 of record NZ_JBITIH010000004.1, read on the forward strand.
TCATGATGACGAGTTGGGTGTGCTCGCCGGTCCACAGCACCCGACGGAAGTCCGGGCTCCGCTGCGCGACGGTCGCGATAGTGAAATGCTCCATGACCGGTTTTCTACCCGAACGGCGCCGGATGACGCCATCCGTCACATCACTCTTGTACCGGTGGCGGCACCGGTCGCGACACATCGACTTTCGATGCCGGTAGTGAGGTTTGCCACCCGCGAGGGCGGGAACCTCACTAACTGACCGACGCGCAAGGTTTCCACCGTCGGTCGAGCCAGGTCCCCGCTGGCGTACCGCCGAAGGGCTGCGATGGTGGGAGACGGCCAGAGCGCGGCGACGCTCGACTCGGGTCGGGCGGCGCCGCGCGCTCGTGTCTCGATCCCGGTGCGCCACGGCTGCCGCTTCCGCCCTTCCTGACACCGGTGGCCCCCGGGCTGAGGCTCAACCCGGAGACCACCAGTGGGGGGTGTCAGGAGAGCACTCCGAGGTGGAACCCGCGGTCCGCGTACGCACCGGCGGAGTTGAAGGTCTGGACGAAGACGCCGTTGGCGACACCGGTCCGTCCGACCACGGCGATCTCGCCGGAGGGGGAGGTGCCGTCGCTGCCGGGCAGCCCGATGGTGCCGACGAAAGCGGAGCCGGTGAGGTCGTGGTTGAAGACGACCTGGTACATCCCGGTGGCCAGACGGGCGGCGGAGCTGACCCCGAAGCCCCGGACGATGGAGCCGTTGCTGTTGACCACGGCGAAGAGGACCTGGGCGGTGGGTGCCAGGCCGGCGCTGGTCGCGGGTACGGACTCGGTGCCGACGGATTCTGTCGCGATGGCCGGCGGCTGGGCGGTTGACTTGCTCTTGCTGGCGGCGGACTCAGACATGGCGGCGCTCCTTGTGATGGCGGGTGGACGGTGCCCGCAGAGATGGGAGCAAACGGCACGAATGTAATGATCAGGGATATCTATCTCAATTCCCCCTGATCAATGCCATTTACCCCCTTAAGGCTAAGTGCGACTACCGCGAGTGACCAGGTCGTACACCTGTACAATCAACGACAGAAGGTGACGTACCCGAACATTCTTCGGAATGTGCCCCGATTCGCGTAACTCCACTGTGGAGCATCTACTGACATCTCCGCTGGCCAGAGGGGACAACGCCGCAGTGCCCGAGATCGTCAGCGGGCAGAGGTCGGGCGCAGAAACCGCCTGACCTCGCGTACGGCCGCACGCCCGGCCCGGTTCGCGCCGATGGTGCTTGCCGACGGGCCGTAACCGACCAGTTGGATCCGCTCGTCGGCGACCACCCGCGTGCCGTCCATGGTGATCCCGCCACCCGGGGCCCGAAGTCGCAGCGGGGCAAGGTGGTCCAGCGCCGCCCGGAACCCGGTGCACCAGAGGATCACGTCGGCACGGACGAACCGCCCGTCCGCCCAGCCCACGCCGTCCGGCGTGATCCGGTCGAACATCGGCAGCCGTCGCAACACGCCACGTTCCCGCAGCTCACGGGTACGAGGCGTGTCCACCAGCCCGGTCACGCCGACCACGCTCGCCGGCGGGAGTCCGGCCCGTACCCGCTCGTCGACCTTCGCCACCGCGGCGCGGCCGTGCTCCTGCGGGGTGAACTCGCCGACCCGGAAGTCCGGCGGCCGGCGGGTGACCCAGGTGGTCTCGGCGACCTCGGAGATCTCGCCGAGCAGTTGCACCGCCGAGGTGCCGCCCCCGACCACGACCACGTGCGCGCCGGCGAACTCCTCCGGACCGCGATAGTCGGCGGTGTGCACCTGCCGGCCCCGGAACGACTCCTGCCCCGGGTAGTAGGGCCAGAACGGACGGGTCCAGGTGCCGGTCGCGTTGACCAGCGCCCGAGTGGTCCAGGTTCCCGCCGCGCTGACCACGTCGAGCCGCCCGTCCGACCGGTCCCGGACCGCGTCGACCCGTACGGGGCGGTGGACCGGCAACCCGAACTCCTGCTCGTACGCCTGGAAGTAGTCGGCCACCACCTCGGCCGCCGGCCGTGCCGGGTCGGCCGACCCCAGCGCCATCCCGGGCAGGTCGTGAATGCCGTGCACACCGTCCAACCGCAGCGTCCGCCAACGGTGCCGCCAAGCGCCGCCCGGGCCGTCGTCGCCGTCCAGGATCACGTAACCGGACTCCGGCGCGAACCCGTCCCGGTGCAGGAAGTAGCCGGCGGAGAGGCCGGCCTGACCGGCACCGATCACCACCACATCGACGTCATGGCCGTTCACGACGGGTGCAACCGCTGCCGTACCGGGTTTCGTACCGGATCCCCGCGTCGATCCGCTCACACCCTCCGACATGCCCCGAAGATCAGAGGAAATCCCCCAGAATAGCCAAAAGGTTCTTATCCTGACGGCATGGACAACACCAAACGCTACGGCGCGGAGTTCCTCGGCACCATGCTGTTGGTCTTCTTCGGCGTCGGTAGCGTCATCGCCGCCCGGGTCGAGGGCGGCGTGGTCGTGGTGGCGCTCGCCTTCGGCTTCACCCTGCTCGTCCTGACCTACATGCTGGTCGCTATCTCGGGCTGTCACGTCAACCCGGCCGTGACGCTCGGCGCCCTGCTCACCGGCCGGATCTCGCTGGCCGGGGCGATCGGCTACTGGATCTCCCAACTGGTCGGCTCGGTGATCGGCGCGCTCCTGCTCTGGATCCTGGTCGAGGGTGGTGACGTGGTCGACCAGAGCGGTGCCCTCGGCACCAACGGGTACGGCGCGAACATCAACCTCGGCGGCACCTTCCTGCTGGAAATCGTGCTCACCTTCCTGCTGGTCCTGGTCGTCCTCACGGTGACCAGCAGATTCGAGCAGCGGGCGATCGCCGGCGTCGCCGTCGGCCTCGCCATCGCCGCCTGCCACCTGGTCGGCGTGGCACTGGACGGCACCTCCGTGAACCCGGCGCGGTCGTTCGGACCGGCCCTGTTCGAGGGCGGCGCCGCCCTGTCCCAGCTCTGGGTCTTCATCGTGGCGCCGCTGATCGGCGGCATCCTCGCCGCCCTGGCCCTGCCGTTCGTCCTCGGTCCCGACTGGCGCACCCCGGCCCCCGGCCCCAGCCCTGCCCCGGGCGCCCCGGGGGAACCGCCCAGCGTCGCCTGAGACGCCGGAACCGCCGCTGACCACACCGGCGGCCCAGCCGAGGGCAGCGCCGATGCCGGCACCCCGACCTGTTCCCGTCCCGCTGGAACGCGGAGACCGCGATCGATACACTGGCGCCCGGTCGATGGCGCCCCGGTCGCCGTCGCGGTCCACGACAGGGCGGTCGGGATGACGTACGGACACCCACGGCGGACAGTTTCCCTCCTGTTGCTGTGCGCACTGCTCGCACTGACCGGTTGCACCGGGGTCGGGGTGGCCGGCGCACCGGACTCCGGCTCCGGCTCCTACCAGGTGTGGGGTCTGAACGAGGCATCAAGCGCACTGACCGGCGACGACCGGAGCGTGGTGCTCAACGGTGACCTCGACAACGACAGCAAGCCGTTCTTCACCGCCGAGGGCACCTGGGACGCGGCTGGTTTCACCCTCGACGAGGCGAGCACCGAACGCGCCCGCGAGCTGACCGGAAAGCTCCCGGAACGTACCGGCGACCCGGCCTGCGTACGACTGGTGCTGGTCGACGGGCGCCTGCTCGGGGACAGGGCGGTCGCCACCATCGCCGTGGGTGACGTGAAGGAGAGCGGCCCGGTCGTCGCGATCCCACTGGACTGAGCCGGCGGCTGCACCGGAGTGAGCCGGCAGCCGTCGTCCCGCGAGCCACTAGAGTCGGGAAACGCGGTTGTTGATCGACTCGGGCAGTGGCCCGGGGTGTGGAGAGGAGCGCCGATGAGCCCGCTCGCCGGAGTCGAGGTCACCGGGGCACGGCACGACCGGTACGAGGAGATCCTCACCCCGGAGGCACTCGGCTTCCTCGCCGAACTGCACCACGCCTTCGAGTCGCGACGGCGGGAGCTACTGGCCCGGCGGGTCGAGCGCGAGGCCGCCCTGGCCCGGGGTGAACTCTTCGACTTCCTGCCCGAGACGGCACCGGTCCGCGACGGCGAGTGGCGGGTCGCCGAACCCGCACCCGGACTGGTCGACCGGCGGGTCGAGATCACCGGGCCGACAGACGCGAAGATGACGATCAACGCGCTCAACTCCGGTGCCCGGGTCTGGCTCGCCGACCTTGAGGACGCGAACACCCCGGCCTGGGAAAACGTCGTCGAAGGCCAACTCAACCTGCGGGACGCGATCGACCGTACCCTCGTCTTCACCTCGCCGGCCGGCAAGCGCTACACGCTCGACGACGGTGACCTCGCCACCATCGTGGTACGGCCAAGGGGCTGGCACCTGACCGAGAAGCACCTCCTGGTCGACGGGGAGCGGCTGGCCGGTGCGCTGGTCGACTTCGGACTCTATTTCTTCCACTGTGCCCGCCGCCAACTCGACCACGGCTCGGGCCCCTACTTCTACCTGCCAAAACTGGAGAGCCACCTGGAGGCGCGGCTCTGGAACGACGTCTTCCTCTTCGCGCAGGAGCGACTCGGCATCCCGCGCGGCACCATCCGGGCGACCGTGCTGATCGAGACCTTTCCGGCCGCGTTCGAGATGGAGGAGATCCTCCACGAGCTGCGTGAGCACTCCGCCGGGCTGAACGCCGGCCGGTGGGACTACATGTTCAGCGTGGTGAAGAAGTTCCGGACCCGGGGTACGGACTTCCTGCTGCCGGACCGGAACGCGGTCACGATGACCGCCCCGTTCATCCGGGCCTACACCGAGCTGCTGGTCCGCACCTGTCACAAGCGCGGGGCCCACGCGATCGGCGGGATGGCCGCGTTCATCCCCAGCCGCCGCGACCCCCGGGTGAACGAGACCGCGTTGGCGAAGGTGCGGGAGGACAAGACGCGCGAGGCGGGCGACGGATTCGACGGTTCCTGGGTGGCCCACCCGGACCTCGTCCCGATCTGCCGTGAGGTCTTCGACGCCCAACTCGGCGAACGGCCGCACCAACTGGACCAGGTCCGCGCGGAGGTCACCGTCACCGCCGCGCAACTGCTGGACGTACGGAGCACGCCTGGCACCCGTACCGAGGCGGGACTGCGCGCGAACATCAGCGTCGGAATCCAGTACCTGGCCAGTTGGTTGGCCGGCACCGGGGCGGTGGCGATCAACAACCTGATGGAGGACGCCGCCACCGCGGAGATCTCCCGGTCGCAGGTGTGGCAGTGGCTGCACAACGACGTCACCCTCGACGGTGGCAGTGGCAGTGGCGTCCTGGTCACCCGGGAACTGGTCGAACGGATCGCGTACGAGGAGACGGCGAAGCTCGACGGCGACCCGGCGCGGTACGACGCCGCCCGCTCGCTCTTCCTGGAGGTGGCGGTGGCGGACGAGTTCGTCGACTTCCTCACCCTGCCGGCCTACGAGCGCATGCCCTGACCGGGGCGCCAACCGCTCCCGGCAGCTCGTACGCGGTTTGTGCACTGACCCGGAACATCACTCCGACATCAATGTCATACCGGCGTTCCTGTCAGTATCCGCAGGTGCCGGACCGGGCACGCGCCAACTGGCGCGTCACGGGCACCCCAAAGACATCGATACATCAGTACGGTGGGCAGATGCCGGTCACCTCTCCTGCCCAGCCGAGCTTCGTCGATTTCGTCACGCCTGCGGACTGGGCAGCGCTCGCCACTGCCGGCCAGCTCAGACGGCTCCCCGCCGGCCGGGTGCTCTTCCTCCAGGAGGCGACCGAACGCGAGGTTCTCGTCCTCCTCTCCGGGTCGGTCAAGGTCTTCCGGACCGAAATGAACGGTCACCAGAGCCTGATCGGCATCCGGCTCGGCGGCGACCTGATCGGGGAGATGGCCGCATTGAACGGGACTCCCCGATCCGCGGGTGTGGCGGTGTTGCGTAGGGTCGAGGCGCGGCTGCTGAGCGCCGAACAGTTCAACGCTCTGATCACCGTTCGCGGACTCGACCGCGCGCTGCACAAGTACCACAGCGCGCGGGTGCGCGAGTCGGATGAACAGCGGGTCGAGATCGCACTGCTGCCGGTCCGGCAACGGCTGGCCCGGACGCTGCTGCGGCTGGCGCACCGGGAGGCCGACGGCGGAAACCGGGCGGTGCTCGACCTGGGCCTGCCACAGGACGCCCTGGGACAGCTCATCGGTGCGTCCCGAAATGCGGTGGTGGCCGAGCTGACGTTGCTCCGTAAAGCGGGAATGCTCCGCACGGAACACCGTCGGATGTACCTGACCGATCTCGCGCGCCTGGCCGAAATCGCGTACAAGTTTTCCTGACCGAATTCGCCGACTGCCCACTGCTGGGCAGATCCGGGCACCGCCGGTCGGCAGGATGCTCTGTCGTCACCTTCGACGACGGCAGGAGCCACCGTGACCGATATCCCCACGCCATTCACCACCACCCGGGAACTGCCGCCCTACATGGGAATCCTCGCGGTGGACGCAAAGGGTTTCACCGGCGAGCCCGGTAGCACCCACCAGCAGGTCAGTGACCTCATACCGCGACTGGCCGAGGAGGCAGCCCAGCGGTCGGGGTTCGGCGAGGCATGGACCCTGCCGCCGTTCTTCGCCGGGACCGGTGACGGCTTCGCAATCGGCGTACCAACCCGCTTGCTGCCCGCGCTCGTCCATCCCTTCCTCGCCACGCTGCAGGAGGTGCTGGCCGAGTACAACAACGGGTCTCGACGGGGTACCCCGCTCATCCGACTCCGGGTGGCCCTGCACGTCGGCCCGGTCGCACTCGACGAGGACCGGCGACACCTGGGCGGCAACGGGACCGCACGCAATGAAGCTCACCGGCTCCTGGACTCCGAGCCGGTACGCCTCATGCTTGCCGCCGGCAGCGCGGAGGTGACGTACATGGCCGCGGTCCTCTCCGACAGAGTGTTCCAGGACGTGGTGGCGGCAGGTTTCACCGGGCGGCATCCCGACCAGTTCGTCGAGGTTGCTGCCACTGTGCCCGGAAAGCAGTTCAGCCAACGTGCGTGGATCTACGTACCGGAGCCCTCCGGGAGCCTGTTGGTGCTCCCCCGATTGTCTCCACCGTCGACGCAGAACTGGTCGGGCAACACCGCCAGAGCGCGGAAAGGGTGGAACGACGATCTCCCGGACTCCGGTGACCACTCCGGCGTCGACCGGCGGCAGTCTCAGGGGGGCACCGGCGGTCCCTACGTCGGGCACAACACGGGACAGGTCGCTGGCACGGTCAGCGGCGGCATGCACCAGTCGCACCAAGGAGGCGACGCATGACCTGGACGGTCGACGAGTTCTCGGCGGCATCGACCGGGGAGCCAGTCGACCTCCTTTCGGCACCACCCGCGCCGCCCACCGACGCCTCACCGATGCCGGTCTCGACCGCCAGCCGAACGGTGCCGTCCGTACCTGGCCCCCGATCCCCCGACACCGGTCCCGACAAAGACCATCCCGACGAATACGAGCTGTTGGAGGGCGAGTCCGCCGAGGCGGAGGGGACGGACGCAGCGCCGGTCACATTCGCCGTCGGCTACAGCTCCGGTCAGGTAGCCGGGGTGGTTTACGGCGGCCTGCACCAACATTTCGACCGGGTACGTGACTACCACGAACTCACCGAGCAGCACGTACACGACCTGCTCGGCACCTTCGTCGAACCTGGCTACCGGCAGGCCGACGGTGAGCGGTTGATCAGCGCGGACGCGACCAGGCTGTTACTGCGCGACAGCGGAGTGGTGCTCGTCGGGGAAGCTGGTACCGGACGGCGTACAGCCGCGCTGCGTCTGCTGAATGGCACCGGACGTACGCTCCGCGAGATCAGGGCGTTCGACCCAGCCCGCGACGAACAGTTGGGCATCACCGCGCTCCCGATGCACCCGGAGGTCGCGTACCTGTTGGAGTTGCCGGAACGGGCCGAGCAGGTCCACACCGGTTTCGCCCGCGACCTCGCGGCCTACGTTCAGGCACTGGCCACACGGGGCTCCTACGTCGTTGTGATCGCGATCGAGGAGGTCTGGAGTCAGCTCACCCCTGCCTCGGACGGGCTGGTGCTCCAGGTCGGTATACCGCCTGCGCCGAACGTGCTCGACTCCCAGCTGCGCCGGCTTCTCCCCCATCTCAACCTCGCGTGGCTGCCCGGAACCCCCACGGTGGCGGGTCTGTTGGCGACGGCCACCCCAGCCGAGGCGGTACGGCTGGCCCGACTGGCAAGCGACATCGTCGGCACGTTCGTCCGCCCGTGCCTGGATGAGTTGCACGGTCCGGATCAACCGGCGGCGAAGGATCTCCTGGAGGCCCTGGTCTCGGCCTTCCATAACTGGGAGGCGGAACTGCACGCCTGGTTCGGCCAGCATCCGGCACCACGGCCGAGGCTCTTTCTGATCGCGGCGGCGGTCCTGACCGGGTCGACCCCAGGGCGGGTGCTGCAGGCGGCCGAGCAGTTGGGGAACCGGCTCGGCGATAATCAGCCGCTCGGCCTGGCCGAGGCCGGTGTCCGGACCCTCCTGGACGAGGTCGGCGCCGAACTCGACCCGGCAGGTCGGGTCCGGTTCCGGCGTCCCCGGTACGGCGACGCGGTGCTGGACTTCGTTATCACCGACCGCACCGAGCAGCTCGAACGGGAACTCTGGCGCTGGGTGGCTCGGCTGCCGCTCGACGGCAGCCGCGTCGACCGTACGGTCGCCATCGGCATTGCCGAGCTGGTGCTCCAGACCGCCCTGCGACGTCGCTCCCCGGAGATCCTGGCCATGGTAACGCCGGTCTGGGCCCGGCGACCGGAACTGCGGCTCCCCCTGGTGGAAATCCTCGAACTGGCCGCACTCAGCCCGGAGATCGGGTCGGCGATTCGGCGACGGCTGTACCGCTGGTCGGTGGCCCAGAACCATCCGTCGGTGCTGGCCACGGTGGCACGAGTTTGTGGCGGAGGATTCGCGGACTTTTACGTCGAACAGGCGCTAGTCCGACTCGGTCAGCTGGCCCGGTGGGGGCAGTCCGAGGTGGACGAGGCGGTGTTGACCGCGTTGTCGTCGATCTGGGGCCGGCCGGTGTTGCGTACCGCCGTCCTGCTCCGCCTGGCCCGCTGGTTGGCTGACCCGCCCGGCCCTCGGGTTGCCCTGGCGGGTCGTGCCCTCGAACTCCTCGGCCAGCCGCCGGTCGTGGGCGTCCCCGACCAACTCGTGGCCCCAGTGCCCGACCCGATCGGCCGGATTCCCGACGACCGGGTGGACCGGGTACTCGCCACGGTCGATCACGAGTCGCCGGAACTCCTAGAGGCGCTTGGTACGGCGATTGGCCGCGCGGCCGTGGTCGGCGCCGACATCCCTAGCGGGATCGCGGTGTTGCTTCGTCGTTGGTGCGACGCGGCGGCCGGCGACGCTTCCCGGACCGAACTCGTCACACGGCTGTTGGCGCACGGGGTGGCGGGCGGCCCGGCGGCGGGGCGCCGGGTTGCCCGGATCCGTGGCCTGTTGCACGGCTGGCAACCACCAGCCACGGACCACGAGCGTCCGGAGCACGCCGCGCTTCGGGAACACCTGCTCAAGGAGTTGTACCGGGTCGATGTCTCCCTGGCCCGTCACCCTCAGCCGCAGAAATGGAGTACCGATGGGGCTATTTGAGTTCCTCCACAATCTGCTCGGCCCACCGCCGGCGCCCCTGCCACCAGCACCGCCACCGATACTCCGACGAAGCGAGTTCACCGATCAGCTGCCGAGCCGCATGGCGGGGGTCGCCTTTGACGTCGCGATCACCGCTGACTGGTACCTGCTCGGTGGAACAGCGGCACAGGGCGAGGCCGCGCTGCGCTACTGCCTCCTCCACGCCGCACGCGGCATGACGGCATCCGCCGAGGTGACCGCGCTGACGCTGGTCGAGGCGGAGCTGAGCTACCGGCTGCCGCTGATGAACCTGACCCAGTCCAAGATCAGACTGGCCGGTTGCGCGGTATCGGTAACCGTGCAGCCGGAGGTGCGGCAGGTGGCGACGCTGGCGGAACAGTTGCGCCGGAATCTGGTGGTCCAGCAGTTGGAACAGCAACTGGAACAGGCGCACCTGCGCTATCTGCGGGAGCAGGTGCTTTCCGACCCGGCGACGGCGCGTACCTACTGGTTCAAACACCACCCGGGTTCGCTGGATCCGTTGTTGGGTGACCAGTTCGAGCGGGTGGCGGCGCGACTCACCTCGTCGGGCTCGCCAGAGATACCGGCGATCGCCGGGGTGGTGCACGACTTCCTCAGTGGGCTCGATGAGGACGAGCGGCGGTATCTGATGGCCCGACTCGGCGACGTCTTCGTCTCGTTCGACCGAGGCGACCTTGCCGCCCGCGTCCTCGACCGCTAATCACCCGCTCAACCGTCTTCCCGTTCCCGGTCCAGGCCGTCGTCGGTGTGGTGAGCGCGGCGACCGGCTCTGGACCGTGGAAGGGAACGGCGGGTCAGGAACGGGTGACCCGGAAGATGCGCCGGTTGTTCTCGGGTACGGAGTCGCGGTGCATCTCGTCGTGCGCGCCGGCGGACCAGACGTCGACCAGCCAGCGGGAGATCAGGCTGTCGTTGCCGTCCTCGGCCGCCGGTGTCTGTACGCCGAGGCGGTAGACCCTGGTGTCACCGGCACCCAACCGCCCCTTGTCGCATTTTGACCCGGCCGGGTAACCGCCCTGGCGGGACCGGAGTTTGTCGCACCCGGTCCAGTCGCCGCCGTCGGCGGAGAAACTCTCCGGCAACTCGACCGTGAAGATCAACCGCTCGACCGGGAACGAGCCGTTGTTCCGGATAGTCACCACCAGTTCGCCGTGGCGGACGCCGTTGACCGGCCGTCCGAGGACGAGTCCGTCGGTGAGGGCGGCGAGGTCGGTCGGGTTCCGGGCCGGGTCGTACTCGGCGGGCGCGTTCGACGGCGCGGCGGTCACCGACGGTCGACTCGCGGTACGACTCGGGGTGGCGCGCGGTGTGCTGGCCGCCGGGTCGTCGGGGGTGGCCGCCGGAGTGGGGCTGACCGACGCGGTGGCGCCGGCCGTGGGGTTGCCGGTGGGCGCGTCCGCCGCGTTGCCGCGCGTCTCCGAGCATCCGGTTCCGAGCAGGGTGACCGTGGCGCCCAGGGTTGCCGCCAGCACCGTCACACCCCACCGGCCGCCGTTGCGTGTGCCAGGCATCGTTCCTCCTCTCTCAGGGCCGGTTCCCGGCCGCACCCGTTACACACCCGGGGCCGTACGGCGGTTGCGTCGGGTCGCCGACAGGGCAGCGGCGGCGACGCACCGGTTCAGGGCCAGATCGCACTATCTGCCGACTTATGTCTGATATCCGACTGCGCGCCGCGCCGTCACGGGCGCACCGTGAGAGAGCACCGACCACCCCTTACACCAGCGCTGAGCTGCGCAAACGAGGTGGCGGAGCCGATCTTCGGAGATGTTGCCCATGCCGCTGGTCCGATTCGACACCGACCCGGTCCCCCGCCCCTCCGGTCTGGTCCCACCCGTACCGGACCTGACCGGGGTCACCGAACTACGGCTGCACGGGGTGGGCGGGACCAGCCCGCAGGACCTGCTCGGCGACGACGCGCCACTACAGGTCGCCGGCGACCGGATCGCCGGCTTCTACCGCAGCGCCGACGTCGCCGGACGGCACGTCGAGGCGTACTCGTGGGGTGGGCTGACCTCACGCGCCGGCTCTCGGGTGCTCTGGCTGCTGCTCTTCCCGTTCGCGCTGGCGAACGTGGCCGGCTGGATGTGCATGCCCCGCACCCACGCATCGCCCTGGCGATTCCGACTGCACCGCACGGCAGCCCGCTGGGCCGCCCTCTTCCTCACCCTCAACCTGCTGCTCATCACCGCGATCACCGCCCTGGAACTGCTGGCGTACCAGTGCGGTGGCCGGGCCGGCTGCGCCCGGGAGAGCTGGCTGCTGCGCCCGCTGCGGGACCCGCTGCTGGCCGACTTTCCGGCCCGCCGACTGCTGCTCGGCGCGCTCGTCCCGCTCGCGCTGGTCGCCCTGCTCGCAATCCTCACCCTGCGTTCGATCGGCCGCTACGAGGCGGTCAGCCCACCGTCGCGGCTGCCGCCACGGGAGTCCGCGCGCAGCGCCGCCCAGCCGGCGACCGGTCTGACCGACGCGACCTTCTGGGCCGGCCGGCGCAGCACCCTCGACCTTGGCTACCTGCACCTTGGCGCCGGGCTCGGGTTCGTCGCGCTCACCCTCGCCCACACCGTGCACGCCACTTCGTCACAGGCCGCGACGGTGGTCACCGCCGGGTGGCTGCACTGGGTCGTGCTGCTGGTCTGCGCGGGAACGATGCTCGCCGTACTCGTACTCACCGCCCTCGACGCCTGTCCGCCGGGTAGCGCGGCGGCGGTGCTCGCGCTGGGCGCGCTCACCCTGGTCGGCGCCGGCTGGTTCGCCGCGATCCAACCCGGGTACGCCCAACCGTTCGGCTACCTGCCGGGCATCCCGGTGGTCGCCGACCTGACCCTCGGCGGCGTCTTCGTGAGCCTGCTCCTGGTGCTGGTGGCGTGCCTGTGCGGGGGCTGGCGGCGCGGTACGTTCGTCATCTTCGGCCCCTTCGTCGCGCTGGTGCTCGGCGTGTTCGCGCTCAACGTGGTGCTGCTCGGCGCGATGTCCCGCTTCGCCGACCTGGTGGCCGAGGTGTCGGCCCGGAGCAGGCTGCCCGACGCGGCGGTGACCGGGTCCGAGGTGTACCTCTACCCGATCGTCGGCAAGCTGCTGCACTACCTGACCCTGGTGCCACTGGCCCTGGTGCTGCTCTTCGTCCTCTACGAACTGGTCGCCTACTGGCGGTCGGGGAACGATCGGGCCACCGTCGACCGGATCCGCGCCTGGTACCTGAGCAACCTGGACGAGCCGACCGAGGAACAGCGCTGGCAGTACAACGCGGCCGGGCCGTCCACTCCCGACACACGAGATGCGTCGGCGGCGGGCCGGCGTTGGGGTGCGCGGGTGGCACGGGCCCGTCGGGTCGCCCGGATGGCGCACGACCTGGACAAGCTGCTCACCACGATGGCCGCGCTCGGCCTGGTGGTGCTGGTCGCGATCCAGATGCGTTACTGGGTCTACGGCAAGCTGCCCTGGGGCACCCAGTGGGCGTTCACCCTTGGCAGTTACCTGGCTGCCGGCATCCCGCTCGCGGTTATCGCGCTGCTGCGTCGGGGGTGGCGCAACCTGGAGAGCCGTCGACGGATCGGCGTCGTCTGGGACGTGATGACGTTCTGGCCGCGCGCGTACCACCCGCTCGCCCCACCGTCGTACGCGGAGCGGGCCGTGCCGGAGGTCCAGCGGCGGCTGTGGCGGATCCACGACCGGGGCGGCCGGGTGGTGCTCGCCGCACACAGCCAGGGCACGGTCATCGCCGCCGCCGCCCTGCTCCAGGCGCAGAGCCGCCCCGCCGACGACACGGTGGCGCTGGTGACCTTCGGGTCGCCGCTGCGCACCCTCTACGGCTGGGCCTTCCCGGCGTACTTCGACGACCGGGTGCTGCGCCAGCTAGCGCCGTCAGCGGGTACGGCGGGAACAGACCGTACGGCGGGAGTGTACGAGTGGCGCAATTTCTACTACCTGACCGACTACATCGGTGGTGCGGTCCTCGCACCCGGTCCAGGGGCGGCGGCGCAGCCGGTCGACGTGGAGTTGCCGGATCCAAGGACGAGTTGGCACATCTACGGTCAGCCGGAGCCCGTGCCGGGCCGGCACTCCGGTTACTGGTCCGACCCGACGGTGTGGCTGACCGTGGACCAGCTCGCGGGTGAGGTGGCGGCAACGCTGGAGCCGCCCCGGCTCCGCCCGGGTGACCCGGTCACCGTCCCCGCGCCCCGGAGTTGACCGACGAACGCGGGTCAGACCAGTTCGGCGTCGTGGACCAGCAGCGCCACCTGTACCCGATTGTTCAGCTCCAGCTTGGCCAGCAACCGGGAGACGTACGCCTTGACCGTCGCCACGCTCATGAAGAGCTCGGCCGAGATCTCCGCGTTCGAGCAGCCGCGACCGAGCGCCAGGGCTACCTCCCGCTCCCGCTCGCTGAGCCCGGCGAGCTGCCGGAGCGCGCGGTCCCGCCGTGGGGCGACACCACCGGACCCACCTGTCGCCGGCAGCGCGCCGACCCGAGGTCCCGTGGTGGGCCCGGTCGCGTACGCGATCAGCCGACGGGTGACCGCGGGCGACAGGGTGGCCTCCCCGGCCGCGACCCGACGGACCGCGCGCACGATCTCGGCCGGCGGGGTGTCCTTGAGCAGGAAGCCGCTCGCACCCGCCCGCAGCGCCCGAAGCACGTGCTCGTCCGCGTCGAAGGTGGTCAGCACCAGCACCTCCGGCGGGTCGGGTGCCGCCCGCAGCGCCTCGGTCGCGGCCAGCCCGTCGACCCGGGGCATCCGGATGTCCATCAACACCACGTCCGGGATGTACGCGGCGACCGCGGCGGCGACCTCCGCACCGTCGGCCACCTCCCCCACCACCCGCAGGTCCGGCACGCCGCCGAGGATCATCGACAGGCCGGCCCGGACCAGCGCGTCGTCGTCGACCAGCAGCACCCGGATGGGTGGGCTCGCGGCCGAGCCGTCGCTCACGCCGACCACGGCAGCCAGGCTGCCAGCCGAAAGTCGCCGGACTCGGTACGGCCGTGCTCCAGCCGCCCGCCGGCCAGGCTGGTCCGCTCGGCGAGCCCGACCAGTCCGGTGCCGGTGCCGGGGATCCGCTGCGCGGGCGGCTGCCCGACCGGCCAGCGGTTGCAGACCTCGACGCTCAGCCCGGTGCCGGGACCACCGGCCACGGTCACCGTGACCGCGGCGCCGACCGCGTGCTTGCGGGCGTTGGTCAGCCCTTCCTGCACGATCCGGTACGCGCTGCGCCCGATTCCGGCCGGCACCGCCTCCGCGTGGTCGACCTGCTCCCGTACGCTGACCCGCATCCCGGCTACCCGGGACTCCTCGGCGAGCATGGCGAGGTCGGCCAGGGTCGGCTGGGGACGCTCCGGTCCCTCGCCGGCGCCCTCCTCCCGGAGCACACCGATCACCTCGCGCAGGTCCTGGAGCGCCTGGTGGGCGTTGTCCCGGATCACCCCGGCGGCACGGGCCACCTCGTCCGGCGGCGCGTCCGGGCGGAACTCCAGCGCCCCGGCATGCAGGCTGAGCAGTGAGATCCGGTGGGCGAGCACGTCGTGCATCTCCCGGGCGATCCGGGTTCGTTCCAGGTGCCGGGCCTGGGCGACGCGCAACTGCTGCTCGGCTTCGGCCCGGTACGCCCGGTCCCGCAACGAGACGACCAGTTGGCGCCGGGCCCGGACCACCATGCCCCAGAGCACCACCGAGGCGGTGATGGTCACGGCCAGCGCGACGGTGGCACGGAGGCTGACGGTCGGGTCGGGACGCATCCAGCAGAAGACGAGCGCGGCCAGGAGGTGCAGGACGACCACCGGTCCGGCCACCCGGAGCGGCCGGTGCACCACCACGGTGAAGAGCAGGATCAGGACGACCATCGCGGACGGGGCGGAGATCAGGCTCAACGGCAGTGCGGCGACGGCGAGTTGGACCGGCCAGCGGCGGCGTACCCAGAGCACGGCGCAGAGCAGCGCGCTGAACCAGCCGTCGAGGGTGAGCAGCCACTCCGGGATGGTGCCGCCCCACGGGGTCGGTTGATCGCGCTGGTGCAGATCCCAGGAGACCATGACCGCGAACCCGAGGGCGATCAGGAAGATCAGCGAGTCGACGATCCAGTCGCGGGTGGTCCGGCGCGGCTGGCGTCCGGCCCGGTCCCGCTCGGCGGTCAGGGCGGACGGCAGCAGCCAGGCGTTCTCCGAAGCCGCGATACCGGTCACGGCCCTATGTTACGAACTGTCACCGGCCTCGGACAGCGACCAAAGTCGAAGCCGGACCGTAGACCAAGGTCGCGGGGAGCCGACCGACGGCCGCAGCGGCGGGTGGCAGCCGACGGTCAAGCTGGTTGCATGATTGCGGTCAACCATCTGAGCAAACGGTACGGCGCCCATCCGGCCGTCAACGATGTCACGTTCCAGTGCGAACCGGGCACGGTGACCGGATTCCTCGGGCCGAACGGCGCCGGTAAGTCCACCACCATGCGGATGATCTGCGGGCTGACCCCGCCCTCCGCCGGCACCGCGACGATCAATGGGGTTCGGTACCAGGACCTGCCGAACCCGGGGCGGGAGATCGGCATCCTGCTGGACGCCTCCGCCCAGCACGCCGGGCGTACCGGCCAGGAGGCGTTGACCCTGGCCGCGCTGACCATGGGGGTCGACCGGCGGCGGGTCGGCGAGGCCCTGGAGCGAGTCGGCCTGAACGCGGTCGCGGCGAAGCGGCGGGTGGGGAAGTACTCCCTCGGCATGCGGCAGCGGCTCGGCCTGGCGCAGGCGCTGCTGGGTGAGCCCCGGGTGTTGATCCTGGACGAGCCGGCGAACGGCCTGGACCCGGAGGGGATCTTCTGGATGCGCGGTCTGCTGCGCGAGTTCGCGGACCGGGGCGGCACCGTTCTGCTCTCCTCCCACCTGCTGCGGGAGGTGGAGGCGGTGGCGGACCGGCTGGTCGTGATCGGGGGTGGCCGGGTCGTCGCCCAGGGCAGCAAGGACGAGTTGCTGGCCGGGACCGGCACGGTGGTCCGGGCGCTCGACCCGCAGACGCTGCGTACGGCGTTGCAGCGGGCCGGGCTGACCGCCACCACCAGCACCGACGGCAGTCTGCTGGTGCAGGCGGAGCCGGTGGCGGTCGGTCGGGTCGCGGCTGACGCCGGGGCGGTCCTGATCGAGCTGCGTTCCGCCGAGAGCAACGGCCTGGAACAGATCTTCCTCACTCTGACCGCCGGTGACTCGGTACTGGAGGCCGTCAAATGACCACCGCGACCATCAACTCGACCACCTCGCCGGCCGGGCCGGCGTCGCATCCGGCGCTGCGGCGTGCCGGGCTGGCCCGGCTCACCGGGGTCGAGCTGCGCAAGCTCACCGACACCCGGGCCGGCTACTGGCTGCTGATCGTGATCGCCCTGGCTGCGGCGGCGATCGTCACCGTGCAGCTCTTCGCCATGCCCGACCAGGACCAGACCTTCGTCAACTTCTTCGTCCCGTCGCTGCTCCCGGTCGGCATCCTGCTGCCGGTGCTCGGCATCCTGCTGGTCACCGGCGAGTGGTCGCAACGCACCGCGATGACGACGTTCGCCCTGGTGCCGCAGCGGTCCCGGGTGCTGGTCGCGAAGATCGCCGCGGCGACGATCGCATCGCTCGCGTCGGTGCTGGCCAGCCTGGCGGTCGCCGCGATCGGCACCGCGCTCGCGTCGGCGACGGGTGGGGCCGGCACGTGGTCGTTCGAGCCGGTCATCATCGCGTACGCGGCGCTGTTCCAGATCATCAACGTGGTGATGGGGGTGGCGTTCGGCATGCTGTTCCTGAACACCCCACTGGCGATCGTGCTCTACCTGCTGCTGCCGATCGTCTGGTCGCTCCTGGGCGGAATGATCAGTGGCCTGCGCCGGGTCGCGGAGTGGCTCGACCTCAGCGTCACCATGATGCCGCTGACCACGTCCGAGGTGACCGCCGGCCAGTGGGGCCGGATCGCCGTCTCGGTGCTGGTCTGGGTGCTGCTACCGCTCGCCGCCGGAATGGTACGGATCGTTCGGCGCGAGGTGTCGTAGTGACCGCCTCCGGTCCCGGACCGGCCGGGCCGGCGGAGGCACGGAAGGTGGCCGAGCCGGGCTGGGTACGGGCACTGATCTGGGGTCTCTTTCCGTTGCTCGGCGCGGGCGTCATCGGTGGGCTGAACGCGATCACCGGTTGGTTGGTGAAGCTGCCGTGGGGGCCGGTGAAGTATCCGGCGAAGTTCGTGGACGACCTGCCCGAGCCGGCCGCGACACTCGGGGCGGTCGCCATCGGCCTGGTCGCCGGGCTGATCGTCGCCGTCACGGCGGTGCACGAGCAGTTGGCGGTGACCGTCGCTCCCGAGCGGGTCATCCTGTCCCGGGGGGACGGGACCGTACGGAGCGTCGACGGGGCCGACGTCGCGCTGGTCTTCCTCGACGGCAAGCAGTTGGTGCTGTTGGATCCGGCCGGCATGGAGCTGGCCCGGGAGAAGTCGGATCTGGACGCCGAGGCGCTGCGGGAGGCGTTCGAGGCGCACGGGTTCCGGTGGGTCGCCGAGGATCCGCACCGGGCCGAGTACCGGCTCTGGGTGGCTCCGGTCGGCGACCTGCCGGACGCGGTGAACGTCCTGCTCGCCGCCCGCCAGAAGGCGTTGAAGGACGACAAGGCCGGGTACGCGTCGCGGATCCGTACGGAGCTGGGTCAGCTCGGTTACGTGATCCGCGACGAGCGGAAGAAGCACCAGTACTGGCGCCGGGTGCCCGGCCCCCGGCCACGTTCCGACGCGCTCCCGCCCCCGGACTGACCGCGAGGGTTGATCATGAAGTTGGCGTGGACTGCGCGAGCCGACGTCCGCGCCAACTTCATGGTCGACAGGAGAGGGTCAGCAGGGCCCGGTCCAGGCGCTCTGGCCGGCGGGGACGGAGTGGATCTCGGCCGTGGGGGTCGGGCGGACCGCCCAGACGGCGGGCGCGCCGGAGAGCCGGGTGGCGGTGAGCGTCGACCCGGAACGGACGACCGAGAAACGCGCCGCCTCGGTGCCGTCGGTGGCGGGCACGCTCACCGTCACCTCGACGCCGTCACGAAGCTGGTAGACCGCCAGGGTCACCCCGTCGGCATACGGGTAGTCGGGGCGGTCGCGCACGGCACCGAGCGGCAGCACCGTACCGGGGCGGACCAGCACCGGCACCCGATCGAAGCCGACCGACTCCCGCACCCAGCGCGGACCGGCGAACTCCGTACCGGTGATCAGGTCCGTCCAGGTTCCCTCCGGCACGTAGTAGCTCACCGTGCCCTCCGCGTTGAACACCGGCGCCACCAGCAGGCTGTCGCCGAGCAGATACTGCCGATCCAGGTACGGCACCGCCGGGTCGTCCGGGAACTCGGCCACCAGCGGCCGGAGCACCGGCATTCCCTCCCGGTGCGCGACCAGCGCCTGCCCGAACAGGTACGGCATCAGCCGCGCCTTGAGCCGGGTGAAGGTCCGCAGTACGTCAACCGCCTCCTCGTCGAAGTCCCACGGCACCCGGTAGCTCTGGCTGCCGTGCAGTCGGCTGTGCGTGGAGAGCAGTCCGAACGGCACCCAACGCTTGAACAGGGCGGGATCGGGCTTCCCCTCGAAACCGCCGATGTCATGGCTCCAGTAGCCGAAGCCGGACATGGCCAGCGAGAGCCCGCCGCGCAGCGTCTCGGCCATCGACTCGAAGGTGGACTCGCTGTCGCCACCCCAGTGCACCGGAAACTGCTGGCCACCCGCGGTCGCCGAACGGGCGAAGAGCACCGCCTCCCCCTCGCCCCGGTGCTCCCGCAGCAGGTCGAAGACGAGCTGGTTGTAGATCTGGGTGTAGTAGTTGTGCATCCGCTCCGGGTCCGAGCCGTCGTGCCAGACCACGTCGATCGGAATCCGCTCACCGAAGTCGGTCTTGAACGCGTCCACCCCCATCTCCAGCAGACCGCGCAGCTTCTCGGCGTACCAGGTCCGGGCTTCGGGGTTGGTGAAGTCGACCAGCGCCATCCCGGCCTGCCACTGGTCCCACTGCCAGACGTCGCCGTTCGCCGTCCTGACCAGGTAGCCGTGCGCCATGCCCTCGGCAAAGAGCGCCGACCGCTGGGCGATGTACGGGTTGATCCAGACGCAGATCCGCAGGTTGCGCTCGCGCAGCCGCCCGAGCATGCCGACCGGGTCCGGAAAGACCTGCGGGTCCCACTCGAAGTCGGACCAGTGGAACTCGCGCATCCAGAAGCAGTCGAAGTGGAAGACCGACAGCGGCAGATCCCGGTCGGCCATCGCGCCGACGAACCTGTGCACCGTCTCCTCGTCGTACGAGGTGGTGAAGGAGGTGCTCAGCCAGAGGCCGAACGACCAGGCCGGCGGAAGCGCGGGACGGCCGGTGAGCGCGGTGTACCTGCGCAGGATCTCCCGGGGAGTGGGACCGTAGATGACCAGGTACTCCATCGACTGCCCGGCGACGCTGAACGAAACCTTCGACACCGCCTCGGCGCCGACCTCGAACGACACGTTGCCGGGGTGGTTGACGAAGACGCCGTACCCGGCGGTGGTCAGGTAGAACGGCACGTTCTTGTACGCGTGCTCGCTGCTGGTGCCGCCGTCCTCCTGCCAGATGTCGACGGTCTGCCCGTTCTTCACCACCGGGCCGAAGCGCTCGCCGAGCCCGTACACCGTCTCGCCGACGCCGAGCAGGAGTTGCTCGCGGACGTACGGGCCGTCGTCGGTGTCGAGCGCCGCCATGCTCCTGTATCCGCTGCTGGTCAGGACCTGGTCACCGGCGACGAATTCGAGGCGCCAGTCGTCGCCCCGGTGGAACCGGGCGGTGAGCGCACCGGAGGTGAGGGTGGCGTGGTCGGCGTCGTCGCCGATCCGCACCTCGGTCGCCGGGTCGGTGGTGAGCCGGAACTCGGGGCGGCGGGGACGCTCGCCGAGCAGGTGCGCCACCTTGACCGCGATCACGTGCGGTGCCGGCGAACTGCACCGTACGGTGATCAGTGGCTGGTTGAGGGTGTCGCCCCGGCCGAGGATCTTTTTCGTGGGGGCGTACACGGTCAGCGCGGTGGGCTCCACCGCGACGTCGCGTACCTGCATCGGATAGAGCGGGTGTACGCCGTCGCGCATCCGCCAGTAACCGTTACTGAACTTCATTCTCGGTCCTATCGGTCGAGACTTCACCTGACCGCACCGGCCCTCACGCCGCGGGTCAGGGTGCGCTGGAAGACGAGGAGGAAGCGCACCGCCGGCATGATGCCGAGCAGGGGCGAGGCGCTGGTCATGGTCGCGTCCATCATCCCGTCGCCCTGGAGCACACGAGGGCCACCGGGACGGTCTGGCTCGTCCCACCACTCCACCGCACCCAGCGGCGGCACAGCCGTCCCGCCCACACCCCATAAACTCTCCCGCCGGCAGGGTCTTCCACCCCTCTCCCACGAGCAGGATGTACAGGATGCACGAGGTCGTCTGGTCGGATTTGAACTGTTTCATCGGCCGATCCGCCCACATTCCGTCCTTGCTTGACGATCTCGGGTCAGGGGACGAGGAGGCCAGCTCTGATGCGTACGAGTTGTTGGCATATGACCTGGCCTGGAACGAAAATGTATTCGAGGCGACCCCCTATGCGATTCGCGCGATAGTCAAACGCCTCGCGCGCCACGAAATCGCACACCCGCAGGGCGCGCTTGCGTTGCTCGGGATATTTGGCAACGGGGCGAGGGCAAGTCCGGAGAAGATCCAGTGGCGCGGACAAGAGGTCGACCTCACGACCCTGTGCCAGGATCTCGTGGAGAGCGAACTTGATCTCTACGTGGGCTACCTGTCCAGTGACGATTCGCGTCTCGGCGCGCTCGAAGTGATCAGCACCTTTCGCGGAAGGGTCGACGAGGCGGCGTCCGCGCTGCACGGTGCAGCCGGCAGGGCCAATTCGATCGAAGCCCGAAAGGAGATCCTCAAGGCGATCGACGACCTCCGCGAATGGAATGAACCCGACGGAGGTCGGTCCGACTCATTTTCGTCGCACCATGATCCGGCTATCCAAGCAAGGGTTGCAAGGAAACACGCCATTGTCGCCCGCATCGCGCGGGGCGAACACGACAGGCCGATCAGAAGGGGCCTGATCCTGTCGATCCGGCAGCGACTCCTGCGGATGATCAGACGCGGCTGGAACTGAGCAGCCGAACAGGATCGTCAACTTGTGCGGGGGATTCGTGCCGGTGTCCCGAAGACGAGTGGCAGAGCGAGACGGTGCGGCTACGAAGCTCCGGCCGTACCGCCGTCCTGACCGCCGATGAGTACAGCCTGGCAGCTCACGACGGCGGCACGGTTGCGCGGACACCCGGCGTTGCTAGGGTCGTTGCAGTTGATCAGGGACGGGCCGGTGGTACGGCCGCCAACGGACACCGGAGGAGCAAGGCGTGTTCACGCTCGTGTCGTCCGAGGTGCTCGACGACTGGAAGCGGCTCGCGGCTCGGGTCCGGGACACGCTCGCCGAGGCCGGCCTGCCGGTCGCGGTCGAGAACGAACCCGACTACTTCGCCGGTGTGACGGTGGACGTCGACCCCGGCGACGACGAGGCCGGCGGCGTCTTCGTCCTCTGGCGACCACACCGACGACTTGGCAACGCGGTCGCGGAGAGCGTCACCGAACAGCGAACCGACGACCCGGTGCTGCACCACTTCGGTGCCATCGCCGAGGCCATGCGACAGGCGGCCTGGTCCATCCTCGACTCGGCCGGCTTCACCGTCGCCGACCCGCACACCGACTACCGTCCCCTGCAACTCCAGGTCGTCGCCGGCCCACCAGAGTGAACGCCCCGCTCAGCCGAGCAGCCGCAGCGAGATCTCCCAGAGCCGGTCGGCGTTGGCCCGGTCGAGAACGAACGGCGCGACCCCGCTGAAATCGTCGCCCCGCCGCTCGATCACCGACGCCTCCTGGCAGTTCTCGAAGTAGCGACCACCGATCCCGTCGAGCAGCGGTGACGTGGCCAGCAGGACCGAGGTCGCGGCCCCCTGCTCGGGCGTCTTGACCAGTTCGGGAGGCGTACTCAACGTGCCACCGACGTGACGCTGGAGGTTGGTCTCGATCGCGCCCGGGTTCAACGCGTTCGCCGTGATGCCCGCGTCACCCCAGCGCGCGAAGACGCCGACCGCGAACAGGATGTTCGCGGACTTGGACTGCCCGTACGCCAGCCAGGGGTCGTAGGCACGGAAGGAGAACTGGAGGTCGTCGAAGATCACCGGCGAGAGCATGTGCGCACTGGAACTGAGCGCGACGATCCGGGCGCCCCCGGCCTCCGCCAGTGCGTCGTAGAGGCCCAAGGCGAGCGCGAAGTGACCGAGATGGTTGGTAGCGAACTGCATCTCCCACCCGTCGGTCGTACGCTGCTCGGGCGAGGCCATGATGCCGGCGTTGTTGACCAGCACGTGCAGCGGACCGGCCCAGTTGTCGACGAAGGCGGCGATCGACGAACGGTCGGCCAGGTCCAGCGGGGCGACGTGGACCTCCTTGTTGCCGGTGGTGCCGGTGATGTCCATGGCGGTACGCGCCCCGGCGTCGGTGTTGCGTACGGCGAGCGTCACCTCGGCGCCGATCCCCGCCAACGCCCGGGCGGTCTCCAC
Source organism: Micromonospora sp. NPDC050417 (assembly GCF_044458865.1). Taxonomy (NCBI): domain Bacteria; kingdom Bacillati; phylum Actinomycetota; class Actinomycetes; order Micromonosporales; family Micromonosporaceae; genus Micromonospora; species Micromonospora sp. NPDC050417. Next base: position 96,452 of record NZ_JBITIH010000004.1, read on the forward strand.
CCCGATCCCCGACGCTCCGCCGGTGACGACCACCCGGCGACCGGCCAGGTCGATCCCCTCCGCCACCTCGGCGGCGGTGGAGGAGAAGCCGAACGGGGTCTCGATACGGGTCATTTCCGTATGCTGCCCCAGCCCGGCCGGGGCCGGGCTGGAACGGGCAAACCGCCCGGGGTGGGATCAGGCGTCGGCGAGCCGGGCCGGAAAACCACCGGTGGCGAGCGGCCCCCAGCTCTCGATGGTCACCCGGATCAGCGACTTGCCCTGGGACACCATCGCCTGCCGGTACTCGTCCCAGTTCGGGTGCTCCCCCGAGATGCAACGGAAGTACTCCACCAGTGGTTCCAACGCCTCGGGCAGGTCGAGCACCTCGGCCGTACCGTCGACCTGGACCCAGGGCCCGTTCCAGTCGTCGGAGAGGACGCAGACCGAGACGCGTGGGTCGCGGCGGAGGTTGGCCACCTTCGCGCGCTCGGGATAGGTCGAGATGACGATCCGGCCGGCCGGATCGACACCACAGGTCACCGGGGACGACTGCGGGCGGCCGTCGGCGCGGCTGGTGAGCAGGATCGCACGGTGGCGTGGGGCGAGGAACTCGGTCAGACGGTCACGGTCGACCTGGGTGTTGGTGGCGATGCTCCTGGGCATTACCCCAGCCTAGGACGCTGGTGTCGCCGCCGCGCCAGGGGTGGGTACGTCGGCAGCGGACTGGTGGTCACCGTAGGGTCACCAGTCGCCTGACCCGGCGCTGATGACCCGACGGTGACCGTGACCGGGCCCCGTCCCCGTGTGCCCCAACCCGTCCTCCGGGAACCCGCTCCTTGCCGTCACGGGAGAGCTACCCCCCGTTTTCCGTAGCTCTCGGCCGTGTATCGGCACACTGACAATGCGGGAATCCGGGCCGACTGGGCAAGCATTCCCGATCAGGCCGTTGCATGATCCTGCAACTGCCCTGCTGGCCCTTCCGCTCTGGTTGACCGGATGGTGTTCTGTGTACGGGCGGGAGCGGGGGGCACCGCTCGTGAAAGGTCAACGGGAGGATCTGGTGTCCGACGCCACCGCGACGATTCCGCGCCTTACCCGCTGGGGGGTGTCGCCCGACGCGGACCTCGTCTACCGGGCGCTGACCATGCTCGGCGGTCGGAGGGACACCGAGCTGAGCCGGGAACTCGGCCTCGCTCGGGCCCGGGTGGTCGCCGCCCTGGACGAGCTGGCCGCGCTCCGGGCAGCCCAACCGGTCGGTTCGCCGGCCGTACGAGGCAGGGCCAGGGCCTCCCGGCGCTGGGATCCCTGCCCGCTGCCGCAGGTGCTGGGCCGGTTACGTCGACCGGCCCTACCCAGCACCGACCGGGACCGCTGGCGGCGGCACTTCGCGGCGATCGACGGCCTGCGGATGCCGACGCTGGAGCCGTCCCGGACCCGGATCTGGGGCAGCCGCCCACTGGCCCGTCGCCGGATCGTCCACCTGGCCGCTGCCGAACGACACGAACATCTCGCCATCAACAACGAGGAGGTGCTCACCGCCGAGGTGACCGCTGCCGCGTTGCCGACTGACCGTGCCCTGGTCGAACGGGGTGTGCAGATGCGGATCGTCGGCCGCCCGCCGGGCGACGGCGACCGGTCGACCGCCCACCTGGCCCAGTTGGGCAACGCCAGTGGCATCTACCGGGAGTTACCGGACCTTCCACTCAAACTCATGGTCTTCGACCGACGCGTCGCGCTTTTTCCGGCCGACCCGCTGAACTTCGAAGCCGGGGTCGTCGAGGTCGACGACGCACCGGCGGTACAGGCACTCTGCGGACTCTTCGACCGGTTGTGGGCGCAGGGACGCGATCCGCACCGACAGGGGGTTCCGCCCATCACACTCACGCCCCGAGAGCAGGCGCTCGTCGCGCTCCTGTCCGCCGGACACACCGACGTGTCCGCCGCCAACGAGCTGAAACTGAGCGTACGGACGGTGGCGTACACCATGCGGGAGCTGATGGATCGGCTCGGCGTGGAGAACAGGTTCCAACTCGCTCTCCTCCTCGGTGCCGCTGGCGCCGCCCCCATCCCGACCACCCGCACCGCCGCTCCCACTGCGAAGAACCCACCCGACCAGGCCAGCCCAGCCGCGAAGGAAGACGCATGAGACACCGCTCCGCCCGCCCTGCACCGATCATGCTCGCCACCGCCGTGGCCGGGCTGCTCGCCGCCACCGCCGTCGCCGGGGCGGCGGTGGCGGACGGGACCGCCTCCCCGTCACCGACCCAGCAGGCACAGGTGACGGGGACGCTCGCCGGCACGGCAGGCGGCGTCCATCTGCTCGGCACTCCGATCGGCGCCTGCGCCACCTGTTTCGTCGATCCCCGGGATCGGGGTGCGATCGTGATCCCGCCTCCGCCCGTGGCGCCCTGACCGCGCCCGTCCAAGGAGACCCATGAACCGATCGCCGGTCCGCCTCTCCCCACTGCTGGCAGTCCTCGCCACGACGGCACTCCTGGTCGTCGTGGCTACCACCACCGCGGTCGCCGGACCCACCACCACCGAACCGCCGGTCGGGGTGCGCACGACGGGAGGACCGGTCACCACCGCGACAGGGTCGCCCATCCCCCGGGTCTGGTTCGCCACGACCTGCGCCACCGGGCACTTCGGCGCGCCCGCGCTGGACACCTACGGCCGGGTCACGGTCCCTGCGGAGATCACCAACTGTGGGCCCGACTCAGCACTGTTCCGCTTCACCATCGTCTCGTTCCGGACCGACCAGGACCAGGCGTACGCCTTCGACAGTCAACTGCGGCCGTACCGGTCGGACGGTCCGACGCCGGTGACCGCGACGACGATCGGTCGGGCCATCCCCGGCCAGCTCGGGGTCTGTCTCATGCGGAACATCGCCGCGCCGGTCGCCTGCCTGCGCCTCACCTTCACCGACGATCTGGAGATGACCGCCGAGCCGATCCCGGTCGACGACCCACTGGTGACCAAGCCGGTGATCCTGACCGACGACCCCCACCTCGGCGAGCCCGGCGGAGGCTGCGGCACCTGCTTCGGTCTGCACTGACCCCGTCCACCTCCGGCTACGCCGATCAGCGCCCGGGGCGGTACGACACCGTCCCGGGTTCGGTCGGCCGGTCACACCAGCCGGCCGGGGTCAGCCGGCGCGTGCCGCGCGCCACCGGGCGGCCTGCTGCGGTCGGCGGGACACGTCCCGGGTCGGTCCGTTGCCCGTACCGCCGCCCGGGGGCAGCAGGTGCGCCGCCTGACGGGCCCGCTCGGTGGCGGCGAACGCCTCGTCCCGCAGGCTCTGCGCGGCAACGGCCGCCGCCTCGGCGGTGTGCCAGGCAGCCCGCTCCCGTTCCGCCGCCCGACGCTGGGCGGCGAGTCGGCCATCGCGTACGGCCCGGCGCAGCACAACCTCCTGCTCCACCGGGTGCCGGCGCGGGTCCCACCCGTTGCGGTGCGCGAGCGCGTTGCTCAGCTCCCACACCGACAGTTCCTGCCGGCCACAGGCGCTCAACGCCGCCCGGTGCAGGTAACGCTCCCGGTCGGCGTACTCGGCCGGGGTACGGGGCGTACGCGGCACCGGCAGGTACGTGGTCGCGGCGACCCGCCTCGCGTCGGCGTCAGCGGCCTCGTACGCCTTCCACGCCTCCTCGACCTCGTCCTGCGAGGCGAGCCATTCCTCGCGGCGTCGGCGCGCCGTCTCGGCTGCCCGCGTTGCCGCGACCCCCACCTCTTCGGCGTAGCGGGCCAACTCCTCCGCCTCGGCGGTGAGCCGCGCCCGGCCGGCAACCGCCGCCCGGAGTCGACCGCCCTGCGCGCCACGCAGGACGTCGCCGGCGTCGACGGCTTCAGGTCTGGGTCGACGGGCGATCAGGGCCGCCATCGCGGCGAGTGCCACCACGATCAGGGCGGACCAGATCATCGCGGCCCGTGGGATGTCGAGCAGGAAGAAGTACATGAGGTTTTCCATAACCAGCACACCTCGGCGATAAACGATGACGTTCAGGGATCCGACCGGGGAGGCGGACGCATGTCCGACGTCCCGGTCCGGAACCCCGGGCCGGGGCTGCGGTGCGGTGCGGAACGTGCGTGCGCCACGGAACACCCGCGCACCGGCGTGACGCCGGCGGGGTGTCAGCGCAGCGGCGGGGCCCGCTGGCCGGTGGGGAGGCCGTGCCCGGAGCCGCTCGACGCGTGGGCGGCGGCGGGCACTCGCCGGATCGACCGTGGGTCCGGCTCGACGGAGGTGAGGGTCGCCCGTTCGGCCGCCACCGGGGCGGGTTCGACGGCACCGTCGACCTCCACCGGCGCGACGACCTGGGTGCCTTCGCCGACTTCGGTCTCGGCGGCACCGGCCTCGGGCCTCGTGCCTGTCGGTGGTTCGGCGACCACCCCGCGCGGGTCCGTCGTTGTCGCGTCACCCGTGGACGGCGTGGTCGCGGCGGCGGCCGACGCGGCGGCGAGCGATGGCGTTGCGGGTGCCACCTCACCGGTGCCGGCGCTCAGGCCGAGCAGGAGGGCCATCAGGATCAGGCCGGTGAGCAGCCGCAGTGACCGGCGCGCCACCCACCACAGGGGGCGGGTAAGTGTCACGGCGGCCACGGGAGCGAGCTTACCGCCCCCACGTCCGGCGCGAGCCGATCATGACCGGTGTCACGTGGATCGGCCGCCGGTCGGGGCTCCGCCCGGCTCCCGGGTGACCAGGTCCTCCCCCGGCCCGGACGGGCGGGTCTTCGGCGCGAACAGCGACGCCGCCGCACCGACCAGCGCCATCACGATCGCGAGCCAGAAGACGACGCCGAGTCCATGGTGGAACGGTCCCGCGATCAGATGCGGGAAGAACTCCCGACCGGTCAGCGTCTCGGCGTTCACCGCCGGCAGGGCACCGAGCACCTGCGGGCCGAGCAGTTGCTCGATCGGGTTGTAGCCCAGGAACGCGGCGAAGAGCGTACCGACCGGCGGCAGTTCGGCGACGGTGTGCGCGGCGGCGGCCGGTACGCCCTGCGCGGTCAACCCGGCGTCGAGCGTCCCCGGCAGCGACCCGGCGAGCCCGGCCACCATCAGCGAGAAGAAGACACCGATGGAGAGCACCATGCCGGCGTTCTGGAAGGTCGCCCGCATACCGGAGGCGGCACCCCGCAGCCGGGCCGGCACGCTCGACATGACCAGCGCGGTGTTCGGGGCGGCGAAGAGACCACCGCCGAGCCCGTTGAGGAAGACCAGCGCGGCGAAGACCCAGTAGTTGAAGTCGCTCGGGATGAGCAGCAACCCGGCGAAGGAGGCGGCCATCACGACCAGTCCGCCGGCGGCGAAGAGCCGGGCGCCGTACCGGTCGGAGAGGGCGCCGGCGAGCGGCCCGGCGGCGAGGAACCCGATGGTGAGTGGGAGCAGGTAGATGCCGGCCCAGAGCGGGGTCTGCTCGTAGTTGTAGCCGTGCAGCGGTAGCCAGATGCCCTGCAACCAGATGATCAGCATGAACTGGAGTCCGCCACGGGCGATCGAACCGAGCAGGCTGGCGGCGTTGCCGCTGGCGAAGGCGGCGATCCGGAACAGCTTCAGCGGGAACATCGGCTCGGCCACCCGGGACTCGATCACACAGAAGAGCACGAGTACGGCGGCGCCGCCGATCAGTCCGGTCAGCACCCACGGGTTGGTCCAGCCCATGGTGTGTCCGCCGTAGGGCTGGATGCCGTACGTGATGCCGGCGAGCAGCGCGGTCAGCCCGACGGCGAAGGTGAGGTTGCCCCACCAGTCGATCCTTGCCCTGACCCGTACGCCGGTGTCGTGCAGCGAGCGGTACGCCCAGATGGTGCCGAGCAGGCCGATCGGTACGTTGACCCAGAACACCGAGCGCCAGTTCCACTCGGAGAGCAGTCCACCGAGGACCAGTCCGATGAACGAGCCGGCGATGCCGGCGACGATGTTGATGCCGAGCGCGGTGCCGCGTTGCCGCGCGGGGAAGACGTCGGTGACGATCGCGGCGGCGTTCGCCATCAGCATCGAGCCGCCGACGGCCTGGAGCACCCGCCAGCCGATCAGCCAGAGTGCTCCTCCCCCGCCGTCGAGCGGGTCGAGGGAGAGCACGATCGAGGTGACGGTGAAGATGGCGAAGCCGGCGTTGTAGATGCGGACCCGCCCGTACATGTCGCCGAGCCGGCCGAGGGTCACCACCAGGACGGCGGTGACCAGCATGTAGCCCATCAGCATCCAGAGCAGGTAGCTGACGTTCCCCGGCTCCAGCGGGTTGAGGTGCACGCCGTTGAAGATCGCCGGTAGCGAGATCAGCACGATCGACGAGTTGATCGTGGCGAGCAGCATGCCGAGGGTGGTGTTCGACAGCGCGATCCACTTGTAGCGGGGGCTGTCGGCGCCGCCGGCCGGACCGCGCCGGTCGATGCCGGGGCTGGTGCTGTCGCGCCCGTTCAGAACCATCGGATCACATGTCCTTGTCGAGATCGTCGTTCAGTGTGCGGCTGTTCGTTCGGCGAGCCGGTCGAGCACCCGCAGCGAGGTCACCACGGCTTCCCGCTCCGGTGCCGACAGGTCGGCGAGGAGTGCGGCGAGCATCCGGGCGCGGGCGGCGCGTCGGTCGCGTACCAGTTCCCGGCCGGCCTCGGTGATCTCGACGACGACCACCCGGCCGTCGGCGGGGTCTCCTCCGCGTACGGCGAGCCCGTCGCGTTGCAGTCGGGAGACGAGTTGGGTCATGCCGGGCTGGGTGACACCTTCCGCCACGGCCAGGTCGGAGAGGCGGTGCGCACCGAACTCGTCCAGCCGGTAGAGGGTGGAGGCGGCGGTGAGGCTGAGCCCGTCCGGCGTGGTGAGCCGCCGCAGCAGTCGTAACACCCGGTCGAAGCTGGTCACCGTACGGAGCAGGTCGGGGTCGCTGTCCGAAGATCCGTTCGCCACGACCCAGTTATATATCATCGGCTTATAGAAGTTGCTTATGATTCACCGCACAACAGTCACGACGATGATCGCCGCCCTCCGGCCCCCCATCGACGAAACGCTTCCGACCTGCGGATTTCCGGGTCCGACAGCCATCGAGGAATCATGAAAAGCTATCGTTTTAATACGTGAAGGCGTGGATTCCTCATAAGTCCGGCATACCGCTGCTCGGCGAGTTGCCGCCCAGCGTCACCGTCGAGGTCGCGGACGACGCGGCCCAACTTCCGTCCGACCCGAGCGGGGTCGAGTTCTGGCTGCCGACGTTCATCGGCCAACCATCCAACGCCGCACTCCTTCCCCGCCTGCACGACCTGCGGGTGATCCAGCTACCCAGTGCGGGAGCGGACGCGTGGATCAGGGTGCTGCCTCCGACCGTCACCCTCTGCGACGCACGCAGCGTGCACGACTCGTCGACGGCGGAATGGGTGGTCGGCGCGATCCTGGCCCAGCTTCGCCGGTTCCCCGCCCTCGTCCGCGCCCAGCAGCGGCACGAGTGGGCGCACCGGGAGGTCGCACCGACCGACGAGCTGTACGGCAAGCGCGTACTGATCGTCGGCGCCGGCTCGATCGGCACCGCCGTCGCCGCCCGGCTCGCCCCGTTCGGCGTGACCCTGACCCTGGCCGCCCGCACCGCCCGCCCCGAGGAGAACGTCCACGCGGTCACCGAACTGCCGCGACTGCTGCCCGAGGCGGACATCGTGATCCTGCTGGTGCCGCTCACCGAGCAGACCCGGGGCCTGATCGACGCCCGTTTCCTGGCAGCGATGCCGGACGGCGCCCTGCTCGTCAACGCCTCCCGTGGCCCGGTCGCCGACCCGGAGGCGCTCTACGCCGAACTCGCCACCGGCCGGATCCAGGCGGCACTCGACGTCACCGAACCGGAACCGCTCCCCGCCGACGACCCGCTCTGGGGGCTGCCGAACGTACTGATCACGCCACACGTCGGCGCGATGGTGCACGGCCTGATGGCCCGCGTCTACCGGCTGGCCGGGGACCAACTGCGCCGGCACGTCGCCGGCGAACCGCTGCTCAACCAGGTCGTCAACGGCTACTGACGCAACGCGCGGGAACCCTCCAGCACCGACATCATCGACTGGTTCGCCTCCCAGCCGTCGGGAAACTTCACCGGCACGTTCAGGTGCACCGGCTCGGTCGAGGGGTGGGCGTCGAGCAGGTCGGCGATGCCGGCGCGGGCCACCACCACGCAGGCGTGCCGGTGCCGGGAGGTCAGCACACAGAGCCGCCCCGACTCCAGGTGGAACGCGGTCGCGTCACGCCGCCCGGAGAGCGGGTGCAACACCACGGTCAGGTCGTACTCGCGGCCCTGGAGCCGGTTCGCGGTGTCCACCGTGACCCCTTCCCCCGCCGGGCCGAGCAACGACCGGATCACCGCGACCTGGTCCCGGTGGGCGGCGCCGATCGCGATCCGGGACGCGTCGACCGGCGCCCCCTCAGGGGAACGCTCCGAAACCGCCACCGCCCCGCGTTCGAGCACCCGCCGGGCCAACGCGGCACAGGCCGCCGCAGCCTCGGTGTCCGTGCGCGGGGTGTGCCGGGCGGGTAGCTCGTACAGCGCCCAACCGCTGGCGGCGGCCAACTCCAACGCCGCGTCGACCGGGTCACCCGGTCCGGGCACGGTCAGCGCGAGCGTCCGGTCCCCGGCCGACGTACCGGCCCGGAAACCGGTGAACGGGTAGAACGCCTGCGCCACCACCGGTGCCGCGGAGGCCGGCAACCGCCAGGAGACCGGCAGCCGGTGTACCGGCAGCTCCGGATTGTGCCGAAGCAGCACCGCGACGGCGCTCTGCATCGGATCCCAGGTCAGACCCGTCCAGCGGACCGTGTCCACGGTCGAGAACGGGTCGAGCTGACCGGGGTCGCCGACAAAGAGCGCCCGCTCGAACCGGGCAGCCACCCGGAGCAGGGCGTCGGAGCGCATCTGGTACGCCTCGTCCACGATCGCCCAGGGCCAGGAACCTTCGGAGACCATGGCCCACTTGGCCGCCGTACCGATGATCACGGCCGGACCACCCAGCTCCGCGACCTTGGCCGCGACCCGGACGCTGTCGTGCCGCGAGACCCGCTCCGAAGGCACGTAGTCGGTGGCCGAGAGCCGGCCGATCCGCAGCACGGGCGCGGCCACCGCCAGCCGGTCGATCAGGTCGTCGACCTGCTCGTTGGTCTGGGCAATGACGATCAGCGGCGCGCCGGCCGACGCGAGTTCCACGGCGGCCCGCACCACCAGGGTCGACTTGCCGGCACCCGGCGGCGAGTCGACCACCACGCCTCGGTGCGCCCCGTCGCGCAGGTCCGCGAGGACCGCGTCGACCACCCGCCCCGCCTCGACCGACGGCGGCAGCGTCAAGCCCGTGACCATGCGTCGCCCCACTCTCCGACCGACGGTTCCCGGCACATTATCGGCCCCGTCGGGACAGGTCGTAGCACCCGTCCCTGCCGACACCGCCACGGTCACCGTGAAGATGAAGGACTGAACGGGCGTCACGGCAGTGGGTGTCGGCTGAAGAACTCCCACATCAGTTGGCTCGCGTCAGCGGGCCAACTGTGCGCCATCCGGGCCACCGCGTAGACGACGTGCTCGGTGCCGCCGGGGCAGGTGGTGGTGTAAACGTGGGTGGGTCCGCCCTCCATGGTGATGGTCCTGACCCGCTCGTCGGCGCAGCCGAGCGCCCGGTCCCAGGAGGCGTTGGTACCGCTCCAGGCTCGGCTGAGCCGGTCGCCCCCCTGAAAGGTGAGCAGCGACATCGGCCGGGACGGCGCCAGCCACCGACCATCGCGCCCCGCAGCGAGGTCGCGCTCAAGGCGTACGCGGTGAACAGCGCCGATCCACAACAGATGGCGGCCCTCTACCAGGGCCTCGCCGAACAGGCCGCCGCCACGCTCGCCGCCTTCGAGGAGGAACTCGACTGGATGCGGGCCGAGGGCTACGACAACACCACCCATCCCAAGTTCGGCGCCTACGCCGTACTCCGGTTCGGCGTCGAGTCCCAGCGGGTCATGCAGGAGTGGAGCTCCTGGCTCGCCAGCCGACTGTAGATCCCGCCCCCGACGGTAGGTCCGCTCCAGCCCCGACCGGCCGACTGCACGTAGCGGGCAGGGCGGTACCTTCGGCCGTACTGATCGCCGATTGTCGTCAATAGTGTGGCTTGCCTGTGCCCCGACAGCAGAGAAGGTGGCGCCAGGTGTACGCCGTCATCGACGTGGAGACCACCGGTCTCAACCCGGCCATGCACGACCGGGTCTGTGAGATCGCCGTGGTGCATGTGGACGAACGAGGTCGAGTCACCGACCAGTGGTCGAGCCTGGTCAACCCCGAGCGGGATCTTGGTCCACAGCGGATACACGCCATCCGGGCCGCCGACGTACGACACGCACCCACCTTCCGGCAGCTCGCCGGGGAGATCGCGCAACGCCTCCGGCACCGTCTCGTGGTCGCACACAACCTCGCCTTCGACGCCCGGTTCGTCACCGCCGAGTACGCCCGCCTCGGCGCCACGGTGCCGATCCACCACACGGACGGGCTCTGCACCATGCGGCTGGCGCCACGCTTCCTCCCGCTGGCCAGCCGCAGCCTCGCCGACTGCTGTCTCGCCGCCGCGATCCCCCAGCAACAAGCCCACTCTGCCCTGGACGACGCGCTGGCGGCAGCCCGCCTACTCGCGTACTACCTCGTCGCGGCGGGACAGCCCCCACCCTGGGAGGACGCGATCCGGCTGGCGGGCAAACAGGCGTGGCCCGAGTTTGCCCCCACCACTGCCGCGACGGCGATCACCCGCGGTGCCGCCGCCGCCCGACAGGTCCACTTCCTGGCCCGGCTCGTCGACCGGCTGCCGCGCGTACCCGAACCGCCGCAGGCGGACGCGTACCTTGCCCTGCTCGACCAAGCGCTGCTCGACCGCTACCTCTCCGCGGCCGAGACCGACGCCCTGGTCGAAACCGCGAACGCGCTGAAACTCACCCGCCGTGAGGTCGTTCTCCTACACCGGCAGTACCTACGCGCGTTGGCGGCGGAGGCGGCCGACGACGGCATCGTCACCACGGAGGAACTGGGCGACCTGCACGAGGTCGCATCCCTGCTCGACCTGGCCTCCGACGAGGTCGACGGGGCGATCGCCGAAGCGCTCTCCACCGGACCCGGTGCACCTGCGGTGGCCCCCGTACCGCAACGCTTCGCGCTCGCCGCCGGTGACCTCGTGGTCTTCACCGGTCAGATGGACGAGGCCCGTGAGGTCTGGGAGGCACGCGCGTTCGGCGCCGGTTACCAGGTCGGACGGTCGGTGACGAAGAAGACCGCCCTGCTGGTGGCCGCCGATCCGGACAGCCTCTCCGGCAAGGCCCGGCAGGCCCGGAAGTACGGCATCCCCGTCGTCCACCCCGCCGCCTTCCTCAAGCTCGTCAACCGCACCTGAAGTGAAAGGAGGGGCCCCCCCGGTGGACGGCCTCGGAAGGGCGCGCGGGCGCCGCGGCGACAACCCCCACACGCGCGACGACCGGCGCGGGGGCCGGGCCCGCCGCGCCCCCC
>NZ_JBITIH010000004.1:107928-327857 GCF_044458865.1 Micromonospora sp. NPDC050417
GTTCCGCCACGGCCTGACCAAACGGGACATCCCCTACGTGGTGCAGGTATACACCCACAGGGGGGGGCCCCCCCCCCCCCCCCGCCGCCCCCCCCCCCCCGGGGGGGGGGGGGGGGGGGGGGGGGGGGGGGGGGGGGGGGGGGCCGCCCCTACGGGTGACGGCGAATGCGGCGGCGGCGTTCGCTCGGCGTACCGCCTCGACCGGGTCGAGCCCTCGGGCGAGCGCCGCCACGAAGGCTCCGACGTGGGCGTCCCCGGCACCGTTGGTGTCCACCACCTCCACCGGGAACGCCGGCACGACAACCGGCCCGTCCCCACCGGCCACCACCAGTACGGCACCGTCCGGCCCGGTCCGGACCAGCACCCCGGCCCGCCCGGTCCGGGTGGCGAGTGCCGTCGCCGCGGCGGTCGGGTCGGCGTGGCCGGTGAGCAGTCGCGCCTCCCGCTCGTTGCCACTCCACCAGTCGGCGCGGGCCAGGGCCGCCGCCAGCACCGGGGCCGGGATCTCGGCGACCAGCGGGCCGGGGTCGACGATGACGGTGACCTCCGGACCGAGGGTGGGGAGCCATTCGGCGAGCGCGGCACCGTTCGACGGGTACGCCAGGCTGTAACCGGAGACGTAGACGATGTCGCCGGGACGGGTGACGATCCGGACGAGGTCGGCCGGGGCGAGCCGGGCCTCCGCACCGAGGCTGGTGGCGAAGGTCCGCTCCCCGGAGGGGTCGACCATCGCCACGCTGAACCCGGTGTCGAACTCGGGCGACGGTGGCTGGATCACCTCGATGCCGGCCTCGGCGAGCTGCCGTCGGGCCAGGTCGGCGAAGGGTCCGGTGCCGTGCCTGCCCGCGTACGCGACGGCCAGTCCCTGGCGTGCGGCGGCGACCATCACGTTGAGTCCGCCCCCGGCGGTGATCCGGCTCTCCGAGGCGAGCACGTCACCGCCGCTCTCGGGGAGCCGGGGCAGGTACATCACCACGTCGACGACGACGTTGCCCGTGTGCACCAGCCGGGCCGGCACGTCCTGCCGGTGCACCACCGGGGCTTCGGTAACCGCGCCGGTTGGCGCGGTCGCGGCCGTACCGGTAACCGCCGTAATCGGCACGGTCACGGCCGTACCGGTGACTGCCGCGCCGGGCACGGTCACGGCCGCACCGCCGCGGGTTCGCCGTCGGTGCGGGCGGTGGGCAGGGTGGTCGGGTCGGGTCGGGACATCACGCCGGACCGGCGGGCGGTCGTCGCGCCGAAGAGCAGGTAGAGCCCGCCGGCCACGACAAACGCGGCGACCCAGCCGAGTCCGTTGGTCCCCATCCAGGAGTCCGCGAGCGGCCCGCTGAACCAGACGTCGGTCGGCGAGGTGGAGGCGGTGGTGAAGAGCAGGCCGACGACGATGCCGGCGACCCAGGGCAGCACCGCGGACCAGCGGAATCCGCCCCGGTACCAGTAGACGCCGGTGGCGCCGGTGTCCATCAGCCCGCGCGGGTCGTAGTGCCGGCGGAAGAGCATGTCGGCGAGGAAGACCGCGACCCAGGCGGTGATCGGTACGGCGAGCAGCGAGATGAAGGTGATGAACGGTCCGTAGAAGTCCCCGGCGATCAGCATGAAGTAGATGCCGCCGGCCAGGGTCAGCACGATGTCCAGCCCGACGGCCACCACCCGGCGGGCCCGTACGCCGAGCGTGATCATCGTCAGTCCGGCCGAGTAGACGGAGAGGTTGTTGGAGAGCAGCAGCCCTCCGAAGGCGGCGAGCAGGTACGGCACCGCCATCCACGACGGCAGCATCACCTGGATCGCGGAGACCGGGTCGCTCGCCGAGGCGAGGCTGCCGTCACCGGCAGAGAGCAGCCCACCGAGGCCGATGAGCAGGAAGAGCGGCACCCCGGCACCGACCGAAGCGGCTGCCACGATCCGCCGACCCGGTACGTGCCGGTGCTGGTAGCGGGCCATGTCCGCGCCCGCGTTCGCCCAGCCGATACCGGTGCCGGCGGCAATCACGCCGATCCCGGCGACGACCACGCTGACCGGGGCGGCCGGGGCGTGCGCCACCGCGTCCCAGTTCACCTTCGTGATCAGAAACGCGCCGACGAGGATGTTCAGTGCACCGAAGAGGTACGTCGCCCACTGCTGGATCCAGACCAGGGTGGCGTGTCCGAGTCCGGAGACGACCAGGGTCAGCGCGACGAAGACGAGCAGGCTGACGACGGTCAGTACGGAGTTGGCGCCAACCCCGAAGATGATGCTGATCAGGGCCAGCAGCGCGTACGCGGCGGTGGTGGTGTTGACCGTCTCCCAGCCGACCCGGGACAGCCACGACACGACGGTCGGCCCGTGGTTGCCCCGGGGGCCGAAGACCGCCCGGGAGAGCGTCATGCTCGGTGCCCCGCCCCATTTGCCGGCGACGCTGATCAGGCCGACCAGCGCGAAGGAGCCGAAGGAGCCGAGCGCGGCGACGAGCAGCGCCTGCCAGATGTTCATGCCGCGCAGGGCGACCAGGGTCGCGCCGAGCGGTAGTCCCAGGATCGAGATGTTGGCCGCGAACCACACCCAGAAGAGTTGGCGTGGTCCGCCCGTACGTTCGTCGGCGGGTACCGGTTCGATGCCTCGGGTTTCGATGGCTCCGATCCGGTTGGCCTCGGCCGGAGCGGTTCCGGCCAGTTCGGTCGCGGACATCATTGTCCTGCCTTTCCCCTGCGGTCTCCGGCGTCAGGGTGCTGACCGGGGTCGGCGTCCTGACGGAGGGCGAGCAGGTTGATCGCCATTTCGTGCAACGGAAGGTGGTTCACCGCGTCGATGGTGTGCAGCGCGGCGGGTGGCCAGGCGTCGGCACCGTGGGCGGCACCGGCGATGGCTCCGACGATGGCGGCGATGGTGTCGCAGTCGCCGCCGAGAGAGGCGGCGAGCAGGACGGCTCGCCAGGGGTCGTCCGGGTGGACGGCGAGGACCGCGAAGGCGGCCGGTACCGATTCCTGGGTGGCGACGCTGGTGCCGACCAGGCGGTAGATCAGTTCGGCGGCCTGTTCCGGCGGCTGGCCGGCGACGAGGCGGGTGGCCCAGTCGATCCGGGCGCCGATGTCGGCGGCGGCGATCCAGTTTCCCCGGGTGGCGGCGAGTTCGGCCGCGCGTATCGCGGTCGCGGTCGCGGTGGTGAGGTCGGCGCCGTCGAGGGCGGCGCTGACGGCGGCGGCGACGGCCGCCGCGCCGGCGAGCGCGACCCCGGTGTTGTGGGTGACCCAGCTTGCCTCGACGACCCGGTCCACGAGCCGGTCCAGGTCCTTCGGAGGTACGGCGATGCCGACCGGGGTGATCCGCATCGCGGCGCCGTTGGTGGTGCCGTACCGGCCGGCTTCCTCGATCGGGCGGCCGGCGGCGACAGCGGCGACGGCGGCCCGGGTGGAGGGGCCGAGCAGGTCGAGTGAGCCCCGGCGGCGCATCTCGTCCTCCCAGGCGAGCAGTTCGGCGGCGAGCCGGTGCCCGTCGATCCGGCCGCCGCCGTCGAGCAGCAGCCGGCCGAGCAGGACCGCCTGTTCGGTGTCGTCGGTGACGGAGCCGGCCGGCATGCCGGGGGCGATGGGCTGGTCCGCCGGTCCGGATTCGAAGCCGGTGAGCCGGCCGTACCGTTCCTTGATCCGCTCGCGGGGCAGGGACTGGGTGGGCATGCCGAGTGCGTCGCCGATGGCGAGTCCAGTCAGCGCGGCGACCGCCCGTGCCGCGACGGCGGGTGTGGTCGAGGTGGTCATGCCGACTCCCCACCGAAGCGCAGGTGCAGTCGGAACCGCTCGGGGTCGAGCAGGCTCTCGACGTGTTCGACCAGGTCGCCCCGGGAGTCGCGGCTGAGTCGGCGGGTGTGCAGCCAGAGCTTGCCGGCGGCGCAGCCGAGCAGTTCGGCGTCGTCGTCGGTGGCCCGGGTCAGCTCGACCCACTCCTCGCCCCGGTCCGGCACCAGGCCGGCGTCGCGTAGGGCGGCGTAGAGCGAGCCACTGAGGCCGCGTTCGGGCAGTTTCCGCAGCTCTCCGACGGCGGGGATGCGGCTGCGTTCGATCGAGATGGCGGGGCCGTCGGCGAGGGACCGGAGCCGGTCGACGGCGACGTACTCGGTGGCGGATAGGTCGAAACGGGCGGCGAGTTCGGGTTCGTGGACCAGTTCGAGGCGGAGCACCCGTACGGTCGTCGGCACCCCCTGTTCGGCGAGGGCGCGGGCCCAGCCGAGCCGGTCGTCGAGCGTACGGCCGTCGAAGGTGACGAACGAGCCCTTTCCGGAGTGGGTGGAGATGAGCCCGCGTTTGCCGAGTTCGGTCAGGGCCTGCCGTACCGTGTTCCGGCTCACGTCGAAGCGCGCGGCGAGCGCGTGCTCGCCGGGGAGCTGGGCGCCGTTGGCGAGCCGGCCGCCCCGGATGTCCCGGGCCAGCTCGTCGGCGATCCGCTGGTGCTTGAGCCGGATAACCTGTCCAGACATGTCCAGGACAATAGCTCTGAGCTGCGGTCACGACAACCGAACGAGGAGAGGTGGCGAGTATCACTTCGTCCGATAAAAGTTTGCGCGGCCTGCAAGTTTGTTCGTACCGTCGCCTGGTGACCACCTCCGACGACGCCGCCACCGGGCGCCGGGACCGCAAGAAGCGGCAGACCAGGGACGCCCTGGCCGCCGCCGCGCTGCGCCTGGTCGCCGAACGCGGACTCGACCAGGTCACCGTCGAGGAGATCAGCGAGGCCGTCGACGTCTCCACGCGTACGTTCTTCAACTACTTCTCGTCCAAGGACGACGCGCTCCTCGGCGACCAGGCGGTCGACATCGCCCGGGTGCTGGCGGCGCTGCACGCCGCACCGCTGGAGGTGCCCGCGCTGGACGCGGTCCGGCTCGCCCTCGCGGAGATCATCGACGAGATGCAGGCCGACGCCCCCCTGTGGCTGCTCCGGATGGAGGTCATCCATCGGAACCCGGCGCTGCTCCCCCGTCTGGTCGCCAGCAGCACCGAGACCGAACAGGCCATGACCGACGCCCTCGCCGCACGGCTCGGCATCGAACCAGAGCAGGGCTACCCGGCCCTGGTCGTCGCCGTCACCGGCGCCGCGTTCCGGGTCGCGATGATGCGCTGGGCGCGCAGCGCCGGCACGCTCTCCCTCGCCGACCTGGTCGACGAGGCGTTCTCCGGGATCGCCGCCGGCCTGCCCGATCCCCGATCCGCCTCCTGACCCACACGTTCCGCACCGGTACGCACACCGGGGCGCACCAACCCTGTTCCACAGTGAGGAAGCGTCGATGACCACAACCGCCGCGCCAGCCGACAACACCGACGCCGACCCCGAGGCCGGCTCCGGGCGCATGTCCCACCGGGAAGTGCTCCAGGCACTCTCCGGCCTGATGGTCGGCATGTTCGTGTCGATTCTCGCCTCGACGGTGGTGGCGAACGCGCTGCCACGCATCATCGCCGACCTGCACGGCAGCCAGACCGTCTACACCTGGATCGTCACCAGCGAACTGCTGGCGATGACCGCCACCGTCCCGCTCTGGGGCAAGATGGCCGACCTCTACAGCAAGAAGCTGCTGATCCAGCTCTCGCTCGGTCTCTTCGTGGCCGGCTCGTTGATCGCCGGCTTCACCCCGAACGTCGAGGTGCTGCTGGTCAGCCGGATCGTGCAGGGCATCGGCGCGGGCGGCATGAGCGCGCTCGCCCTGATCGTCATGGCGGCGATGATCCCGCCCCGCGAACTGGGTCGCTACTCCGGCATCTTCGGCGCCGTCTTCGGAGTCGCCACCATCGCCGGGCCGCTGATCGGCGGCGTACTGGTCGACACCTCGTGGCTGGGCTGGCGTTGGTGCTTCCTGATCGGCGTACCGTTCACCCTGCTCTCGATCTTCCTGCTCCAGCGCACGCTGCACCTGCCGGTCGTACGTCGGAAGGTCAGCATCGACTGGTTCGGCGCGCTGCTCATCATCTCGGGCGTCTCCACCCTGCTGGTCTGGTCCTCCCTGGCCGGGCACAAGTTCGCCTGGGGTTCGGGCTGGACCGCACTGATGGTCGGTGGTGGCCTGGTGCTGCTGGCACTGGCGATCTGGGTCGAGTCGCGGGTGGCCGAACCGATCATCCCGCTCGGCATCTTCCGCAACCGCACCGTTTCGCTGGCCACCGTCGCAAGCGTGCTGGTCGGTGTGGCGATGTTCGGCGGCACCGTCTTCCTGTCGCAGTACTTCCAGGTGTCGCTCGGCAAGTCGCCGACCGTGGCGGGTCTGATGAGCCTGCCGATGATCTTCGGTCTGCTGGTCTCGTCCACCATCGCCGGCCAGCTCATC
Source organism: Micromonospora sp. NPDC050417 (assembly GCF_044458865.1). Lineage (NCBI taxonomy): Bacteria > Bacillati > Actinomycetota > Actinomycetes > Micromonosporales > Micromonosporaceae > Micromonospora > Micromonospora sp. NPDC050417. The sequence continues at coordinate 114,215 of NZ_JBITIH010000004.1, forward strand.
ACGAAGTACGGCCGGTGGAAGATGTACCTGGTGGCCGGTGGCGCCATCATGACCGCCGGCATGGTCCTGCTCGGCACCATCGACGCCCGTACCAGCGTGCTCGTGCTCTCGATCTACATGGCGGTGCTCGGCATCGGCGTCGGCATGCTGATGCAGAACCTGGTCCTCGCCGCCCAGAACGACGTGCCGGCGAACGAACTCGGCGCGACCACCTCCGCGCTGACCTTCTTCCGCAGCATGGGTGGTGCGATCGGGGTGAGCGCCCTCGGCGCGGTCCTGGCCAACCGGGTCACCTCGCTGCTCAGCGAGAAGCTCGGCCCGGCGCCCGACGGCGGCAGCGGCACCGCCGCCGTACCCGACCTGAGCACCCTTCCCGAGCCGGTGCTCCGGATCGTGCAGGACGTCTACGGCACCGCCACCGCCGACCTGTTCCTGGTCGGCGCGCCGATCGCGCTGCTGGCGTTCGTCGCCGTGGTGTTCATCAAGGAGAAGCCGCTGAGCACGCTGAGCGGCACCGAACGCCTCGCCGCCGAGGAGAAGGCGGCGAGCACCCCGGCACCCACGCACTGACGCCCGTACGGCCCCTCCCGGGCCGAGAGCGAGCCCGTACCTCAACGTCGAGGTACGGGCTCGCTCTGTTCAACCGGCCCGCAGCGTCACCGTCAGGCGTTCGGCAGCGGCTCGATGTTCTGGTTCACCCGGAACAGGTTCTCCGGGTCGTAGCTCGCCTTGACCGCCCGCAGCCGCTCGTAGGTGGCGGGGTCGTAGGCGCCCCGGACACCCTCGACGGTGGCGTCGGCGGCGGTGAGGAAGTTGACGAAACGACGTCCGCTGTCCCACGGGGCCAGGTTCTGGAGCAGCTTCGCGGCGTACGCGTCGACCGCGTCCGCCCGGTCGGGGCCGGCGATGCCCACGGTGTAGAACAGGAACGGAAGCTGGTGGTGGTCGATCGCGCTCGGCGAGCCGCCGGGACGCGCCAGGGCACCGCCGAGGTGCCGGATCTCGACCAGCACCAGCGGGCAGTCGGCGTTCAATCCAGCCAGCTCGACGATGGTGTCGACCGCCTCCGCCGGGAAGTCCCGCAGCAGCACGGACCGGTCATAGGTGGGAATCGGCGCAGGCGGGTCGGCGTGGATCGAACCGACCGCCGCGTATGGCATCTCGCCGACCGTGTCGATGATGGCCGGGGCGACCGCCCGCAGTGGCTCGACCAACGGCTCCGCGTCGGCGGCGGGGCCCGCGTACGCGATGCGCACGTGCACGCTCAGCCGTCCCCGCAGCGGCTCGGGCACCTCGGGCAGGGGCGGCAGCCGGAGCAACGCGACCGAGGAGGTCATCTCGTCCGGAACCGTCGCGACCCACTCCCGCCAGGCGTTCAGCACCTGCGGGGCGTACTCGCCGGGGAAGAAGAGGCCACCGCCGTAGAAGTACGGCATCGCTACGAGGTCGAACTCCAGGGCGGTGACGACGCCGAAGTTCCCCTTGCCGCCGCGCAGTGCCCAGAACAGGTCCGGCTCGCTCTCCGGGGTCACCCGGCGCAGCTCGCCGTCGGCGGTGACCAGGTCGATGGCGCGCACCCGGTCGGAGGCGTACCCGTACGCGCGGCTCAACGGGCCGAGGCCGCCGCCGAGCGTGTAGCCGACCACCCCGACCGTCGGGGAGGCACCGTTGAGGGGCGCCAGGCCGAACGGCGCGGCTGCCGCGACAACCTGCTCCCAGCGGGTGCCGGCCTCGACCCGGGCAGCCCAGTTCGCCTCGTCGATGGTGACGGTGTCCATTCGGCGGGTGGCGATCAGCACCGCCCCGTCCGAGGTCATGGGGGTTCCGTGGCCGGTGGCCATGACGGCGACGGGCAGGCCCCGCCGCGCCGCGAACCGTACCGCCGCCTGCACGTCCGCGGCGTTGACCGCACCCACCACCAGGGCCGGGTGGTGCGGGCAGGCGAGGTTGTACGCGGCGCACTCCTGCTCGTAGCCGGCGTCACCGGGCAGGAAGACGGTGCCGGTGACCTCGGCACCGAGTTCGTCCGCCTCGTGGCGCTGAATCTGGACCCCGTCAGGCCGGGAAGATGGCGTGGGCATGTCGCTCCAAGGTCGATCGTTTCGCGTCGCGTATCAGAATCTGGCGACGAGGCGATCCCACCACCGCGCGATCGACGACTGATGGACGACGTGTGGACACAGTCGGCCGCCCCTGCCCTGACCGGAAGGTCACGCGACGGCCCGCAGCGCCGCCGGGTCGGTGCGGATGGCCTGGGCGACCATCGCCAGTTCCCGGTGCAGCGCCCGCGCCACGGTCGGGTTCGCCTCGCCCTGGTCGATCCCGGTGAGCAGGTGCCGGCGGCGCTCCGACAGCCACGTTCCGGCGGCCTCCCGGTCGTGGAAGGTGAGGCCGGCGCCGTCGCGCACCCGCATCCCGGACGCCGCCGCACCGACCATGGTCAGGGCGTTGGACGCACTGGCGAGCATAAAGCCGACATATCTGGCGATTGCCGCGTCACACGCGGCGGTGCCGTCCTGGTAGAACGCCTGCCGTCGTGCCCAGGGTCGGATCAGGCCGAGGTAGTGGTAGCGACGTGCGCCGTCCGGCTCGATCAGGTGCAGGTCGGCGAGGGACTCAAGGACCGTCACCGCGATGTCCGGCTCGACGTCGAGGGTCGCCGCCGCCGACCTGATCGACACGTCCGGGGCATCGACCAGAGCCAACAGCCGGAAGGCGCGGGCCTGCGTGTCGTCCAGCCGCCGGTACGCCCGCTCGACCGGGGCGGCGGCGATCCGGCAGTCCTCGAACACCACATGATCCGGATCACCGTTGATGTACTTGTCCACATACAGGTAGTGCTCGATGACCGCCAGGCTGCCCCGGGGTCTGCTCGCGAGCCGCGCGGCGGCCATCCGCACCGGCAGCGGCAGGTACGAGAACTTTCCCGTCAGCCGGGTCACCATGTCGAGGTCGTCGCGCACCCGGTCGGTGCCGGCGACCCGCTCGAAGAGAGCCAACGCCTCGTCCGGCTCCAGCACCTCCAGCCTCAGCCAGTGTGAGACGGGCAGGTCGACAAGTCGACGCTGACCGATGACGACCATGGCGCAGCCGGGCGACATCGCCAGCAGCTCACGAACCTGCGCACTGTGCCGTGCGTCGTCCAGGATGACGAGTGCCCGCCGGCCGCGAAGCAGGCTCCACCAGAGGGCCGACCGCTGACCGACGCTCTCCGGCAGTTCGCGGGGCGGGACGCCGAACGCCTGAAGCAGGAATTCCAGCACCGAACCCGGACCGACCGGCTGGCCGCCCTCGTCGGTGAGGTCGACGTAGACCTGCCCGTCAGGGAAGGAGTTTCGCACCGCGTGCGCCAGATGGACGGCGAAGACGGTCTTGCCCACCCCGGCCAGCCCGTCGATGCCGAGCACCGTGCTCGCGTCGGGGCGGGTCAACAGGTGGGCGGCGCAGGCCAGGAGGTCGGCGCGTCCGATGAAGTCCGGCAGGTCCGGCGGAAGCTGGGACGGCGCGAAGATCGGCCGGTTCGACTCTGGCACGCCGGCCGGCACGGCGTCCAACTCCCGGTCCGCGACGAGAATCCGCCGGTAGAGGTCCTGCAGTGCCGGCCCCGGGTCGATGCCCAACTCCTCGGCGAACAGACGACGGGCGTCCTGGTAGACGTCGATCGCCTCGGCCTGCTGACCCGACCGGTACAGCGCCAGCATGAGCAGTTCGCGCAGCCGCTCGCGAAGCGGGTGCTCCGCGACCAGCTCGGTCAACTCAAGTGCCGCCTGGTGGTGGCAACCGAGTTGGATGTCGAGGTCGAACCGCCCCTCGATCGCGGCGAGCCGCAGCGACCGCAGGCCGGTGCGGCGCGCGTCGGCAAAGGACCCGTTGACACCCGCCAGTGGTGTGCCCTGCCACAGGTTGAGGGCGTCGCGCAGTTCGGTCGCCGCCCGCGCCAGGTCACCGGCGCGTCGGGCCTCCCGGGCCTGCGACGCCCGGTGGCGGAACATGCCGAGGTCGAGGACCTCGGGCGGGACGCGTACGACATAACCGCCGGCGACCGATTCGATGGCCAGGGGTGACCCGTCGCCGCCCAGCACCTTGCGGAGTCGGTAGACGTAGGTTCGTACGGTCCCGACTGCCGTACGCGGCGGGTCGTCTCCCCACACACCGTCGACCAGAGTTTCGGGCGAGACCTGCACGCCGTCGCTCAGCAGCAGGATCGCCAGCACCGCCCGCTGTTGCGGCGATCCGAGGTCTATCTCCCGTCCGTTCCGCCAGGCCCGTACCGGACCCAGCACCGCGAGCCGAAGTCCCTGGTCAGCAGCCATGCTCGTGCCCCCTCCCCCGCCTGTCGGGCAGCTCGCCGGAAAACCGGCACGTACGCCCCGCCGCCCCGCCTGCGCGGCCGGTCGTGCGGCGCCCGCTTCCCCCCGAAGCCGAACAAATTGCCCCTCGGAAGGGTAGATCCGGAGCCGGTACGGACCGGGCATGCGCGGCATCGGCTGTGAGGTCGAACACGGACAGTCAACCGAGCGGCGGGCAGGCGCGTCGTCGCGGCGGTTGGTACGTTCCCGGCTCGCAGGAAAGCGGCAAGGAGCGACGATGAGTGCTGAAACGGACACGGGTACCTCCGGCGCGGGTACGTCCAGCGAGGACATCCGCTGGCGGGAGGTCGAGCAGCAGCGTTGGGAAGAGCGTTGGGCGGAGTACAGCGCCGGCTACGGCATCGAGGTCGGCGAGTGGGGCGCCGACGCCGACGGGCGCGTCTCCTTCACGAACATGTCCACCGTGGACGAGGACGACGTGTCCCAGCCGAGCGTCCTGGTCCACCTGCACCAGCCCGACGCCACCGCGGACGGGTACGGCTGGGGTCAGGTCATGCTCTCCCTGCAACAGGCCCACCACCTGCACCAGCGGCTGGGACGGCTGATCTACCAGGCCACGTACGGCGGTGAGCTGTAGTAACCCGGCTCGGGCACGCTCCACGCGTCGGGTCGCCGGGGGCAGGTCCCGCTTCAGCCGGGGACCAGTTCCTGGCACCGGCGCAGCACGGCCACGGCGACGGGTGCGTCCCGGCCCTCGATGCCGGCCGCCAGCTCCCCCACCGCCGCCGTGGCCCGCGCCGGTTCGCCCGCCGCCACGGCCGCCTCGGCCAGCACCAGAACCGCATCGGCGGCCCATGCCCAGATTCCCTTGCCCCGCACCAGCGTCAGGGCATCGGTCGCGTGCCGGACGGCCTCGTCCGGTTGGCCCGGGAGGGTCAACCGGGCCAACGCCGAGAGCGCCTGCACCAGCGGCCAGATCGCACCGACCCGCCGGGCGTCGGCGATCACCTCCCGCAGCGCCCGCTCGGCCGGCTCCACCGCGCCGCCGGTCGCCGTACGTGCCAGCACGGTTGCCAGTTCGACGCGTGCGTCGAGCAGGGTGACCGGCATCCGCTCCGTGGCGGCAACCAACCGGGTGAGCCGCTCGGCCAGCCCGTCGAACCGCCCCGCAGCTCGGTCCAGCGACAGTTCGGTCGCCTCCACCAGGGCGGTCAACCGCTCGTACCCGGTCTCCTCGACCAGTTCCCGGCCGCTCGCGAGGAGCGCGGCGGCCTGTTCCAGGTGCCCGGCGTGCATCGCGCCCTGCGCCCAGTTCAGGCAGGCACGCGCGTGTTCCCGGGGGCGTTCGGCCAGCGCCGCGCCGGCGCGCAGCTCCGCGATGACCGCCCAGGCGGCCGGATCGCCGAGTTCCAGCAGCAGTGAGGCTCGGGCGATGCGAACGGCGAGGTCGGCGGCCGGGTCACCGCTGGCCGCCGCGGCGGCTTCCGCCTCCACACACTGGGCCAGGTGGTGGTCGACGTGCCGGCCGACGACCGTGTCCGGGGCCGCCAGCACCGCGAGGGCCGGGGCCCGGCGGCGGGGTGCCCGAAGGTACGGCACAGCGCGCTCGATTTCGGCGTACCCGCGCAGCGCCTCGCCCTGCTGACGGAGCATCCGCCCGAGCACCAGACCCAGTTCGCCCCGGGCTCCGGGTGGCAGCCGCCGGTCCGCCAGGAGCCGCTCCAGCACCGGGATCGCCGCCGCCTGGCTGAGCCCGTCGATGGCTGACCGACCGAGCTTGGCGGCGAGCCGGGCGCGTACGGGTCGGGGTAGCTCGGCCACGTCCATGGTCTGGAGCAGGAAGCCGGCGGCGGTCGCGTCGTCGCCGCGTTCGGTGGCGAGGTCGGCGGCGGCTTCGGCGTTGCGGACGAAGTCGGCGCCGCTGCCGGCCAGCCGGTAGTGGTGCGCCAGTTGGGCGACCGGCCGGGGCAGTTCCTGTTCCAGCACCCGTGCGATGCGCAGGTGCATCCACTCCCGGGTCTCCTTGGGAACCAGGTCGTAGACGACCTGCCGGGCCAGGTCGTGCCGGAATCGTCTGCCGTCCCCGGCGTCGTGCAGCAGCCCGGCCTGGTGTGCGGTGGCCAGCGCGGTGTCGACCGCCGCCCGGTTCTGTCCGAGGACTGAGGCGAGGATGCGCCGGTCCGGTGCCATCCCCAGGGCGGCGGCGGCGCCGAGCACTTCGCGGGTGGCCTCGTCGAGTGGGCGCAGCCGCCAGAGCAGTACGTCCCGCAGCACGAACGGGACGCTGTCGTCGGCCAGTGGGTCACCGCCCCGCTCGGCGAGCGTACGGAGCACTTCCTCGACCACGAACGGGATGCCGGCCGTCCGGTCGAACAGGGTGGTGGTCAACCGCTGTGGCGGATCGTCGAGCCGCAGCGTACTGGCGGCGAGCCGGCGTACGTCGTCGGCGTCGAGCGGGCCGAGTGGGACGCGGGTGACCGCCCACGGCGGGGTACGCGCGAGGGTGTCGTGGATCGGCGTGCTGCCACCGGGTGCCGGGGTACGGGCGGTCACCAGTACGGCCAGGTCGGCCACCGGATGGTTGCTGAGGTAGCCGAGGAATTCGCAGGTTGCCGGGTCGGCCCAGTGCAGGTCCTCCAGCACCAGTACGGCGGGGGTCAGCGCGGTCAGCACCGCAGCGAGGGCCCGGAGCAGCCGGTGCCGCTCGGCTGCCGGGTCGCCCAGCGGTGCGGGTGCGGCGGGGAGGACGTCGGCCAGTTCGGGCAGGAGCGGCGCGAGGGCACCGGCGACCGGGTTGAGCGGGCCGAGTTGGTCGGCGTTGGCCCGTACGGCGTCGAGCAGCACGCCGAGGGGGAAGGGTTCGGGTATGTCGTCGCACTCGCCGACGAGGCGGCGTCCGGGCAGGTCGGCGAGGAGTTCGGCGACCAGGCGGCTCTTGCCGATGCCGGGTTCACCCTCCAGCAGGACCAGGCACGGCGGGAATTCGACGAGTCGGCGTAGCAGGGTCAGCTCCGCCGACCGTCCGACGAATTCGACGGGTCCGCGCAGCCGTGCGGGGCGGATCGGGGATGTAGCCCCGCCGCCCCGCGCCTTGTCCTCACCGCTGTCCGTCACCGTGGGGCGAGCACATCACCCCTTTGGACGGCGACGGCCGGCCGGCGGACCGGGGGTGACCTGAGTCACGCCCCGGCCCGCCGGATCAATGGCACCGTCAGGACTGGATCGTGATCGGCACGGTCTTGAGCGGCCCGTCGCCGTTGCGGAACGTCACGAATCCGACGTAGCGCTGTCCCGGGACGAGCCCCGACCAACGCAGGGTCAGGTTCGCCGTGGCACCCGCCTGCACGCTGCGCTGCTTCGGGTCGATGGTGAGCTTGCCGGTGGAGGCGCCCGACGCGCCCGGCAGGTAGGTGGTGACGGTGTACGTGTTCGTCTCCTGTCCGGCGGGCAGGTTCTCGACGAAGTTCTGCTCGACGACGAGGATGTAGTCCCCGGCGCCTTCCGGCAGCGTCACCGTGGCGCCGGCGCGACCGCTGGCGGTGGCGGTGACGAATGTGCCGGCGGTGTCGTAGACGTCGACGCTGAACTCCACACAGGGCATGACGCCCTCTTCGTCGTCCCAGTCGATGGCCGAGCAGGCGGGCAACTTCGACGTCACCCGTACGTGCGGGTTGATGGTGCCGGCCGGCACGTGCACGGTGCTCTTGTGGATCGACGGGGGCAGCGGCACCGGCAGGTTGTTGGAGGAGCTCCAGTCCCAGGCGGGGCTGTTGCCGTCCAGGGTGATCGTGTTGCCGGTGCCCGCGGTCAGGCCGCTGAGCTGGGAGACGAGCTGACCCTTGTAGCCGACCTCGGCGGCGATCTTGGCGTCGCCGGAGGTGCCGGTGCCGGTGATCGAGTCGGCGGTGACCAGGCCCGAGTTGTGTACGACCAGCGGGATCCGCACGTTGTGCTGGTACTGGTCACTCCAGGTCAGCGCGCCGTCGACCCAGGCGTCGAACGCGCCACCGGTGTTGGTGATCTCGACCTTGAAGCTCTCGGTCTTGCCAGGGCGAATGTGGATCTTGGCCGGGGTGACCTTCACCGAGTAGCCCGGAGGCGCCTGCACCGAGGAGGTGTAGGTGCTGTTCTCGTCACTGACGTTGGTGACCGTACGGATGACCGTCTGCTTGCCGACCATCCGCCCCATCGAGATCGAGGGGTAGTTGAGCTGGGCGGTGTCGATCGTGCCGACGGTCTCGCAGCCCTCCATCTCCACGTACTCGGTGCCACGGGCGGCGACGCCGCAGAGGTAGCGTATCCAGTCCTTCACACCGGAGTCGAAGACCAGGCCCGGATCGAAGGCACTACCCGGGCGCACCTGGCCGGCGCCGTAGTTGAGCGGGGTGGCGTCGTACGTGCCGATCTTGATCGGGTTGCCCTTGTCGGTGGTGTCGACCGCGCTGGTCATCAGCGCGGAGCGGACCGTCGCCGGCGACCAGTCGGGGTGCTTGGCGAGCAGCAGGGCGGCGATGCCGGCGATGTGCGGCGCGGCCATCGACGTACCCGATTCCAGGGCGAAGTTGTTGCCGCCGCCGGCCGGGGAGAACGCCGCGGCGATGTCCTGTCCGGGGGCGCTGATGTCCGGCTTGAGCAGGTCACCGGCGTTCATGTTCGACGGGCCCGCCGAGGAGAACGCGGCGACACCGGGACCTTCGACCGTCTCCAGGGTGGAGGGCGAGATGGTCGCCGTGGCGTTGCCGGCGGCGACGTACGCGCTGATCGTGGCGAGGTCGACCTCGTTGACGTGCACCGTCGGCACTGTCTGCACGTCGGCGTTGAGGGAGTTCAGCGTGTCGTTGTAGAGCACCATGCCGATACCGCCGGCACGGGCCACCTCGATGCTCTTGTCCGTACGCGGCACCTCGCCGCGCATGCAGAGCACGATGGCGCCCTTGACCTTGGCCGGGTCGAGCGAGTCGTCGGCGCAGAGTTCGGCGTTGTACGTGTCCTCGGGGTTGGGTCCGCTGACCCGGGAGAAGACCAGCGGTGCCGACCCGACACCGGTCTCACCCAGGCCCGCCCCGGTGATCACGGTGCCGTTGCCGAGGGTGAGCTTGCGGGAGTTCTGCCGGTCGGTGGTGCTGGCGGCGACCGTGGTGACCCACGGGGTCGAGTTGTCCACCGTGCCGGCCGTCGGACCGGCGTTGCCGGCGGCGGCGGCGACGAATACCCCGGCGGCGGCGGCGTTGAGGAACGCCGCGTCGATCGCGCCGAACCGCTCGCTGTCGTCACCGATCGAGTAGTTGATCACGTCGACGCCGTCCGCGACCGCGTCGTCGATGGCGTGCACGATGTCGATCTCGGCGCCGTTCGCCGAGCCGGCGCCGTCGTCGTACAGGGCCTTGTAGACCGAGATCCGGGCAGCCGGCGCCATGCCGGAGATCCTGCCGAGGTCCTGGCCGGCCGAGACCGCCGACACGTCGTGGTTGCCGGCGGCGGTGCTCGCCGTGTGGGTGCCGTGGCCGTTGCGGTCACGGGGCGAGGAGAAGTCGTCGGGGTAGAGGTCGGCGATCCCGCTGTCGTTGTACCAGCGGGCACCGATCACCTTGTTGTTGCAGCTCACCGGCGCCTCGATGCCGACGTCGCAGGTGCCCTTCCACTTGGCGTCGATGATCGCCTGGTCCGGCCGAGGCGTGGGCAGCGGCGCGAAGCTCGCGCTCTCCGGCCAGAAGCCGCTGTCGATGACGCCGACGATGGTGCCCTCGCCCGCGTGGGCGACGTCGCCGAACTGCTGCTGCCATGCCCCGCCCTGGCCGGTCAGGCCGAGGTAGTCCGGGGTGTGCGAGGTGGTGGCGTGCACCTTCCGGTTCTCGTACACCGCCCGCACGCCTCGGGTGGCGCGCAGCCGGGCGACCTGCGGCCCGGTCAGCTCCACGGCGAAGCCGTTGAACGCGGTCTCCAGCGTGACCGTGGGCTTGCCGGTCGAGAGACCGACACCCTTCAGTACGGCGTCGCGCTCCTGGCGCAGGTGATCCCGGTACGCCTTGGCGCTGCCGGAGTTCCGGTTGAGCTTGCCGCCCTGGGTCGGCTTGGTGGCCGCGATCCCGGCGACGCCGCCGGTGTAGGTGGCGAGCGGTTCGCCGTCGAGTTGGACGAGGTAGCGGGCGGTCGGTCCGCTGGTGGCCGCCGGGGCGGCGGTGGCGCTCCCTGCCAGGCTCGTCAGGCCGGCCGCGACCAGTGTCGCGGTGGCCAGCATGCTGACCCCGCGCCTGGTTCGTCCGGACCATTGCGCTTTCGGTTGTCGCACGTCGTTGTCCTCCGCGTTCGGGTGACGGCCGCCACAGACTGGTGACGGTGGCCCGAAACGTAGGAGCGTTAAGGATCATGCAGAAGTACCTGTAACCCAACGTTCATGTCGGAAACAAGCTCGTAACGTCACGGGTACTTTGCATGTCATTTAGCGGGCTGCGGACCCGACTCTCGCGGCCGAACGGAGACGACACCTGGGCGCCTCCGGCCCGAAGACCGGAGGCGCCCAGGTGCGCGGTGTTGTGCCGTCAGCCAAGGTCCTTGAGCGCGGCGGCGACAGCGTCGGCAAGCGGGGTGGTGGGGCGACCCAGCAGGCGCGACAGGTCACCACTGTTGGTGAACCCGTCGCCGCGCGACGCGCCGCCACTCGCGTCCGCGAAGATGTCCGCGATCACCTGCGGCAGACCGACACTGGCCAGGAAGCCCGCGTACTCGGGCACGGTCAGGTTGTTGTAGACCACGGTCCGGCCGCTCTGCCGGGTCAGCTCCGCGGCGAGTTCGGCCATCGTGAAGGCGGGCTCGCCACCCAACTCGTACACCTTGTTCTCGTGCCCCTCGGTGGTGAGCACGACCGCCGCGGCGGCGGCGAAGTCGGACCGGGTCGCGACCGAGAGCTGGGCGTCGCCGACGGCGTCGACCAGCGCACCGTGCTCCAGAGCCGCCGGGAAGTTGGCCGAGTAGACCTCGAAGTAGAAGGCGTTGCGCAGGAAGGCGAACGGCACACCCGACTCACGGATGATCGCCTCAGTCGCCTTGTGCTCGTCCGCCAGCCGGGTCTCGGTGACGTCGGCGTTCAGGATGCCGGTGTACGCCAGCAGCCGTACGCCGGCCGCCTTGGCCGCCTCGATGACGTTGCGGTGCTGGGGCACCCGCTGCCCGACCTCGCTGCCGGAGATGAGGAGCACCTTTTCGGCGCCGGCGAGCGCGGCGGCGAGGCTCTCCGGTTCGTTGTAGTCGGCGCGCCGAACCTGCACACCGCGCTCGGCGAGACCGGCCGCCTTCTCCGGGCTCCGTACGGCCGCGACGATCTCACCGGCGGGGACGCCCCGCGTGATCAGCTCGTCGATGACGAGTTGGCCGAGATGTCCGGTAGCCCCGGTAACGGCGATCATGATTGCTCCTTGGTTGACTCGACGGTCCCACTACCCACCCAGAAGCATGTACTAACTTTTCGACAGTGCCAAGGGATTGGTGAGCGCTGTCACCACCCGCAGTGCCCCCGTGGCGGCTACCGTAGTGCCATGGCCACCCCCACAGCAGCCGACGACGGGTACGACGGCTACGACGCCTTGGTCGCCGACGTCTTCGCACGCGACTGCTCGTCCCGGCGCATCGTGGAGAACCTCGCCGGCAAGTGGGGCATGCTCGCCCTGGCCGCCCTGCACGAGGGCGCCTACCGCTTCAACGCGTTGCGTCGCCGGGTCGACGGGGTCAGCGAGAAAATGCTCTCCCAGACCCTTCAGGGGCTGGAACGCGACGGCCTGGTCCACCGGGACGTACAGGCCACCATCCCGCCGCACGTCGAATACAGCCTCACCCCGTTCGGCGAGCGGGTAGCCGCCAAGATCGTGGACCTCATCGAACTGGTGCAGGACGAGGTCAACACCACCAGCGCCCGCTAGGTTCCGCGTTTGCTGGGCAGGCGACGGGCGCAGGCTGGGCCTCCGGCAAGGTGATCTCGCCGAAATGTCGCTGGGAGTCGAACCGGTGAATGAGTCGTTATCCGGGTGATAATCACCGGGTCCGCATTCATGATCTTCGGAGGCCCTCGTGCACTTCGACTTCGTCATGACCGATCATCCGTCCTGGCATCCAACTCTCCATGGTCACCGCCGCCTAGTGGCCGACGACCAAGGCAGCGCCTGGTTGGCGACGATCATCGACACGCGGCTCACGTTGAGCCCATTGGCCGGCGCGACGACGCCACCCAGCCCAAGCGTGTACACGTCGCCTGCGGCTCTGCGTCGACCGTCACCCCTGGCCGCCCCACTCAGGACATTGGGTGTGGTCGCCCGCCTGCCTAACCCCAGCCTCTGGGACGCCGTGGCGACGGCCATCGTGCGGCAAGTAATCCGGGCCAGCCAGGCCAGGAAGTTGTATCGCGAATTCTCCCGGTCGTTCGGCTCCCGCATCGCGCTATCCGCCGACACCGACATTCATGCTTTTCCATCACCTGATCGTGTGCTAGCTCTGAGTGATGAAGACTTCACCGAGAGCGGTATGGCCTTCAAAAAGCGACCACTGCGCCTCGCTGCCGCAGCCTTTCTGGACTGCGGTACCACCTGGCTCGAACTCGCGCCGGCCGTCCTCGTCAAGGAACTCCAGACGATCGGTGGTATCGGACCATGGAGCGCCGGGGCCGCGGTTGCGGACTGGAGCAACGACTGGTCGCTCTACCCCTATGGCGACCTCGCCGTCCGGACCTGGGCACGCCAGGCCGCACCAGAACACCCATGGCCGTCCGACGAACCGGCGTTCCACCGCAGCTGGCAGCAGGTAACCGGTGACCACCTCGGGACCTGCACGCTCCTCACACTCGCCTGGGGAGTCCGCCAAGGAGCCGCCCTGTAGCCCGTTCATCCTCGGCGCAGACCAGGAACGGTCACTCGATCTACTCCTGGTGAACGCACCCCTGCGCGACTACCGTCTCCGGCCCCGCGTCAACGACTTCACCCTGCCCGTGCTCGGCATGGGCTACATCGCGACCTCCGCTGCCGCTGCAGGGTTCAACGTCGGCGTGCTGGATGGCGAGGCATTCGGTCTGGGCGTCGATCAGATCCAAAAGCTTGTGAACGACACCGCGCCCCGGTGGGTCGGCTTCAATCTGCTGGCGCCCACCTATGAGCTGAGTGCGCAGATCGCCGCTGGTCTCGCGGAGGAGATCAATGTCATGGTCGGCGGCCACCAGGCGAAGGCCATGCCCGGACCGATCCTCGCTGACAAACGCTTCCGCCACCTTCAGGCTCTTGTCCTCGGGGAAGGGGAAAGCAGGGTTGTCGAGCTGCTTCATGATCGCCGCAACAGGGGACAGCTACCCGGTGTGATGTGGCACGACCCGATCCTCAACCGGCCGGTCAGCGGCGGGATGCCGGGCACCGGCTTCCACCTGGCGCCCGATATCGACGCTCTTCCTTTCGTCGACCGTCACTTCTTCGCGGCGGACCCTTACCAACCGGCGGACGGCCCCTTGGAGGCCGCGATGGTAGGCGCTCGCGGCTGCCCCTACGACTGCTCCTTTTGTGGTGCTGCTGTCAGTGCGAATCCTGACGTCAGCATCCGCACCCGGACTCCGGAGAACATCATTGAGGAGATGGACGGGCTCCACGGCAGGTACGGGGTGTCTGCCTTCCGGTTTGTGGATGACCTGTTTCTGGGGTACGAGCGGTTCATCCAGCGATGTATGGCGGCCTTCAGCGAGGCGGGGATCGGCGACCGTTACGTCTGGGACGCGACAGGACGAATCAACGTACTCGCCCGGGTCAGCGACGCGCTCATCAGCATCCTCGCCGAGAACGGCTGCCGAGAGGTGGCGCTGGGTGTGGAGTCCGGTAGCGAGCGGGTGCTGGGCCACATCGGCAAGCGGATAAGCCCAGAACTCACGCGGCAGGTCGTACGGCGGCTGACCCGTCAGGGGATCAACGTCAAGGGCTATTTCATTCTCGGTCTACCGACCGAGAGTCGGGCCGAACTGGACGCGACCGTACGACACGTACACGAGCTGTGGCAGATTGCGGATTCCGGCGCTGGCTCATTCCGAGCGAGCGTGTTCGAGTTCCGGCCCTACCCCGGCACCCCCGAATGGCACCGGTTGATCGCGACCGGCCGTTACGACCCGGCGCAACTTCTCGGCTACAGCGCGGTAGACCTCACCGGGGACGGGCTGGACGACGCCATGCGCGAACGGGACGAGTTCAATTTTTCCGTCAACCTCCAGTTCGGTGAGGCAGACCTCAGCTACGTGCGCCGGAATCTGGTCGAGCTTGCTCGCCACCAGTTCGATCGGCACGGCGTGCGATGACGAATGGTGTCTTCGTCGTCATCGACGGACCGAGCGGGGTCGGCAAGACCACGGTTGTGTCCCTGCTCTGCACCCGACTCCGCGAAGAGGGGTGGCCCGTGCACCCCACCAAAGAGCCAACCCAGGACACGCTTGGAACCACCGCCCGGTACGGCACCGACAAGTACCGGGGTCCGACCCTGGCCTGCCTCGTGGCTGCCGATCGCTATCACCATCTGGAGCAGGAGGTGCGTCCGGCGCTGGCAGCAGGCAAGCTGGTCCTCTGTGACCGCTACCTGGCCACGTCATTGGTGCTTCAGCGTCTCGATGGTGTGGAGGCCGACTTCATCTGGTCGATCAACAGGTACGCCGATCGCCCAGACCTCACCTGCATCCTCACCGGTGACCCGGCGCTCTCCCGAAGCCGAGCCGCAGCGCGAGGCATCCACAGCCGGTTCCATCGCGGCGGGGAGGACGCCGGCCGAGTTGAACGGGATCTCTATCGCCAGGTGGCGGCTGAATTGGTCGATGCAGCCTTCGAGGTACAGGTACACGACGTCGGAGAGCAGACGCCGGACGAGGTCGTTGCGGCGCTCCTACCGAGGATCCGGGGATTGCACACCGCCAGGGCAGGCAGTTAGACCACCGCTGCCTGCGCGGCTCGTACCAGCGAGTCATACGTTTCGGTGCTGCGCATCAACTCAACGCCGAGTGAGCGCGCAAAGCTATCCAGTTCGTGCTGCACCTCGGCCCCTGACCGGGTGTCACTGACCATCGTCTCGATCTCCAAGAACGAACCAAGTCCGCGAACCTCGTCCAGACAGAGCGACATCGAGCCGAGCCGACCGGTGCGACGGTCCTTGACAATGCGCACCGTCGGGTAGAAACCCATCGCGACGATCGCAGCATGCATCTGTTCGCGCTCGGCAACCTCGGTCTCGTGTTCCATGCAGGCAAGCTCGTTGTCAACCGGCTGCTTCACGCAGAACAGATGCCGCCCGCCCTGGCTGCGCAGCCGCGCGAAGGCGAAGCCGGTCTTGCCCTGACCGTACGACCAGCCGCGCATCGCGTACGCCTGATCATCCTGTTCGACCGGGGCCGACAGCTCCACACCCCGATCCCGTAACGCGTCGATCATCGCGTCGGTGTCGCTGACCCGGTACTTGACCTCGATCTCGCGCACACCATCGCTCATGACGATCTCCCACCGGTTCGTCGCGCACCTTGCAGACCCGGGAAACCTAATCACAGCGCTCCAGATCGTTCCCGCCGACACACCCAAGTCGGGCGAATCGGCAATGGCTGGACAGGCGACACGGCCAGGACGAATTGCTGCTGGCGTCTCTGCCCCCCGACCCCGCCAGCTCACCGCTTGAGCCGGCGGGCGCAGGCGCCGTCGTGGTCGGCGCGGAGCAGGCAGCGCCGGCCCGCACCCAGCAACCGGTCACAGAAAACCCGATGATGTACGCGCTGCTCGTCCTCGTACGACACGGTGATCTCGCCGGGGTCGAAGAGCGGCAGCAGCCGCAGGGACCGCCCCATCACCCGGGCCAGCCGCTGAGCGCCGGCCAGGTCACGGGCAACGATCGGCAGGCGTACGACAAAACGCTCCCGCTGCGCCATCAGTAGCGCTCCGACACGTTCGCCGTACGCGATTGCCGTGACTGCCACTGGCGCAGCGCCGCCTTGACCCGGATCGTCTCGTCCCGACTGGCGGCCAGGTCGTCGTAGAGGCTGTTCAGATCGGTGGCGACCCGATCCAGGAACTCCTGCACCTCGTCCGGGTCGAGCCCACCCCGGCCGAACCAGCCGACGGTACGGAACCGCCGGGCGCGTACCTGCCAGGGCCGCAACGGCGGGCAGGAGGCGGAGCGGTAGTGCGTGCCCCCTCCCCCTCCTTGCCGCCGCTCACGGAACCGTGCCAACGCGTTGCGCATGCCTGTCGCCTGCCTTCCGGTCGGATCGGATCTCTGGAAGGGGTGGCCCACCCATCCGCCGCGAACGGGCGGGCCACCCCGCCCCACCACCGCAGCCTCGGGTCAGCAGTACGGCAGCAGGGCTGCTCATCGAGTCAGACCACCGGGATTGATCAATGCCAAATGATGATCAGCAATCCACAGTGGTCATCGTCCTGGTGGACATCCTGTGGCAGGATGATTCGAGAGCGCAACGTTTCATCAAAAGAATCCGCTCAAACACATTGACTTCTTTTACTGCAACCGATACGTGTTGCAAGAACGGCCAGACGAGTGTTGCAGGCTGGAACTGGGGAGCGTCCACATGCCAGAAGAGATCGGTTCGACCGTCCCGCGCCGCCAGCTCGGCCGGCTGCTGCGCCAGTACCGCACCGAGGCGCACGTGACGCTCGACGCGGCGGCCGAAGCCCTCGAATACAGCCGCCAGAAAATCTGGCGCATCGAGAGCGGCATGGGTGCCGTACGCGGCCTGGACGTCAAGGCGATGTGCGAGCTGTACAGCGTCGCCCCGGAGGTGACCGACGCCCTGCGCGGGCTCGCCTCGGAGACGAAGTCGAAGGGCTGGTGGCACGCGTACGGCGACGCCGTCCCGAGCTGGTTCGAGCTGTACGTCGGCCTGGAGTCAGCCGCGTCCCGTCTCCGTGGCTACGACGAGTCCCTGATCACCGGCATCCTGCAAACCAAGGAGTACGCCCAAGCCCTCTTCCGACCCCGTACGACGCTGAGCGACGAGGAACGGGAGCGGATGATCGAGGTTCGGTTGCAGCGACAAGCCCTGTTGACTCGTCGGCTGCCGAAGCCACCTCGGCTGGAGGCGATCCTCTCCGAGGCGGTGTTACGGCGTGGCGTCGGCGGCCCGCAGGTGATGGCCGCCCAGCTCAGGCACCTGCTACAGGTGGCCGAGCTGCCGAACGTGCTGCTGCGGGTGATGCCGCTGGCCGCCGGGCCGCACCCCGGCGCGGTCGCCGGAACCTTCATGGTCCTGGACTTCCCGCCCGAGAAGGGCCGCGCTGTCCCCGAGCCCTCCATCGTCTACAGCGAGTCCCTGACCGGGGCGCTCTACCTCGACAAGCCCGATGAACTGGCCGCCTACGAACGGGTGTGGAACGGCTTGGCCACGCTGGCACTCGATGAGGGAGAATCGAAGCGCATGATCCACCGGCTCGTTGGGGAGATGGCACCATGACTGACCTGAGTGGCGCGCACTGGCGCAAGAGCACCCGCAGCGGCGACAACGGCGGCGCCTGCGTAGAAGTCGCCACCAACCTCCCCAACCTCATCGCCGTACGCGACAGCAAAGACCAGGCTGGCCCCACCCTGACCTTCACCCAGAACCAGTGGACCCAGTTCGTCGCTAGGGCTAAGGCCACCAGCCTCACCAACTGATCCGCGCGACCATTGTCCCCCGCTCGCACACACCGGTCTACGTGCAGCTCGCCGACCTGATCCGCGCGCGCACCGAGTCCGGCGAACTGCCGCCTGGAACAAGGTTGGCGAGCGAGGCACGGCTGGCCCAGGAGTACGGCATCGGCAGCGAAGCCACACGGATGGCGGTGTCGCTGCTCCACTCCGAGGATCCGTCAGCACCATCCGAGGCCACGGAGCCGCGTACGCGGCGACCAGGCTGACTCACCCAAATGCCAACCGACAGGACGTCTCCGACAATAACGTCCCGGGGCTGGCGCGCTCGTATGACGACACGCGGCCGAGCCGGTCGACCCCATACGTCGGCGCGCTCAATTAAGGGCACCACCCAACGTCGGCGGGAGCGATGTCTCAGCTGATTCGAGCTTGAGTATTCGGACATACGGCACTTGGCTCGGTCTGACACCAAGCAACTGAGCCTGACGCGGATCATTGCGTTCCCAGCCAACACAAGCCCACTCCGCGTGATGATCTTGTACACAAGCCTGGCGAGTCACTAGGACATGTGTTCTAATACATATGGTTGATGCTTGTGTCAAGCTGGAGATGAGGTAGAGTTGGTCGAGATGGTAGAGCCCTTGACCCAGCCGTCCGCCTCGCCTCGTACGATCACGGCGTACCTGGCGACACTCAGGCTTGCCCGGGAACGGGGCTACATCATCACTAGACTGAAGATGGCAAAGCTCCTATACCTCGCCGACCTTGCCGCCATACGCAAGGGAGATGATCCTATCTCGGGCGTGGAGTGGAAGTGGCTAAATCACGGCCCATTCAATAACGCCCTTCAGTTTCTCGAAAATGATTTAGCAAGAGACGGGATCGTTCAACTAGACCCGTATTACTTCGGTTTCCAAGTCCGCCTAGTTGGCGACCTGCCAGGCTACGACATGCCACCGGAAGAACTGGCAGTCTTAGAGGGCATTCTTAGTGAGTTCGGAAACGTCGCAGCATCGAGCCTCAAAGACCTGAGCTACCAGACGCCACCGATGGTCGATGCGCTACAACGCGGTCAAGGTGTCGTTCTCGACCTGTCACTTGTGCGCCCGCGACCACGACTCGCCGGGCTGACGAGACGAATGTCGGCAGTCCTTCGACGGCTTCCCGAACAGGAAACCGATCCAGGCGTCTTCCAGGAGATTGAGCGGGAGATGGACGAACTGGCCAATGCACGTCGGCGGGCGACCGGAGATCTAGTTGTCGACGATTAGCAAGCCTGTCATCAATGGCGGGATCTATTACGTTAAAGACTCGGTCATCACGCTTCCCTCGAACGATGACCGTCAATACCATGAGGAACGGCGGCCGGTCGTCGTCCTGAGCGGCCCCAACACCAACAGTTTCGGCGGATGGCGCACCGTACTGGTAGCGCCAATCTCATCCTCGACATCGCTAAAAACCAGTTATTGCGTGAAACTCAGTGCAGGCGAGGGCGGCTTATCGAAAAAGTGCTGGGTGCGCGTGATAGCCGTACAACCATTACTGAAGTCTGACCTGGAAGACCGCTTAGGCGTTCTTGCCGCCGAACGTCTCGAAGAGATACAGGCACGACTCTTCCAGTACATGGGCATGCACATAGAAGAGCTAGACGAGATTGAGTTCCAGTAAGGAAAATCCACGGTACCCCTGCCGGCAATTGAATCGGTAACGAGTCTCCGAAGTTGCCGGCACGTTGTTGCCAGAAATCACTCGGCCAATTACCCCAAACACTGCGAAGGCGCCGGCCGGCAGGCCGGGCACCTCCCCGCCGCAGCAACGCAGCAACATAAATTATTTAGCCTCAACCGGGACAGCGGGTGGGCGTACGGGTGGTTAGGTTGCTGTCGTGACGGAACTGGGGCGGGGGATCTACGAGCACCTGATTACCGGGGAGCTGGCACAGCAGCTTCGGTTGATCGGGCCTGAGCTGGTGGAACGTACGGAGTTGGATCCGGCTGAGGCGCACGGGGTGCTGGCCCGGCACATCGCCGCGTTGACCAGTCGCGCGCTGCGGGCGGTCCCTGGCTCGGACAAGGAGAGTCTGGCCCGGCAGGTGGCGATCGCGAACCAGATCGCCGAGGCGATCGAGCGGATCAACCCGGAGGCTGTCGACGCCGCCGACCAGGTGAGCGACGCCCGGAAGCTGCTCACCGCGATCGCGGACCCGCCCGCCCCACCGGCAAAACCGAGCTTTCCCGTACGTCCGAGGACTCCACTGTCGACCGGGGCGCTGCTGGTCAACGGGCGGGGTCAGCCGCGCATCGGGCACGAAGTAGCAACCGAGATGGCGTCGGCGGAGCAGGTCGACCTGCTCTGCGCGTTCATCAAGTGGTACGGGCTGCGCCTCATCGAGCGCCCCATCCGCGAACTGATCGACCGTGGCGGCAAGCTCCGGGTCATCACCACCACCTACCTCGGTGCCACCGACCAACGAGCGCTGGACCGGCTGGTCGAGTTGGGTGCCGAGGTGAAGGTCTCCTACGAGACCAGGACCACCCGACTCCACGCCAAAGCGTGGCTCTTCCGGCGTGGCAACAACACCAGCACCGCGTACGTCGGCTCTTCGAATCTTTCCAAGGCTGCCCTGGTCGACGGCCTGGAGTGGAACATCCGGGTCTCGAACCTCGAACAGCCGACGGTCATCGACACGTTCGAGGCGACCTTCGCCGACTACTGGGGTGACCCGGCGTTCGAGGACTACCAGCCGGGGCGGGACGGCGAACGGCTACGCCGGGCGCTGCGCCACGAAACCGGTGGTAGCGGGCTCACCGAACCCGACATCGAGATCACCAACATCGACGTCCGGCCGTACGGCTACCAGCAGGAGATCCTCGCCGACCTTGCCGCCGAACGGTTCGTGCACGGCCGGCACCGCAACCTGGTCGTGATGGCGACCGGCACCGGCAAAACCATCGTCGCCGCGCTCGACTACCGCGAGCTGCGCCGGAACAAGACCGTCGAGTCGCTGCTCTTCGTCGCCCACCGGGAGGAGATCCTGCGGCAGAGCCGGTCGGTCTTCCGGCACGTGCTCCGCGACGGCAGCTTCGGCGAAGTCCTGGTCGGCGGCGAGCGGCCGAGCCAGTGGCAGCACGTCTTCGCCTCGATCCAGTCGCTGCAACGCCTCGACATCGACCCGACCCGGTACGACATGGTGATCGTGGACGAGTTCCATCATGCCGAGGCGCCGACGTACGCGCGGCTGCTGGAACAGTTGCGGCCTCGCGTACTCCTGGGACTGACCGCGACCCCGGACCGGGCCGACGGCGGCGACGTGCGCCGCTGGTTCGACGGGCAGACGGCCGTTGAGCTGCACCTCTGGGA
Organism: Micromonospora sp. NPDC050417; assembly: GCF_044458865.1. Classification (NCBI taxonomy): domain Bacteria; kingdom Bacillati; phylum Actinomycetota; class Actinomycetes; order Micromonosporales; family Micromonosporaceae; genus Micromonospora; species Micromonospora sp. NPDC050417. The sequence goes on from NZ_JBITIH010000004.1 coordinate 135,511, forward strand.
GGCGCTGGAGCGGCAACTGCTCGCACCGTTCCAGTATTTCGGGCTCCACGACGAGGTGGACCTGTCGACGCTGGCGTGGAAACGCGGTCAGGGTTACGAGACCGCTGACCTCCACCGGGTCTACACCGGCAACGACGCCCGCGCCCGCACAATCCTGCAAGCCGTACGCGACAAGGTCGACGTCAACAGCATGCGGGCGCTCGGATTCTGCGTCAGCATCGGGCACGCCGAGTTCATGGCCGACTGGTTCACCCGGGCCGGCGTGCCCGCACGGGCGGTGACGTCGCGGAACCCCACCCACCGCCGCGCGCTGATCGAGGCTTTCAAGAGCGGCGAGGTACGGGTCCTCTTCACCGTCGACCTGTTCAACGAGGGCGTCGACCTGCCGATGGTCGACACGATCCTGATGCTGCGTCCCACCGAGAGCGCCACCATCTTCCTCCAGCAACTCGGCCGGGGGCTGCGCCTCGACGACAACAAAGCCTGCCTGACCGTGCTCGACTTCATCGGCGGGCAGAACGCCAACTTCCGCTTTGACCTCCGCTGGCGGGCGCTGACCGGGGTCAGCCGACGGGCGGTCGAAACCGCCGTACGCGAAGACTTCCCCACCCTGCCGAGCGGCTGCCACATCGAACTCGACCGGGTCGCCAAGGAGATCGTGCTGGCGAACCTGCGCAACGCGCTGCCGAACACAAACAAGAACCTGATCGCCGAACTGCGCCAACTCAAGAATGTCAGCCTCGCCGAATACCTGCGGGAGACCGGCCTGGAGGTCGAAGACCTCTACCGCCGTAAGAACCTCGGCGGCTGGTCCGGGCTGCGTCGCGCCGCCGACCTGGACAGCACCGCACCCGGCCCCGACGATGCCGTACTCGGCGCGGCCATCGGCCGAATGCTGCACCTGGACGACCCGGCCCGGCTCGACCTGCTGCGGCAGATCGCTTCCGGTGAGGTGCCCGCTCCCGGGCGGCTGGCCGACCTGATGCACCTCAACCTCTGGGGGCCGAAGGTGCCCGCCTCCGAACGGGAGCAGCGGTTGGCCCGGCTCTGGTCGCTGCACCCGGACCGCCGGGCCGAGTTGGGGCAGCTCTACGAGGTGCTGCGGGATCGGATGCACCGGGTCGTCGGACCGCCGGTTTCTGCCGTCGTGCCGCTGCGGGTGCACGCCCGGTACAGCCGCAACGAGGCGTTGGCGGCGTTCGGCGTACCGGACCCGGAGTTGGTACGCGAGGGCGTGAAGTGGGTCGAGGCGGAGCGGGCGGACATCTTCCTCGTCACCCTGCGCAAGTCGGAGAAGCACTACTCCCCCACCACCATGTACGCCGACCGGGCCATCACCCCGGAGCTGTTCCAGTGGGAGTCGCAGAGCACCACCTCGTCGGCATCCCCGACCGGTCAGCGCTACGTCAACCACGCCAAGCGCGGGTCGAGCGTGCACCTGTTCGTACGCGAAACCAAAGACCGTGACGGCGACCTGGGGGTGCCGCCCTACCTGTACGCGGGCCCGATGACGTACGAACACCACACGGGCGACCGGCCGATGCGGATCGTCTGGCGCCTCGACCAGCCACTACCGGCCGGCATCTTCCACGCCGCCCGGGTAGCCGCCGCCTGACACGACGGCCGTCGGCCCGGCGCGCTGGCGGGCGCGCCGGGCCGGTGCTGTGTGGCGAGTGCCGTCAGGCGTTGTGGCGGCGGATCTTGCGTGCGCTGTCCACCGTGTCCCGGATGAGAATGGCTGCGACGCTCACGACGCTGATGCTGGCGACGGTGTCGAGGTTGTCGCCCGTGCTGAGCCATTCGAAACGCTCCACGAAGGCCGGGCTGAGCAGCCGGTCGGTGACCAGCAGCCAGAGCGCCGGCACCGCGAACGCCAGGTTCAGCAGGACCTTGCCGGCAAGGAGCGGCCAGGTCCACTGCCCGACGCGGTACTTCACGACCTCGAAGACCATGCTGACGACCAGCACGGCGATGAGAACCGGCAGCCAGGACGTCCAGAGCGCCGGGTCGATGATCGGGATGTTGGCACCGTCCCCGGTCTCCACCCACGACCGGAAGTGCTGCAGAACCAGGTAGCCGATGAAGACCGTGATGGCGACGACCGAAGCGATGGTGTCGGCAAGGGTCACCTGGCGGTTGACCGGGACGTCGGCAAGGTTGTCGACGTTCCAGTCGGGCAGGTTCACCGCCGGGCTGACGCGCTCGAAGATGGCGAAGGTCAGGGTGATCCAGAAGGCGATCTGGACCGCCACCTCGATCGCGGTTCCGATCCCGGTGCCGATGGCCCCACCGATCGATTCCCCGTCGGCCACGTCGACGACCGCGACGACGGTGCCGACGATCGCCGGGACGAAGGAGAGCAGCAGACGCAACAGCCGCCGCCAGACCAGGTAGTAGGTGGGGCCGATGAGCTGCAACCGGTGGTTGGCGTAGCGGGCGGCGAGCCGCTCGGGGTTGCCGAGTTCGGTGAGTACCTCGCGCTCGGCGGCGACGGGGTCCTGCCCGTTTCCGGTCCGGTCCTCGATCATGTCTTCGATCGAGCCGCGGAGTTCGGCGGCGATCTCGTCGCGGCGTTGGGCCGGCACCGAGTTCAGGGTCGCGGCGAGGTAGCGGTCAGTCAGGGAACTCATCGGTCCACTCCTTCAATCAGCCCGGTCATGGAGGTCTGGATGGCCGCGAGGTCGCCGAGGAGTCGGCCCAGGATGGACTCGCCCTCGTCGCTGGTGCGGTAGAACTTGCGCGGCCGGCTCTCGTCGGTGTTCCACTCGCTGGTCAGCAGGCCCTGCTCTTCGAGCCGCCGGAGCAGCGGATACAGGGTGTTGGCGTCCACGGGAAACCCGTGCTCCGTGAGTCGCTGGAGCAGTGCGTATCCGTAGTCGGGTCGGCGCAGCGCGACGAGGCTCGCCGCGACCACGGTGCCCCGCCTCAGCTCCTGGAGGTGTGTTCGCAGGATGTCGTCGTTCGCCATGTGTCACACCATACTGTGCGCCACACACTATTGTCTAGACACACATCACTGTCGGGTTCACATCATTGGGTCGGAGCCGGTTGACGTGCCGGAATGAGCTCCCGGCGGCCGGTACGGGTCAAGCCGACACCCACCAGCACCACCGCCATCCCGGCGATGATCCGCAGGCTGAGCCGCTCGTCGAGCACGATCGTGCCGAGTGCCACCGAGACCACCCCGCCGTGGTCACGCACAAGATTCGCAACCCGGTGCCGACCCGGGTCATCTACGCGGCCGTACGCGAATCGTCCCCCACCCACCTCGCGCTGCACGGCCTGCGCGACGCGCTACGGGAGGCGGCGACCACCCCACGGCCCGGCCGGTGAGCGCAAAAGTTGTTGACAGGGCCGGAGAGCGGTGCGACGGTGGGGCGGCTCGCGCGCTTGGCGCGACAACCTTTCTCTAAGGAACGAAGCCCATGGTTGCGGCGACCCACCCAGCCGCCGAGGTGTGCTCCCAAGCCTGATCGGCTCTGCTGCCCGATCCGCTGCGAGCACCTCATCTTTCTGCGCGGCCCACGTTTGCTCCACCACGCAGCTCGCAGACGTCTTCGCTATGACAATGAGGCTTACCCCACCATGGATTCTCTGGTCCAGAAATCTGTCGTCGCCCTGCTCTCCCACCGTCCCGAGACCGTCGACGCCGGCCCGTTCGTCATCGGCTGGGATCCGACCAGCGACAGCAGGTTCATCAGCTACGCGACTCCGCGACCCGGTGCCGTCATCACCTCCGACGGCGTGACCGCGCTGGTCGCGGCCTTCCGGAAGATCAACCGGGTGCCCCGGCTGGAGTACGTCACCAGTTGCGCCCCCGACCTCGAACAGCACCTGCTCCACGCCGGCTTCACCATCGAGGCCCGGCACCAGTACCTGGTCTGCACGCCGGACACGCTCACCGTGCCGGTCACCCCGGCCGGGTTCGACATCGTCGAGCCGACCACCGACGAGGAATTTGCCGGCGGCCTCGCCGCACGGAACGAGGCGTTCGGCGGCGAGCCGACAGCCGGTCCGGCGGACGTCGCCCGGGTGCGGCGAACGCAGGAACGGGGCGGGGTGGTGCTGGTCGCCCGCGCCGACGACGGCACGTACGTGGGCGGTGGTCAGGCGTCGCCGCCGGGTGCCGGGCTCAGCGAGGTCGCCGGCATCGGCGTACGCGAGGCGTTCCGTCGACGGGGTGTCGCCGGGGCGCTCACCGCCACGATCACCGCACGTGCCTTCGCCACGGGCGTCGAAGCGGCCTGGCTGGAGGCGGGCGGCGACGACTCGTGGCGGGTGTACGAGCGGGTCGGTTACGTACCCATGGGGCAGCGCCTCTACATCGCGCTCGACTGATTTCCCGCGCCGCCGGGCGCAGGCCGTACGCGAATCACGGCCGGCGCCCGGTGAGGCGCCGGCCGTGCAGCGCCGGGGTGAGTCTCGGCAGGGTCGCAGTCCGTCCGGTGTCCGCAGTGCCGAGGATCGGGCCGGACGGACCTCGCCCCCTCAGTCGCCGTAGCCAACGGACGCGACGCCCCTGCCCCGCTCGGTCAGGCGTTCGTGATCGCGTTGGCGTGGATGGCCTCGCTGAGGTAGGCCGCCATGCCCGGTGCGATGTTCTCGTAGTACGCGGTGAACCTCGGATCGGTCAGGTACATGTCGGCCAGCCCGGTGTGGACCTCGTACGAGCACTCGTAGAACCAGCGGGTGACGAGCTGCCGGTGCTCTTCCGCCAACGCCATCGCCTGCGGACCGTCCGCCGGGGCGCCCGAGTCCATCAGGGCGACGAGCCGCTCACCCCACTCGGCGTTCTCCGCCTTGTTCCGCAGCCAGTCCTCCTTGGTGTACTGCCCCGCCCGCCGGTTCGATTCCCGGTACGCGTCGGTGCCGCCCCAGCGTTCCTCAGCCTCGGCGGCGTGGTCGTCCGGGTTGAAGTCGCCGAAGACCTCGAACCGCTCCTCCGGCGTCAGTTGGATGCCCACTCTCTTCGCCTCCATCGCGAGCTCGATCGCGCTGACCATCTCCCGGAGCCGACCGATCCGCCCGCTCAGCAACTCGTGCTGCCGGCGCAGGTGCTCGGTCGGGTTCGACGACGGGTCGTCGATGATCGTGGCGATCTCTTCCAGTGGGAACCCCAACTCCCGGTAGAACAGGATCTGCTGCAACCGGTCCAGGTCGTTGTCGTCGTACCGGCGGTAGCCGGCACTCGTACGACCGCTCGGCGAGAGCAGGCCGATCTCGTCATAGTGGTGCAGCGTCCGTACGGTCACGCCGGCCAGCCGCGCCACCATGCCTACCGAATGGGTCATGGATTCCCTCCCTTCCGAGAACCAGGCTGCCGCCTGCCGCTACGTGAGGGTCAACCCGAATCGTCCCGCCCCGCCGCCACGGGGCTCCGGGCGCCGCCGCGAGTCGCTCCCGCCGCCGCGAGTCGCTCCCGCCGCCGCGAGTCGCTCCCGCCGCCGAGTTAATAGGGGCCCCTTCCTCTACCGAAAGCGATAACAAGGGGCCCTTCCTTACATCTCAGTGGGGGGGCCGCCGTGGGTCCAGGGGGTTTCCTCGCGGGAGGGGAAGGCGCCGGGCGGTACGTAGCCGTCGGTGAGGGTGGTGTAGCAGAGGCGCTCGCCCACCTCCGGCACGGTTCCCGGGGGTGCGGTCAAGCCTCGTCCCATGCCGCCGGAGAGTTCCAGCACCACCTCGGTCTTCGAGCCGTCGCCGGTAGGCGTGACGAAGACGACCTTGGCCTTCTGGCTCGGCCGGGTCGGGGAGCTGAGGCCGGTGCCGGGCTGGAACAGGATCGGGTCGGTGGTGACCAGCATGATCCGGGGACGCAGCACCGGTCGCTTGCCGCTGTCGTCGACCCGCGCCGGGTCGGCCAGGGTCACCTCGCCGACGAACGCCTCCCCGGTCAGCCGGTGGTCGGCCATCACCAGCGGGTCGTCGTACGCGCGCTGGACCGCGTACGCGCTCAGCGCCCGTTCCAGCCGGTGCAGCCGCTGGGCGGCGGCGACCGCCCCGTCGCGCCGGGGCTGTGGCTGACCGCCTTCGTCCCGGTAGGTGGCGTAGTCGGTGAAGGCATCCCGGTCGGCTTCCCAGCGTGCGGCGACCCGCGCCCCCGGTGGCAGCCCGCGCAGCAGTGACAGCCCCCGCCACATCAGTCGCCAGGTCGGTTCGAGCTGCCCGCGCAGCGCCGCCGCCAGGGTCGCGTGCGCCCGCTTCCGGGCGGGTTCGTCGTCCGCCGCCACCGCCGCCTGGTAGGCCGCCATCGCCGGGCTGAGCACCTCGTTGTCGAACTCGGGGTCGGTGGTCGGTCCGGCCGGTGGCCAGGTCGACGGGTCCTCCGCCTCGGCTGCGGCGACCGCGCCGGAGGTGCCGGCGGGCGGGTCGATCCAGCCGAGCAACGCGGCCAGGTTCAGGTCCTCGACTCCACTCTGGCCGGTCGCCCAGTGCAGTCCGAGCGCGTCGGTCATCGCCACCAGCAGCGAGGAAGCGGGGTGTTCGGCCCGCTCGGCGAACCAGGTCAGCCAGCATCCGACCAGCGGCACCGAGGCGTCCACCGGATAGTCCCCGTCGGTACGCCGGAACCGGTTGTTCCGTCCCAACAGCCGCAGGAAGGTGATCCCGGCGGAGTTCGGCACCAGCACCTGCGGCGCGTCGGCGTACCGGTACCGCACGTCCCTGCCCCGGTCGATCGGCACCGACTCGGAGACGCCCCGGTGTGCGCCGAGGTACGGCAGGAGCGCGGTGCCGAGCGTGGTGACGAAGTCGAGGCGCTGCTGCCGGTCGCGCGGCTGGGGCACGATCACCAGCCGGGCGTGTTCCGGTTCCGTGCCGACCAGCATCGCCAGCGGCGCGTTCGCCTCACCGGCCATGGTGAGTGGCACCAGGACCAGTGGCCGTTCGGTGAGGTGCAGGTGTCGTACGGTCGCGATCGGCTGGGCCACCCCGGCGGCGAGGGCCTGGGCGCGGGCGAGGGCGGTGAGCGTACTCATGACAGGGCCTCGGCCCGCAGTCGTGCGGCGGTCTGGAGCAATGCGGCGGCCTCGGCCTGCCCTTGCGCGGGGGCGAGTTCGCCGCTGGCGAGGGCGAGCACGGTCGGGACCTGTTCGACTCCGCCGAGTTCCTCCCGGACCGACCGGCCCAGTGCCCCGGTGTGGCCGCGTGCCTCGTGCCGGCAGTAGAACGCCAGCTCGCAACTGGCCAGGCATTCCGGCGCGTAGCGGGCCTCGACCACGTCGAGCGCGGTGGTGAGGGCAGCCGGTGACCGGGTCGGCTGGCCGTCCCGGCCGGGGGCCAGGTCGAAGGTCAGATCCGGCGGCAACGCGGCCACCAGTTCTTCGACCCGGGCCATCCGGGTGAGCTGCCGGCGCAGTGTCGAGAGCTGTTTGCGTACGTCGACGAGTGCGGCCACCGGTTCGTTGGTGAAGTCGCGCGGGCAGACGAGCAGTACGTCGTGCGAGACGATCTCCGGGTCGTGCCCGGCGTCGGTCAGCAGTTGCCGCATCGCGAGCACGTAGACGGCCGCCTGGATGGCTGCGGCGGAGACCTTGCTCGGATCGGCCTGACCGTCGATCACCGGAAACGACTTGATCTCCACGACGTGGAACCGGCCGTCGACCCGGAACGCGATCAGGTCCGGTTCGAGGTAGACCGGCTGGCCGGCGACCTGTAGCCGGAGCAGCGGATGGTCGAAGATCACCGCGTCGCCGGAGGCCGGCTCGCGGGCCGCCTCGTCGAGCAGGCGCTGGGACCGCTCGTACCGTTGCTCGTTGCTCTCGTCGGGACCGGTGTCCGTGGTGGTGGCGGGTTCCGGGGTCGCGGCCGGTTGGTCGTCGTCGAGGTCGGTGAAGGACGCGTACGGGATCGGCCGGCCGAGCCGCTCGCGCAGCAGCCGGAGCAGTTCCGCCCCGCCGTCCGCCTTGACCTGCGCCTCGAACGCGTTGCCTCGGGTGATCGCGAACCGGGACTGGCCGAATCGGGCCGGGAACCCGATGTGCTCGGCGAGCCGGGGCTTGTCGACCCCGGCCGCGTCCAGCACCGCCCGCCGGTGGCAGCCCGGGTTGCCGGTCAGCGCGGCGATCGTCCGGGCGTTGTGGCGACGGGGGGCGACGGCGCCGCGCAGCCGCCGCAACCAGCGGTCGACGCCGGTCACCCGCTCGGTCCCGGCGAACTCGGTGGAATCCGGCATCGCAGCAGCGTACAAGTTCACCGCCGTGGCGCCGCCGAACAGTCGTGGTCGACACGTTCACACGTCGCGCACGGCATCGACACAACGTCTGGCGGGCGCCGCGTCGGGTGGTGCAGGATCACCGGGTGAAAACGTCGTACCGAGGTGGTTCACGGTTGTCGGCCCGCCGGCTCGGGTTACTGGTCACGGCCGCCAGCGCGGCGTTGATCGGCTCCGCGTGCAGCGGCCCGGTGTCGGGCCAGCCGATCGTGCTGCCGGAGAGCCCGTTGCCGATCACCGTCAGGGCGGGCAACGCCGCCGAGGGGGATGGCGGGCGGCCCGCCGGCCCGATGGTGAGCGTCTCACCCGCCACACCTCCGGTCACCGCCGCACCGGGGGCGGTCGGCTCCTGCCCGGCGACCGGTGTGCTGGTGAGCACGACCGAGACAAACGCCGCGATGGGGCTGCGGGCGATGTCGATCGTGCTCTTCAACTGCGGCACGGAACTCCTGGAACTCAACGGCTACCCGGTCGTACGGGTGCTCGACGCGGAGCGGAGACCGATCGCCGTGACGGTCGAGAACGGGTCCCGGACGAACGAGGACCCCGGCCCGAAGGCACTGTCGATCTATCCGGGTGGCACCGCGCACGCCTCCGTACGCTGGCGCAACACGGTCACCGACGGGGACCTGGCGCAGGGCGAGTTCCTGGAGGTGGCGTCGGCTGCGGGGCAGCCCAGCCAGACCGTGTCGAAGCGTCTGGACCTGGGCACCACCGGCCGCCTCGAAGTGCACGCCTGGGCCGCTTCGTAGCGCCGAGGTCTGACGGAGCGACCGGTCAGGTGTTCGTGGTGATCTTGCTGATCAGGTTCCGGTCGAGCAGGGCCCGGTTCGGGGTGGCGAGCCGGGCCGCGTCCGGGTCGAGGAAGTCGATCAGGGCGATCAGCTCGTGCTGCATCCGTACCAGGCGGGCGTTGCCGTCCCAGTCGGCGGCGGCTATCACGTCCACGTCGGAACGGAGCCGGGTGAACCAGGAGGCGAACCGAGGATCGGTGTCGAGTAACTCGCAGAACTCGGCGTAGCCCTTCGACTCGTACCGGATGCCGCCGCCGTCCTCCAGACGTACCAGCATCAGTTCCCCGATCGCCCGCTGCTGGCCCCGGAAGAGCCGCAGCGGCGCCGGCAGGTCGAGCGCGGCGGTGATCTGGGTGGTCTGATCGAGGAAGCCGAAGAAGCGCTTGTTGCGCTCGATGTCGCCGAGGTCGAGGAACTGCTGGTCCCGCCGGATGATCTCCATCCAGCAGAGGTAATCGGCCAGCACGTAGACGGTGTAGTCGCGGGTGTAGCGCTCGTCGTCCGGATCACCGCAGTGCAGGTACGTGGAGAGAAAACCCGGCCGTACGGCATTGAAGAGCCGGCCCTGCAGGGCGTGCGCGGACCAGAGGAGCGGCTCCCGGTAGCGGCTGAGCAACTGCTCGGCCAACTCGGCCTTGGACTGCTGGTGCCGCTGCTCCTCCAACTGATATTGGAGCACCGTCACCCGGCGTGCCGAGATCGTGGTGAATAGGACACTGAGGAGCGATACGACCGCCGACGCGACCGCGATGAATACCTCTGGTTGCACGGCGGACAGACTGCCCGACCGGGGGCGGTCGTGTCGACCCGGTGGTGCGGGTGGTGAGCCGGAAGAGCGGATGGTGAACCGGCCGTGAGCTTTCCCACCACCCGACACGGGTCGGCGCGCTCCGATCGGAAACACATCGAAGCCGGTCTAGTCTGTGCGATTCACGGCCGACCGGTTCGACCACTCAACACTCCCGAAACGATGGCTCTGAGCTGCGCAGACGACGCGGCTACCGGTGCGGCAGGGCGGCCGGTGAGCGGGAGGTCGAGGGCGGTCGTGATGCCCCGACCGCGCGCTTGTGATCTTCCGCCGAAAGATGGGACTCGACACGATCCGGAAAACGGGTAATCCTGGCCCGATGTCGCTTTGGTTGCACGAGCTGTCGGAGGCGGAGCACCGCATCCTCAACCCGTTCACCCACGAGAAGCTGATGCTGCTCGGGGCGGCCAGCCGGGTGGGCCCACAGAGTCGGGTTCTCGATCTCGCCTGCGGCAAAGGCGAGTTGCTCTGCCGCTGGGCCCAGGGGTACGGCATCCGTGGGCACGGTGTGGACATCAGCGAGGTGTTCCTGACCGCCGCGAGCAAGCGCGCCGCCGAACTCGGCGTGAGCGACCGGGTCAGCTTCCAGTACGGTGACGCCGCCGAGTACCGGGCCGAGGCGAGTGGCTACGACGTCGTCTCCTGCCTCGGCGCGACCTGGATCGGCGGTGGACTCGCCGGCACCATCGACCTGATGCGTCGGGCCGTACGTCCGAACGGGCTGCTGCTGATCGGCGAGCCGTACTGGATCGACCCGCCACCGCCCGGGGCGTACGGGGCGTACGGCTTCGGGGTGGACGACTTCGCCTCGCTCAGCGGCACCCTGGACCGCTTCGAGGCGGCCGGCACGGACCTGGTCGAGGTGGTGCACGCCGACGCGGACAGTTGGGACCGGTACGTGGCCCAGCAGTGGTGGACGCTGACCGAGTGGCTGCGTGCCTACCCACACGATCCCCGCGCCCAGCAGGTACGCGACTTCCGGGACCTGTCCCGGCGTTGGCACCTGGAGTATGGTCGCCGCTACTTCGGCTGGGCGGTCTTCGTGCTCCGGCCGACCCTCGCTCCGGGACGGTAGCCGGCGGTACGGGCAGGGTCGAGCCCGGCCCTTGGTGACGCGCATCGATCCACCACTTTCTCCACTGTGGTCGGTCACCCTTCGTGTTTGCGTCGGTGGGACAACAGACAAACCGGGAACGCGCATCGGACATGCCGGGCCTCTTCTTTACCGCTCGGGCTGACCGTGATCCACCGCCGTAGGCGGATAGTGGACTAGACAAGTGCAAGTTGCATCGCGTCGCGCGCGGCTCACGGTGGCGCGTGGCCGAACTCGCACCTCAAAGACCTGCTGCACGTCGGCACCACGTCGCAGCACGGGCGTTGGCCGGCATCGGGCGACCGGTGCCGGCCACCGCAGCCGGTCGGTCGGTGCCGCCCCCGTTCGACCACCCTGACCGGGGATGCGTCCCCGCCGGTGCTCAGCCGAGCATGAGATACCGGGTGACGATCCCCGCCGCCGCGGTCACCGCTTCGCGTACGGTGGCCGCCGCGTCGATGATGCCGGCGTCGCGGGCCACCACGTAACGCCCGCCGACCACGTCGAAAGTGACGCCAGGACCCCGGTACGCGAGGTCCTCGGGCACCCCGGTCGGGTCGCGGCCGGCGCTGCGCAGCAGTTCCTCGAAGGGCGCCGGGAGCGCGTCGACCACCAGCGCGTAGCCGAGCGCCTCGTCGTCGCCGCGCTGCCGGGGCACCGGAACGGTGGAGCGACCGGCGAGCCGGCGGTGTACGCCGAGCAGCGCCGCACCGCCGCCCGCGACCAGCCCCCATTCTGCCGCCGTCTTCGCGTTGCGGACCGCGTGGTCGATCTGGCGGCGACGTACCCGGCGCTGCTCCACCGTCACCTCACCCACCTTGATCACGGCGACCCCGCCGACCACCCGGGACATCCGCTCCGCCGACACCGTTCCCGTGGCGTCTTCCGGCCCCGACTCGTCCCGTTGCGGACGGAAGCGGCGGACGATCGGTGCCGGGGTGTCGGGACCGGCCAGCACGACTGCCTCGCTGCGGGTGGTGACCACCCGCCGAGCCCGGCCCAGCACGTCCGGCGTGGCTTCCGCGAGGCGCGGCCCGGAGCCGCCCCCGACAACGGTCGCGCCGGTCAGCGCGGCGAGATCCGCCAACGCCTCGGTACGTTGCCCAGCCGGCCAGGGCAGGGCCACCGCGACGGGGCTGAGCAGCCGCCGGGCCTTCTCCAGGACCAGCGCCCCGAGCGCGGTGTCCCGGATCTCGTGGGCGAAGACCGCCAGCGGGCGCCCCTCCCGTTGCACCGCCGCCAGCAACGGCAGCAGTTCCTCCTCCCCGGAGATCCGCTCGTCGACCAGGAGGAGGTACGGCTCGTCGAGCACCGCCTCCCCCTCCTCCTCGTCGGTCACGAAGGCCGGCGACACGTGTCCCGCCCGCAGACTCATCCCCTCGGTCAGTTCGAGTTCGAGGCCGAACAGATTGCTTGCCTCGACCCGGATCACCCCGTCCCGGCCGACCCGGTCGACCGCCTCCGCGACCAGGTCGCCGACGAGTTCGTCGCCGGCGGCGATGGTGGTGAGCGCACGCAACTCCGCCCGGGTGCGTACAGGGACCGCGAAACCGGCGAGTTCGATCGCCACGTCCGCCACGGCGGCGGAGATCCCGCGCCGCAGCGCCACCGGGTTCGCCCCGTTCCGCAGCGCGGCGGAGGCGGAGTCCAGCATCGACTGGGCCAGGACCACGCCGGTGGTGGCACCGTCGCCGACCCGGTGCCGGATCCCGTCCACGAGTTCGCGCAGATAACCGGTGCCGAGACCGTCGCGGGTGTCCCCGCCGGCCAGCAACCGGACGATGCCGCTGGCGTCCGCCACCTCGTGCAGCCCACCGCGCTCGTCCTCGACCAGCATCCGCCGCCCGAACGGCCCGTAGGTGCGTCGGACCAGTTCCGCACCGACGCGGAAGCCCCGCGCCACGATCGCCTGGTGCTGGTTGTAGGAGGTGATGGCCGGAGGGCCGCCGACCTTGGACGGGCCGGTGACGGGGGCCGGGTCCGGCACGGCGGCGACCAGCGGCACGGTGGCGAGGTAGATGTGTGGCTCGGCGTTGTAGGCGCTGTACTTCGGCTGCTGTTCGGGCCGACGACGTACGACCCCGTCGTGCACGTAGCGAAAGAGTTCGTCGACGCCGACCAGGCCGTCGCCGTCGAGGTCGGCGTCGCCGGTGACCAGCCCGTCGATCAGTACGTCCGTGAAGATCGAACCCCGGGGTGCCGAGGCGACCAGTTCGCCGGACTCGAACGCGTACTCGTAGCTGTCGCAGGCACTGAGGACGACGTACCCCCGGCCGACCTGGCAGTCGAGCGCGCCCTGCGGTGCGCTCTTGAACCCCTCGGCGAACGCGCCGGCGAAGCAGCAGTCGAGGATCAGCACCTTGGCCGCGGCCCGGCACGCCTCGAACTGCTCGTTGACGAACGAGCGGGAGATGGCGGTGCTCGCCGGGCGGGCCCGGACGGTGTCGGTGGCGGCGAAGTAGAGCCGGTGGTACGGGTCGACGATCCCGTGGCAGGAGAAGTAGAGCAGGACCAGGTCGTTGTCGCTGCGGTCGGTGAGCAGGTCCTCGATCGCGGCGCGTACCTCACGTTCCGGGGCGTCGCTCAGCGTACGGACGGTGAAGTTGCCGATCGCCGGGTCGGCGAGTACGGCAGCGAGCCGCCGTACGTCCTGCTGCGGTGCGCGCAGCCGGTCGAGGGAGGGGTCGGCGTACTCGCCGGTCGCGACCAGCAGGGCGTACCGGCCAGCCGATGGCCTAGTCGACACCGGAGCCGACACCCCGTCGGGCGCGGGCCGTGCGTGGTCCGGTGGCCGTCTCCGGGGCACCGCCCGCTTCCGCCACGGTCGGCTCCGGTACGGCGATCCGGTCGGGGACGGTGACCGTACCGGCCGACTGGTCGGGAAGGGTGCGTGCGTCGGCCTGCTGGTCGGGGTCGGGTCCGGCGAGCCAGCGGGCGACCGCCTGCTCGGTACGGTCCGACGGGTCGACGATCGTCAGCGTCCGGGTCCCGTCGCGCAGCACGATCCGACGGGCGGCGCCCCGCCGGACGAAGGCGATCACGATCTGGGTGAGTGCGGCGAGGGTGCTGGCGGAGAAGGCACCGGTGATGGCGAGTTCGGCGAGGGAGATGCTCTCACCGCCCTTGCGGACGTGCTGCTCCTGCGCCGACTTCGGGTCGGACTCCCGGTGGGAGGTGACCGGCGCGGTCGGGTCGGACTCCGGGATCGGGTCGGACTCCGGGGTCGGGGTGGTTTCGGTCCGGGTGACCGTTACGCCGGTCTCGGTGAGCAGCTCACGGAGGAGGGCGGTCGCAGCCTCGGCGTCGGCTCGTCCGCTCTTTGCTATCGGGCCGCTGACCTGTAGGAACAGCTTCCGGTCCGACGGTATGCTCCACATATTGTAATTATCTCGTAACTATGCGTGATCCGATAGAGGGCGCGGACTTGCCGTTCACTCAAGATCGAGCTAGTCATGGCAGCCCGTCATCACCGGAAGCTCGGACACCGCCGTGGCCGGCGGCCACTACTTCCCACGCGCCGTGTCACGGGACGAAGTACTCCGAGGAACCCACCCTCGCCCGTACCAGAAATAGCTGGTCGGACGGGCGGGCCGGATGGTCACGGCGCCGTCGACTAGGTCATCATCGCTAGATGGCAACCTCGGACGAGCAACGCCGGACACCGGGCGGAAACGTCTACGGTTCGTCCGGCGGTGCCGCGCCCGGCTCGTCCGGCGGCACCGTGTACGGCGGCGGCCCGCCACCACGACCCGGCCGAGACCGGCTGATGACGGGCGCGTACGCCATCGGCGCCGCCGGTCTCCTCGCCGGCCTGCTCTTCGCCACCGGCGCCCTACGCGGCAGCGGCCCCGACAGCGGCGCCGGCACCGGAGTCGACCAGGCGGCGCACCTGCCCGTCCCGGTCGACTCGGGTAACCCCCCAGCGGCCAGCCCCGGCGGTGGCGCCGCCGGCAGCACCGATCCGGCACCACCACCGAGCCCCACGCCGGCCGAGATCCCGGCCCGGACGTTCCACTCCGTCGCGTCGTCGTTCTGCCTCGCCATGACCGCCGGAAACGACCCGAGCGGGGCCGAGGTACGGCAGGTGGTCTGCGCCGACGAGCCGAACCAACGGTGGCGACCGACGCCCGTCGTCGGCGACCAGGTCACCCTGGTGAACGTCGGCACCGGCGGGTGTCTGGAGGTGACCGGCGCGAGCCGCGACGACGGCGCCCGGATCGGCCCGGCGCTCTGCGACGGCAGCGTGGAACAGCGCTGGCGGCTGGTCACCGCCGACGGCGGGCAGATCTCGCTGGTCAACCTCAACAGCGGCAGGTGCCTGGACGTACCGACCCAGACGCTCAACGCCCCGGAGACCGGGCTCCAACAGTGGGGCTGCCAGGGCGGTAGCAACCAGCGTTGGACGGACCAACCTGGCTGACCCCGCCCGGCCGCCCGCCCCTATCCGTCGCTGGGGCGCAATCGCCACGCACGAGGGGCCGCGGTGACCACCGGCTCCGGCTCGACCACCGGCACCGGCTCGGGCTCACGCCGCCTCAACATCAACGAGAACGCCGCCGCGCCGATCGCCAGGCCACCGGCGATGTACCAGGCGAGGTTGTACTCGCCGAGCCGGTCGCGGATCAGGCCGGCACCGGCGGCGGCCACCGCCGCCCCGATCTGGTGCGAGGCGAACACCCAACCGAAGACCACAGGACCCCGGTCGCCGAAGTACTCCCGGCAGAGGACGGCCGTCGGCGGCACCGTGGCGACCCAGTCGAGCCCGTAGAAGACGATGAACACCAGCATCGTCGGACCGGTGACGTCGGCGAAAAGACTCGGCAGCACCAGCAGCGACAGCCCGCGCAGCGCGTAGTAGGCGCCGAGCAGCAACCGACTGTCCACCCGGTCGGTCAGCCACCCCGAGGCGATCGTGCCGACGATGTCGAAGAGGCCGACCAGGGCGAGCAGTCCCGCCGCCGTCGTCTCGGCCACCCCGTGATCGTGCGCGGCCGGGATGAAATGCGTGCCGACCAGCCCGTTCGTGGTCGCACCGCAGATCGCGAACCCTCCGGCGAGCAGCCAGAACGGCCGCGTACGCGCCGCCATCCGGAGACCGGACAGTGCCCGCGCCGCCGCGTTCGGTCCACCGGTCACCGGCTGTGGCCGGATCACCTCGGTCCCGCCGTACGCCGGCATCCCGAGGTCCGCGGGATGCTCGCGCAGGAAGATCACCACCAGCGGTACGACGAGCAGCGCCGCCCCGGCCACGACCAACGCGGCCACCTTCCAGTCGTACGCCTGCACCAGGTTGGCGAGCACCGGCAGGAAGACCAGTTGTCCGGCCGCGCCCCCGGCGGTGAGCACACCGGTCACCAGCCCTCGACGCTTGACGAACCAGCGGCCGGTCACGGTCGCCACGAACGCGAGCGCCATCGAGCCGGTGCCGAGCCCGACCAGTACGCCCCAGGTGGCGAGGAGTTGCCAACTCGCGGTCATGAAGACGGTCAGCCCGCTGCCGGCGGAGACCAGCAGCAGGGCGGCGACGACCACCCGGCGGATACCGAATCGCTCCATCAGCGCGGCGGCGAACGGCGCGGTGAGCCCGTACAGGATCAGGTTGACCGAGACCGCGGTGGAGATCGTCGCCAACGGCCAGCCGAACTCCTCGTGCAACGGGTGGAGCAGGACCGACGGGGTGGCGCGGAAGCCCGCGGCGCCGACCAGGGCGACGAAGGCGACGGCGGCGACCGCCCAGGCGGGATGGAAGAGGCGGGATGACTTCACGATCGAAGTCTCGGTCACCTCCACCGGCCGGACGAGTGGCCGGAGAGCCATCATGCGCAAGAATCGGGCCATGTCGTCGCGTCAGCACCGGATCGCCGTACTCGCCCTCGACCATGTCGTCGGCCTCGACCTGGGCACCCCGTCACAGATCTTCGGCACCGCCCGGGACAGCGACGGGCACCAGTTCTACCGGGTCGACGCCTGCACCCCGGGCGGCCTGCCGGTACGCAGCACCGCTGGCTTCCAGATGGTGCCCGACCACGGGCTGGAGCTGCTGGAGCAGGCGGACACCATCATCGTGCCCGGGGTACACGCCGGCCCGGCACTGGACGAAGGGGTGCTCGAACCAGAAGTCCACCGCGCCCTCAACACGGCGTACGCGCGGGGCGTCCGGATCATGTCGATCTGCACCGGAGCCTTCGTCCTCGCCGCAGCCGGGCTGCTCGACGGGCGGCCAGCGACCACCCACTGGGCGTACGCGGAGCAGTTCCGGCGCCGGCACCCGGACGTCCGGCTCTCCCCGGAGGTCCTCTTCGTCGACGACGGCAATCTGCTCACCTCCGCCGGGGTCGCCGCCGGGATCGACCTCTGCCTGCACGTCATCCGAACCGACCACGGCAGCGCGGTGGCGAACCGCTCCGCCCGCCGGTGCGTGGTGCCGCCGTGGCGCGACGGCGGCCAGGCGCAGTACATCGAACGCCCCGTTCCCCGGGTCTCCGACGCGAGCACCGCCACCACCCGACAGTGGGCCCAGCAACACCTGCACGAGCCGCTGACCCTGCGCCAGCTCGCCGGTCACGCCAGCATGAGCGTACGGACCTTCACCCGGCGGTTCCGTGCCGAGACCGGCCTCAGCCCGGCCCGCTGGCTGCTCCAACAGCGCACCGACCACGCCCGACAACTCCTGGAGACCACCGACCTGCCGGTGGACCAGGTGGCCCAGCAGTCCGGGTTCGGTACGGCCGCCGCCCTGCGCCAGCAACTGCACCAGCACATCGGCGTCTCGCCGACCGCCTACCGCCGCACCTTCCGCCACCCGGCCCAGGTCGACTGACGGGCACCTACCCGGCTGCGGGTGAACGGATCAACGAGTCGAGAAGACGTTCCGCGTCGATCGCCGCCAGAGTCGCGACGCGCACCGCCGCGGTGGATGTGTCGATCAGGGCCTCGGGAAGCAAATCGTCGAACCGGTCGATCCGATACAGCTCCACCCCGTCCTGGTCCGATCGGACGGTCACCAGCGCGTCGGGGCTGAACAGGAACGCTCCCTGCTCGATCGCGGGTGTCATCAGATCACGCGGTCCTAACTCGACCGTACGACCCGCCGCTCGCGGATCGAGGCGGACATCCACCATCCGGGCGCGGATCTGCTCCAGCACAGCGGGCCGGTCGACGTCCTCGCGCACCACCTGCCATACCCACACCCTGCCCGGGACACCGTCCCAGCAGATGATCCCCAAGCCGTGGTTTCCGCCGTGGCGGTCGTCGCTGATCCGGGCCGACGGGAGAGCGGCACGGAGATTGGTCACCCGGAGCAGGAGAGCGGTCACCCGTACGAGCGATTCGCGATCTTCGTCCGTCAACACCTGCGCAGGCTATCCCGATCGCACCTCTCATGATCGTCAGATGCTCAGCCACCTGACACGCCGAAGAAGGAGCGGCTGAGCATCTGACGATCCCGAAAAAATGGGGTCAGGCGCAGGGCGACCCGTTGAGGGTGAAGGCGGTCGGTGGCGGGTTGGGACCGCTGCCGCTGGCCAGGAAGCCGAAGCTCACCGAGGCGCCCGGGGCGACGGCGCCGTTCCAGTTGGCGTTGCGGGCGGTGACGGTGCCGCCCTGCTGGCTGCCGCTTGCGTTCCAGAATGTGCCGGCCCGCTGGTTTCCGGCAAAGGCCCAGCTCACCGTCCAGCCGTTGACCGGCTGAGTGCCGGTGTTGGTCAGGGTCAGGGTGGCGGTGAAGCCGGTCCCCCACTGGGCGTCGACCCGATAGGTGACCGCGCAGGCGAGCGGCGGAGGCAGTGCGGCGAACGAGACCCGGTGCAGTTGGCCGGGGAGGTCGTTGGCGAGGTAGATCTCACCGGCCGCGTCGAGCCCGAGCGTGGTCGGCTGGATGGTCAGCTCGCCGAGCGCTCGGCTGGCGTACGCCCCACCGCTGCCCGGCCGGATCGCGAAGCCCGTACCGGAGCAGTAGTCGGTGGCGAGGTAGGTGCCGGCGGCGATGTCGGCGTACTGCTGGCCCCGGTAGACGTGCCCGCCGATGATGGCGCAGCCGTCGACCGAGGTCCGGTAGGTGAAGACCGGTTCGACGAACGTCGCCCCGGCCGGGCAGCGGGCCTGGTTGAAGACCTGGGTGCCCTCCCGGCAGGACCAGCCGAGGTTCGCCCCGGCTCGCCCGGCGGGCAGGTGGTTGACCTCCTCGAAGGTGCCCTGGCCGACGTCGGCGATCCAGAGCGAGCCGTCGTTCGGGTCGAACGAGAAGCGCCACGGGTTGCGCAGCCCGTACGCCCAGATTTCCGGTCGGGCGTTGGCCACCCCGACGAACGGGTTACCGGTCGGCACGCAGTACGCCAGCGGTGTGCAGGCCCGGCCGACGTCCAGCCGCAGGATCTTGCCGAGCAGGGTGTTCAGGTTCTGTCCGCTGTTGAGTACGTCGTCCGCGCCGCCGCCGTCACCGAGGCTCCAGTAGAGGTAGCCGTCCGGGCCGAAGGCGAGTTGCCCGCCGTTGTGGTTGCCGAACTCGATGTGGGGCTGGGTGAGCAGGATCTGTTCCCGGGCTGCCGGCACCGGGTGCTGCCCGGGGGTGTCGAGGGTGAACCGGGAGAGGGTGAGTGCCCCGTCGGGCAGGCTGGTGTAGGCGACGTAGAGCGCCCGGCTGGCGGTGAAGCCGGGTGAGGTGACGATGCCGAGCAGGCCACGTTCGTTGCCCGAGACCGAGACGCGGTCGGTGATGTCCAGCAGCGGCGCCGGGTCGAGGCCGGTGCTCGGGTGGTAGACCCGAACGGTCCCCGGCTTCTCGGTGATCAGCAACCGGCCGCTGCCGTCGTCCGGCGCGAAGATCGCGGTCGGCCGTTGGAGCCCGGAGGCGACCTGGGTGGTGCTGACGCTGAGCCGGTCGAGCGGCACCGCCGCCGCCTGGATCCTGACCGGTGCGGCCACCGGTGACGTCCCGGTCCGGGCGTTGTCGCGGGCGACGGCGGGTGCGCCGGTGAGGGTGAGGGGCATGAGTACGGCGATGGCGCCGGCCGCGCAGATTCGGCCAAACGATTGACGTCGCAGCATATTTACTCCCATCAGTTGACTGGAACGTAACGCCGTCGACCTGCCCCGGAGTGGACTTCCCGGAACGTGGGAACGCTCCCATCAGGTGCCGGGACACCAGTCGGAGCCAACAGCACCTGCCTCCGCCCCCACCGGTCGGCCGACACCACGTCGACCTCGCGCCACCACCATGAACACCACCGCTTATCTGATCGACTCGCGTCGCGATTACGACAGTACATTGCATTGATCACCATCATTTGCTGACTAGGCTCTCCGCAAAGGTCGTCGCAGCGGGAAGAGGAGCCATGAGCGACACACCCATTGGACTTTCCCGCCGGGGAATCCTCGTCACCGCAGCAGCCGCCTCGGCGGTCACCGTCTCGGGCACGACCCCGGCATTCGCCACCCCGGCCACCGTCAGCGCCACCGAGACCGCCGGTGCCACCAGCCTCGTCACCCGGGACCGCATCGCCGCCGCCGTCATCCGGTCGCCCGGCGGCGGCCTGACCGCACTGCCGTTCCAGGTGGACCTGCACGACCGGCTCGGTGCCTGGCTGGCGTTCTGGTCGGCCAACTCGCCGTCGAACTGGCACGAGCCGGTCGAGGTGACCGGGCGGACCGACGCCACCGGCGCGGTGTTCGCCCTCACCGCGATCCGCTACCGCCGGCACGACCAGGCACACGACGGGTTCGTGGCCGGGCGCGCGGATCGGACCTACTGGGCCACCCTGGCCAGCCTGCACCACCACTTCGGTCGCGTCGAACCGGTCGGTGGAGCCGTCCACGTCTCGGGCGCCGCCACCGGCTACACCGGCTCCCCCGACCAACACGCCTTCATCGCCTCGGCCTGCCGCGAACTGTGGGGCTACCGGGCCGCCGCCGACACCGACTGGCACGGCGCGGCAAACCGCGCGTTGCGCCGGGCCGGCCAGGGGGCCGACATCGTCTCCCGGGCCGGTTGGGCGGCATTCACCAGAACAAGCCTGCGACTCGGACTGGACACCGAGTCGTACTAGCCACAGGAGGCAGGAATGGCACGTAGCGAATTCCGATTCGTCGTCGACGGAGTCGAACTGGACGAGGCACAGAAAGCGCGCATCGCCGGTGAGATCCAGAAAGCCGGGCTGAACGCGCTGCACAACGTATCGGCCCGACTCTCCAACCCGCTGACCGTCGGCCACGGGAACATCAAGCTCCGCCCCGAGTGGTACGGCCTCTGGGTGCTGGACGGCCCGCTCGCCGAGGAACTCGGCCACAAGATCAACGACATCGGCTTCTGGATCCAACGGTGACCGACGCTCCCGTACGGACGGACCCGTCGGAGCGGATGTGCCCGAGCACGCCGAAGGCGAACGCCACGGTGTTCCTGGGCATGATCACTCCGGCGGGCCGGGTCGCGTACGTCACCCCACCGCTCGCCGCCGAGGTGGCCCTGGCCGGACTCCCCGACCCGACCGAAGCGACCGAGTCCCGCTACCGCCTCGCCGGGCCCTGCGTCACCTCGTCCTGCGGCTTCTGGACCGGCGACCACTGTGGCCTCGGCGAAAGGTTGGTCGCCTCGTACCAGGAAACCGGGGTGCCGGACGAGGCCGCGCTGCCACGCTGCGCCATCCGGCGGACCTGCCGGTGGTACGCCGAGCAGGGACCGGCCGCCTGCCCCGCCTGCTCGCACGTGGTCACCGACGCCCGCTGAGCCACCCGATTCCGGAACACCGGAGCCGCCGGTCAGCCAAGGGCGGGGTCGCGCAGCAGGCAGAGGTCGTCGGCGTGCGCGGGCAGGTGCACCCGGCCATGGATGTCGAGCACCCGCCCCCAGGGCAGGGCCTCGTCGATGTCGAGCCGGGGCGCCTCCCGCAACCGGGTCTGGACCAGCGTGTCCACCCGGTCACCCACCTGCTCGGTCAGCGCGCAGAGCTGGTCACTGGTGGCACGCAACCGGTCGGTCAGACCGTCCAGCCCGCCGTACCGGGCGACCAGGTCGTCGAGCTGCGGGCGGTGAATGGTGTCCAGTTCGTAGTAGGCGTACGGCGAACCGACGAGCACCGCCTCGGTGGCGTCGGCGAGTAACTCGTCGTTCGCCACCAGGTGGGCGAGCACCTGCTCCGCGCTCAGCCCGTCACCGTCCGGCGAGCCGAACCCGCCCAGCGTGACCTCACGCAACAGGTCCTCGTACGCCCGACGCAGCTCGGCCGTCTCCATTCCCCGAGCTTACGACCGCTGGGCGGGGCACCGGGGCAGGTTGGGAAGTGCCCCGGGCCGGCTCACCTCGCCGCCCCGGGGACGTACGTCAACGCCGACGACCCCGACGGACCCGCAGGTAGTCGGCGACCACGTACTGACCCAGATCCTCGGTCGACGGGGTGAAGACCCGCCCACCCGAGCGCTTCGCCACCGCGTCGACGAACCGGCGCAGGCCCGGATCCTCGCCGAGCATGAACAGGTTCATCGTGGCGCCGTACCGGGTCAGGGCGTCGACCTCGACCACGGTGGCCTCGATCGTCTCCCGCAACGGCGGCCAGTGGAACACCGCCTCGCCGTCGTCCGGATCCAGGTGCGCCGTCGGCTCCCCATCGGTCACCACCAGCACCACCGGCTCGCTGCCCGCGTGCCGGCGCAGGTGCCGCCCGGCCAGCCGCAACGCGTGCTGGAGGTTGGTCCCCTGCACCATGTCCGGCTCGACCGCCGCCAGCTCCTCCTGGGAGAGCGTCGCCGCCTCCCGGCCGAACCCGACGATCTGCAACGCGTCCTGCGGGAACCGGGTCGCCACCAGGTGCGAGAGGGCCAGCGCGGTCTGCTTCATCGGACCCCACCGCCCCTCCGAGATCATCGAATAGGAGAGGTCAACACAGAGTGCGACCGCCGCAGACGCCCGCCGCTCCGTCTCCACCACCTCGAAGTCCTCGACCGCCAGCGCGACCGGCACCCCGCCGCCACCACGGCGTACCGCGCGGGCGACCGTGCGCACGACGTCGAGCGGCTGCTCGTCGCCGTACTCCCAGGGCCGGGAGGCCCCGGTGACCTCGCCGGCCGCACCGGCCGCGCGCAGGTCATGCTCCCCGCGTTTGCCGGAACCGAGATCGGCGAAGACTCGACGCAGGGCCGTGCCGCCGAGCCGGCGCAGTGCCTTCGGGCTCAGCGTCAGGCCCTCGGCGTCCCGCGTCACCCAGCCCTGCCGGCGCAGCTCCCGCTCCAGGTCACGCAGGCGGCGTACGTCGTCGGCGGCGTCCCGCCCCAGGTTGCGCCGGACCGCCTCCACGTCCACCTCGTCCAGGGTCGCCCCCGGATGCTCCTGCCCGAGCTGGTCCAACAGGTCGTCCCACTCGGCCAGCTCGGCGAGTGCCCCGGTCGCCTGCCCGTAGTCGAGGGGCTGCTCTCCCCGCACCCGCTCCCGCCGGTCCCAGGCGAGGTCCGGGCGGAGTCCACGCAGGTTGTTGTCGAGCGCGGACATCTCCCGGGCCAGGTCCGGGCCGAGCGCCGACTCCATCAGCTGGGCCAGTTCGGACCGCTGACTGTCGGAGAGCGAACGCATCAGCCGTTCCCCGGCGGCGGCCCGCCGGGCGAGTACGTCCACCAGTTCGTCGGTCGACCCGGGCTGCTCCGGGAAGAACTCGCCGTGCCGGCGCATGAACTCGGCGAACGCGTCGGTGGTGTCCTCACCCCGACCGTGTCGCGCGAGCAGGTCGTTCAGGTCGTGCATCATCTCGCCGAGTTGCTGGCGGGCGGCCGGGTCGGCGGCCGACGAGCGGAGCGCGTCGCGCATCCCGGCGAACCGCTGTTCGAGCACGTCCCGGCGAAGCCCGTCGAGGATCTGCTGGTACGCCTGACGGGCCTCGTCGCTGGCCCACTCGTAGCCGTTCAGCTCCTCGACGGCGCGGGCGGTGGAGTGGGGCAGGTTGTCGAGCACCGCCTCGGCGAACCGGGCGGCGTCGTCGTCCCGGCCCCGCAGTTCGTCGCGTTCGGCGGCGAGGGCCTGGTCGAGCAGGGCCTGCGCACGGGTGACCGCACCGTCGAGGTTGCCGCGACGCATCGCCTCCCGACGCAGCCGCCGGGCCCGGGCGAGCAGGTCGTCGAGGCCGGCGCGACCCTCCGGTCCACGGCGCAGCAGGGCACGCAGCGCGTCCCGGAGGCTCCCCCCGGCCAACACCTCGGCACCGACGGAGTCGACCGCGGCACGCACGTCGTACGGCGGGGCGAGCGGGTCCGGACCGCCCCGCCAGGAGCCGTACCGGAACCGGTTTCCGCCGGGCAGGTCAGCGCGGGTCATCGGTTAGCCCCGCCCACCGGCCGACCGGCCGCCCTCCGGGTTGCGCCCGCCGTAGCGGGTCCGGCCGTCCTCGGTCACGTCCTTGGCCAGCCGACGGGTCAGGTGCAGCCCTTCGAGCACGAACTCGATGCCGGCGGCGGCCTCGCCCGGGGTGGGCGCGTCACCGAGCCCGAGCCGGTCCAGCGCCTTCGCCAGCCCCGGTACGGTGCCGACCTGGCGCAGCAGGTCCGCGGTGCCGACCAGCTCACCGGTCTCGATCACGGTGCCCTCGGCGACCAGGTTGATGAAACCGGAGAGGTCGAGTCCGGCGAGCCGGTCCCGGAACGTCTCCGCGGTGGCGGTACGCAGCAGGTGGCCGAGGATCTCGACCTCGCGCCCTTCCTCGCCGCTCTCGAACTCGACCTTGCCCCGCAGGGTGCTGGTGACGGAGACCGCGTCACCGACCCGGGCGACCGGCGCACCTGAGCCCTCAGCATCCTCGCCGAGCAGGCTGCCCCGGCGCAGTGCGGCGGCGGCCACGGTTTCGGCGGCGGCGATGGCGAACCGGGCCGAGACCCCCGAGCGGGGGTCGACCGACGGCGACTCGCGGACCGCACGGGCGAACCGGGCCAGCACCTCCAGCACGTGTTCCGGTACGGCGGCGACGAGTTCCGCCTCCTGCCGGATCAGGTCCAGCTCCAACTCCAGGTCGAGCGGGTAGTGGGTGCGGACCTCGGCGCCGAACCGGTCCTTGAGCGGGGTGATGATCCGGCCCCGGTTGGTGTAGTCCTCCGGGTTGGCGCTTGCCACCAGGAGCAGGTCCAGGGGTAGCCGGAGCTGGTAGCCACGGACCTGGATGTCCCGCTCCTCCAGCACGTTGAGGAGCGCGACCTGGATCCGTTCGGCGAGGTCGGGGAGTTCGTTGACGGCGAAGATGCCCCGGTTGGTACGGGGAACCAGCCCGAAGTGGATCGTCTCCGGGTCACCGAGGGTGCGTCCCTCGGCGATCCGGATCGGGTCGACGTCGCCGATCAGGTCGCCGACGCTGGTGTCCGGGGTGGCGAGCTTCTCGCCGTACCGCATCGAGCGGTGCAGCCAGGCGATCGGCAGCTCGTCACCGGTCTCGGCGACGAGCCGACGGGTGGCCGGGGTCAGCGGGTGCAGCGGGTGCTCGTTGAGGACCGAGCCGGGCAGCACCGGGGTCCACTCGTCGAGCAGTTGGGCGAGCCCTCGGATCAGTCGGGTCTTGCCCTGCCCACGCTCGCCGAGCAGGACCAGGTCGTGCCCGGCGAGCAGGGCCCGCTCCACCTCGGGCAGCACGGTGTCCTGGTAGCCCACGATGCCGGGGAACCGCTCCTCGCCCGCCCGCATCCGGGCGAGCAGGTTGTTCCGGAGTTCCTGTTTCACGGTGCGGTAGCGGTGACCTGCGGCGCGCAGCTCTCCGAGCGTGCGGGGCAGGTCGGCCGGCGGATTGGGCGGCAACTGGGATATCTCCGTCACCTGGAACACGCTAGCTCGCCGCGCTGCCCACCGTCAGGGCTGCGGTTGATCTCCGACGGGACGGTGGTCACCTCGCTGGCGGGAATAGGGGTCTGACGTCAGCGATGTGCCTGGATGTACTGCTGGGGGTCCTTGTCCCGGAACATGAGGCCCTTGCCGTTCGGGTGCTGGCCGTAGAAGGTGAGCCAGCGGGAACCGAGTTCGGCCCGCAGTTCGACGCCGGCGTTTCGCCGGAAGTCGGCCAGCGCCCCGTCCTCCTCCTCGGCCAGGTGCTCGCTGTTCTCCTTCCGCGCCCGCCAGACCGCCGCCCACCACTCGCCGGAGCCGAGTACGTGCTGCTTCGCCTCGGCGATGGCGTCCCGGATGTGGTTGTGGTCGCCGATGGCGTCGTCGGTCTCCGCCGCACCGTCGTCACCGTGCCGGACCAGGTACGGGTAGAGGATCGCCTCCTCCGCCTCGGCGTGGATGTCCAGGTGCAGCGCCAGCGCCTCCCAGACCGCCCGGATCTCGGCATCGTCCCGGGCGTCGTCGAGGCGTGCGAAGCCGCGCCGGAAGGCGTGGTGGTCGTCCAGGATGAGTGCGGTGATGTCGTCCATGACGGTTGTCCTTCGGCGCGGTCGTCGGCCGGTTCCGGTCCGGCCCCGGTTCGGGTGCGGCCACCGGCTCGGGCCGGAAGCAAGCCCCACGCTAACCCGGGGCGCTGCCGGTCGCCCGGGTTACGCGCGGACCGGGAGCCGCCCGAGGGCCTCGGCGACCGGTCCCGCCTGCCGGTCGGCCCACTCCAGGACCGGTTGTTCGCTCGCGGCGAGTGCCGCTTCCCGCAGGGCGAGCGGTTCGGCGGGCAGTTCGGCGCCGAGTTCGACCAGTACGTCGGTGAGCGCGTCGGTCACCGCGCGCAGGTGGGCGTCGGAGGCCGCGACCGTGACCGGTACGGCGACGACACCGGCCAGCCCACGGTGGCCGAACTGGTCCAGGAAGATCTTCAACAGTCCGGTGTAGCTGCCCTTGTAGGTGGGGGTGGCGACGACGAGCAGTCGGGCCGAGCGGACCAGCTCGAACGGGTCGTCCACCGCGGCGGCGGCGACGGCCGGCTCGGGGCCGAAGGTGACCCCGACGAGGGTGGCGAGTTCCAGCACCTGTACGCCGTGTGGCGGGACGGCCGTGCGGCCGACTCCGGCGACCAGCGCCTCGGTGGCGGCCTCGGCAAGGGCTCGGCTGCGTGATCCGGGGCGCGGATTGCCGACCAGCACCACGATCTCGGCGGTCACGACGTTCTCCTCTCGGTATTCCTCAATCCCGATCGGATTAGTAGTGTAATCGCTGTCGGCGCTCCACGGCAGGGGCGGAACCGGCCCCCGAAGAATCGGGGCAGAACCGGGGCTCAGAGAATCGGCGGCACCTCGGCGGTGATCGGCACCGCCAGCACGGTCGGCCCGTCCGCAGCGAGCGCCGCCCGGAACGCCTCGACAAAGCCGTCCAGGGTCGTCAGCCGGGGCGCATGCGCGCCGAAACCGGCGGCGACGGCGGGAATGTCGAGGTCGGGCAGGTCCAGTCCGGGCACCCCGGCGGTCTCCTTGAACTCGGCGAACGCCTTGAGGATGCCGTACTGGCGGTTGACCGGAACCACGAAGACCACCGGCAACCGATGCTGGGCGGCGGTCCAGAGGGCCTGCACCGAATACTGCAACGAACCGTCCCCGATCACCGCGATCACCGGCCGGCTCCGGCCGGTGGCCCGCTGGGCGAGGGCGATACCGACCGCGGCGGGCAGCCCGAAGCCGAGGCCACCACTGGCCGTGGTGAAGTACGAGCCGGGCCGGTTGATCGGCAGGTAGCGGCGCAGGACGGTCAGATTCGACGGGGACTCGGCCACCAGGATCCCGTCCGCCGGCCAGTGCCGGGCGAGCAGGTCGAAAAGCGCCGCCGGGGCGGGCGGGTCGCCGACCTCCGGCTCCGGTGGCGCCGGCCGGGGCGGCGGCGGCGGACGGTCCGCGACCGGGACGAGCGCGGCCAACGCCGCACAGGCCAGACCGGGGTCGCCGAGCAGGCTCTCCCCCACCGGGGCGCGGGCGGCCTCGGCCGGATCGTCGGTGATGTGCAGCAGTTGGGTGCCGGGCGGCAGATAATCGCCGGGCACATGCGGGTAGTAACGGAAGATCGGCGCCCCGATCACCAGCACCGTGTCGTGCCCGCGCAGGCGTTCCCCGAGCGGGCCGATCGCGAACGGCAGGATGCCCTGGAACTGCGGATGGTCCTCCGGGAAGCCGGCCCGTTCCGGCGCGGGCGCGGACCAGACCGGGGCCCGGGTCCGCTCGGCCAGCGCCACCGCCGCCGGCCAGCCACCGCTGCGGTCGACCCCGCCACCGAAGACCAGCACCGGGTTCGCGCTCGCCGCGAGCAGCTCGGCGAAGTCCGCCAACCGCTGTGGATCGGCGGCGAACCGGCGGCTGACCCGACGCAGTTGCGGCACCGGTTCGGCCGGCTGGTGCCAGTCGTCCAGCGGTAACGAGAGGAAGACCGGACCGGCCGGCGGCTGCACCGCCGTGTGGTACGCGCGCATCAGCGCCGCCGGGATGTCCTGGGCGCGGACCGGCTCGTAGCTCCACTTGACGTACGGCTGCGCCAGTTCCGCCGGACGTACGTTGGTCAGTCGGGGCTCGATCAGCAGCATCTCCCGCGCCTGCTGACCGGCGGTCACGATGAGCGGGGTCTTGTTGTGCCAGGCGGTGATGAGGTTGCCCATGGCGTTACCGGTGCCGGGGGCGGTGTGCAGGTTGACGTGCGCGGGCTCGCCGGTCGCCTGGGCGTACCCGTCGGCCATTGCCACCGCGGACGCCTCCTGGAGGGCGAGCACGTAGCTGAAGTCAGACGGGAAGTGGCCGAGGAAAGGCTCCTCGGTCGAGCCGGGGTTGCCGAAGACAGTGGTCATGCCGAGGCGCCGGAGCAGGTCGTACGTCGTCTCCCGGACCGTCGCCATGGACAAACTCCCCCCGTCTGAGCGGGACTACCCACGATCACGTCGGTTATCCGGGCACATTTGGCCCTTTCTTCGACGGTCGGACCCGGGCGCTACGGTGTGCGCCGTGGATCTCACCGTCATCCTCGGGCCGATGAAGAGCGGAAAGTCGCTCGAACTGGTCAGCCTGCTCTCGCCGTTGCAGTACACGAACGTCCGGCACCGGGTCTACCAGAGCGCCCGGCACGTACGCGACATCGGCGTCGTCTCCCGCAGCGGCGCCGCCCTCGCCACGGTGAAGACCACCAGCCTCGCCGCCGCCCTCGACGAGGAGGTGGACGTGGTCGGCATCGACGAGGTGCACATGTTCACCGCCGACGACATGGCGGTGGTACGGGTACTGCTCCAGCGCGGCACCCGGGTGGTCGCGGCCGGCATCGACCTCGACCACCGGGGCGAGATGTTCGCGCCGGTACGCGCCCTGCTCGAACTCGGCCCCGCGACGGTCACCTACCGGCGCGCGGTCTGCGACATCTGCCGCGACTTCACCGCCGTCTACACCCAGGTTCTCGAACACGGCGAGCCGATGATCCGGGTGCTGCCGCCCTCCACCGCCCTGCCCGACGACGGCACCTACACGTACGAGGCCCGATGCCGTCACTGTGCCGTGCTGCCCGCCGCGGTGACCGTGCCGACCCAGGCGAACCGCCTGAGCCGGCACGGTCGACCGGATCACTCCGTCGGCTCGTAGCCGAGGTTGGGGCGGAGCCAGCGCTCGATCTCGGACGTCTCGACACCCTTGCGGGCGGCATAGTCCTCGACCTGGTCCCGGCCGATCCGACCAACCGCGAAGTAGCGCGACCCGGGGTGGGAGAAGAGCAGGCCACTGACGCTGGCCGGCGGGGTCATCGCGTACGACTCGGTGAGCGCCATGCCGAGTGACTCGGCGTCGAGCAGGTCGAAGAGCTTCGACTTCTCCGAGTGGTCGGGGCTGGCCGGGTAACCGAAGGCCGGGCGGATGCCCCGGAACCGCTCCGCGTGCAGGTCCTCCAGCAGCGGTTCGGCGTCCGGCTCGTACCAGGCGCGACGCGCTTCGAGGTGGACGTACTCGGCGCACGCCTCGGCGAGCCGGTCAGCCAGGGCCTTCACCGAGATGGCCCGGTAGTCGTCCTGCTCGGTCTCGTAGCGGGCGGCCAGTTCCTCGGCCCCGTGGATCGAGACGGCGAAGGCGCCGAGGTGGTCGCCCTCGGCGGCGACATAGTCGGCGAGGCACCGGTTCGGCCGGTTGTCGCCCCACGCGGCCTGCTGGCGCAGCATCGGGAAGCGGGGTCCGTCGCTGACCACCACGTCGTCGCCGTCGCGCCGCGCTGGCCAGAATCCGTACACCCCGCGCGCCTGGAACAGCCCGCCCGCGATGATCTCGTCGAGCAGCGTGTTCGCCTCGTCGTAGAGTTCCCGAGCGGCCGGCTGGTCGAGAATGCCGGGGAACTTGCCCTTCAGCTCCCATGCCGAGAAGTAGAACTGCCAGTCGATGTACCCGCGCAGCACGTTCAGGTCGGGGTTGACGACCCGGGTGCCGGTGAAGGCGGGCGTCGGCAGGTCGTCGAAGGCGAGCCGCTCGGCCCGGGACCGCGCCACACCCAACGGGAGCAGGGTCCGCTGTTCCTTCGCCGCGTGCTGCTCCCGCAGTCGCTCCTGCTCCAGCCGGTTTCGCTGGTCGAACTCCTCGGCCAGTACCGGGTCGAGCAGGTCGGAGACGACGCCCACCACCCGGGACGCGTCGAGCACGTGCACGGTCGGCTGGGCGTACGCGGGGGCGATCCGCACCGCCGTGTGCTGCTTCGACGTGGTCGCGCCACCGATCAGCAGCGGCAGCTTGAGCCCGCGCCGCTCCATCTCCCGGGCCACATTGATCATCTCGTCCAGGGAGGGGGTGATCAGGCCGGAGAGCCCGATCGCGTTCGCCCCCTCGGCGACGGCGGTGTCCAGGATCTTCGCCGCCGGCACCATCACCCCGAGGTCGATCACCTCGTAGTTGTTGCAACCGAGCACCACGCCGACGATGTTCTTGCCGATGTCGTGCACGTCGCCCTTGACCGTGGCGAGTACGACCTTGCCCTGCACCCGGCCGCCGTCGGTACGCCCCTCCCGCAGCGCCTGTTCCTTCTCCTCCTCCATGAACGGCTCCAGGTAGGCGACCGACCGCTTCATCGCCCGCGCGCTCTTCACCACCTGCGGCAGGAACATCTTGCCGGCGCCGAAGAGGTCACCGACGATCTTCATGCCGTCCATCAGTGGCCCCTGGATAACGTCGAGCGGCCGGTCGGCCTGCAGCCGCGCCTCCTCGGTGTCCTCCTCGATGAAGTCGACGATGCCGTGTACGAGCGCGTGGCCGAGCCGCTGGTGCACCGGCGCCTCCCGCCAGGAGAGGTCGCGCTCGCGCTTCGTCGCCGCCCCGGTGACCGTGCCCGCGAACGCCACCAGCCGGTCGGTGGCGTCCGCCCGCCGGTCGAAGATCACGTCCTCGACGAGTTCGAGCAGGTCGGCCGGAATGTTCTCGTAGACGACGAGCTGACCCGCGTTGACGATGCCCATGTCCAGGCCGGCTCGGATCGCGTGGAAGAGGAACGCCGAGTGCATCGCCTCGCGGACCACGTCGTTGCCCCGGAAGGCGAACGACAGGTTGGAGATGCCGCCGCTGGTACGCACACCGGGGCAGCGCTCGTGGATCAGCGGCAACGCGTCGATGAACGCCTTCGCGTACCCGTTGTGCTCCTCGATCCCGGTGGCGACGGCGAGCACGTTCGGGTCGAAGATGATGTCCTCGGGGGCGAAGCCCGCCTCCCGGGTGAGCAGGTCGTACGCCCGACCGCAGATCTCCACCTTCCGCTGCGTGGTGTCGGCCTGCCCCTGCTCGTCGAAGGCCATCACGACCACGCCCGCACCGGCGGTGCGTACGTGCCGGGCCTGGGCCAGGAAGGACTCCTCGCCCTCCTTCAGGCTGATCGAGTTCACCACGCCCTTGCCCTGCACGCAGGCGAGTCCCGCCTTCAGCACGCTCCAGCGCGAGCTGTCGATCATGATCGGGATCCGGGCGACCTCCGGCTCCGTCGCGATCAGGTTGAGGAACGTGATCATCGCCTGCTCGCCGTCGAGCAGATCGGCGTCCATGTTCACGTCGAGCAGGTTCGCCCCACCCCGGACCTGCTCCAGCGCGACGTCCACCGCGCCCTGGTAGTCCTTCGCCTCGATCAGCCGCCGGAACCGCGCCGAACCGGTGACGTTGGTGCGCTCACCGATCATCACGAAACCGGTGTCGGCACCGATCTCGAACGGCTCCAGCCCACTGAACCGGGTCCTCGGCCGGCGTTCCGGCACCGGACGCGGCGCCACCCCGGCGACCTCGGCGGCGATCTGCGCGATGTGCGCCGGCGTGGTGCCACAGCAACCACCGGCGATGTTCAGCAGCCCCGCCTCAGCGAACTCGCGCAACTGCCGGGACGTGTCGTGCGGCAGTTCGTCGTAACCACCGAACGCGTTCGGCAGCCCCGCGTTCGGGTGGCTGCTGACGTACGTCTGCTCCGCCAGCCGGGCCAGCTCGGCGACGTGTGGGCGCATCTCCTGCGCACCGAGCGAACAGTTCACCCCGACGACCAGCGGTTTCGCGTACTCGACCGAGGACCAGAACGCCTCTACCGTCTGCCCGGAGAGGGTACGGCCACTCAAGTCGACGATCGTGACCGAGAGCCAGATCGGCACCTGGGGTGCCACCTCACGGGCCGCCGCGAGCGCCGCCTTCGCGTTGAGCGTGTCGAAGATCGTCTCGATCAGGAAGAGGTCCACGCCGCCGTCGGCCAGGGCCAGCAACTGCTCCGCGTACGCGGCCTTGACCTGGTCGAACGTCACCGACCGGTGCGCCGGGTCATCGACTCGGGCGGAGAGCGAGAGGGTGACGTTCAGCGGGCCGACCGAGCCGGCGACAAAGCGCCCACCGGCCTCGTCGGCGGCCTGACGGGCGAGCCGGGCGGCGGCGAGGTTCATCTCGCGTACCTCGGCCTCCAGGCCGTAGTCGGCCTGTCCGATGCTGGTCGCGGTGAACGTGTTGGTGGTGGTGATGTCGGCGCCCGCCGCCAGATACTGCCGGTGCACGTCAAGGATGAGGTCGGGCCGGGTCAGGTTCAGCAGGTCCGGGTCGCCGGTCAGGTCGTGCCCGTGATCACGGAACCGTTCGCCACGGTAGTCGGCCGCCGTCAGCCCCGCGCCCTGGAGCATCGTGCCCCAGGCACCGTCGAGAACGAGAATCCGCTGCTCCAGCAGTTCCCGCAAGCCTTGCCCGTGATCCGCCACCCGTACTCCTTTATTGCCCACCGCGGCTGCCGCCACGTCCCGGAACTCAACCGCGCGGCCCCGCCCGCGCCCCCAAAGAGACTAGAGCGACCCCGGACAGCAGGGTCACAGCCCACGCAGGACGGGGTCGAGGAAGTGTTCGACCGTATCCTTGGTCACCCGCCGCAGCCAGCGGGCCGTAGCCGAGCATCGAGCGGACGACGTGTCGTTCGGTCACGAGGTGCGGGCCACGGGTGCCGGGCCGACCCTGGTGGTCACGGTGGGTGCGGCACGGTGCCGGATTCCCGGATCTCCTACTCTCGATCCGTGCAGGTGGCCGAGGTCCGTCGTTATCCGATCAAGTCGATGTTGGGCGAGATGCTGCCGGCCGCCGAGGTGGGCGAGCGCGGCCTCGGCGGCGATCGACTGTGGGCGGTACGCGACCCGGACGGCAAGCTCGGCAGCGGGAAGAACACCCGCCGGTTCCGGCGGATGCCGGGCCTGTTCGGGCTCCAGGCGTACGCGGCGACGCCGGCTCCGATCATCGAACTGCACGACGGTCGACGTTTCGCGGCCGACGATCCAGACGGGCACCGGGCGGTCAGTGAGGTGCTCGGCCGGACGGTGACGCTTGCCCCGGAGGACGCTGTCCCTCACCACGACGAAGGGCCGGTCAGCCTCATCACCACCGCCGGGCTGCGCCGTCTGACCGAGCTCTGTGGCGGCGAGCCCGAAGGTACGGGCGTCGATCCGCTGCGGTTCCGGGCCAACCTCCTGATCGATGTGCCCGGCACGGGCTTCGCCGAGGACAACTGGCCGGGACACCGGCTGCGGGTCGGCCCGGAGCTGGTTCTGCGAGCGGTCAGGCCGCTCACCCGGTGTGTGATGATCGACATGGCACAGGATCACGCGGGCGAGCGGAACGACCTGCTCAAGATCCTCGCCGAGTACCACGAACTGACCTTCGGCGTTCTCGCCACGGTCGAGCGGCCGGGCCGGGTCACCGTCGGCGACATGTGCTCGTGGGCCTGAGTCGAGCGGACCGGATGTGGCGCAATCCGAGCCGCGTTCCCACAGCGGACGAACGACACCACCGCAGCGTGCGGCGACCTCATCGCGAACGGAGCACCTGCGCTGGCATCGCCACACCCGTAGCTCGGCCGTCTGCTGATCACGTGGACCCGCCGACCCCGACGACAACCCGATCCAGATCGCCCTCGCAGCCACCGGCCAGCCAGACGAAGCCCGACGCTACTGGCAAGAAGCACTCCGCATCCTCGACCCGCTCGGAGACCCCGGCGCAGACAAAGTTCGGCTCCTCCTCCCACACCTCGACGACCCGCACACCAGGTGACCGCTACGCAACAAGAGTCTTGGCGGTGGTGAAACGGACTGAGCCTGCATCCACGCGCTCAGCGAGCGTCGCCTCGCGGTATGTCCAGTCGGCGCAACAGCTCATCGCTCAGCGCCCTGAAATCCTGATGGCACCGTTGGACAAGTGTCTGGGTACTACCCAATGCGCCATCTGCCGACCGCAGGTCGAACATCGGCTTGCGCGCATCGTGTGCCAACGGCATGAGGCTCTGATAGTTCCTCAGCGTGGCGATTTCGTACTGCTGGCCGATGTCGAAATCGGCCTGGTCAAGGACAGCGGTGGCAAAAACGGTAGGGATTCTCTCCAACCACCGCTGGTACGCACGTACCGGCCGGTCGAGTCGCATGGTCGGTTGCATGATGACGTACCCCAGGGGTGCCATCGTTCCCCTGGGCGCACCAATCGTCGACGGGACCCTGGGCAACACGGTGTCCCGCCAGATCGAACGCCACTCCCGTAGGGTCGGTCCCAGGTTCTTCAAGCCCCGGAGAGAGAAGAGGTCAGCCGCCAAGGGCATCAACACCGCGTCTGCCGCGAGCAGGGCAGCCCGATTGATCGCACCCAGGTTCGGGCCCACGTCGATAAGGACGATCTGCGCGTCGACCTCTTCGGCGGCCTGCTGGATGATCCTGTGGAATGCCGTCGTCACCCGGAGCGCCGCGTGATCGTTGCCAGTGAAACCACGAGGCCAGGCGTCCGAAAGGCGGTCCTCGAACCTGCTCAGGTCTAGGTCCCCGGGGAGCAGCCAGAGATCCTGCGTGATGGTCACCGGCAGCACGTTCTCGATATCACCGATACCGTCCATGATCGGCTTCAGGGCTGTCACCACGGTGCCCGACCCTCGATCCACCGGCTCCCATAGACGCGCCTGGTGTGGGCCACCCCATGCCGGTGTGGCGGTCTCGTTCCAGAGCAGGCCGAGCGCATCCTCGTCGAGGAAGGCCGCAGTCAGGTTGGACTGCGGATCGAGATCAACCGCGAGCACCCTGTGCCCGAGTCGTTCAAGCATGTGCGCCAGGTGGTAGGTGAGGGTGGTCTTACCGACGCCACCCTTGTTGTTGAACATGGCAACGGAGATCACTTTGCGCCCCTCATCGTCACCGTCCAGGAGGAGTCATCGACGACGAAAACGGGCTCCGGGTTCCCGTTCCGGCTCAGGGAGCTCTTGATACGGCCGATGCCTCGGCCAAACTGGTTCACGTATCCCAGTGACTTCATCGCCGCCGCGAGCGACGGATTCCGGTAGTCGTTGACTCTGTCGAAATTGTCCGCCCGCACCTGCCCGAAGGGCCCCCCAGGGTTGGTGACCTCGATTCGGTCGTCGAACCACGCGATACGCAGCGGCGCGTTCGACGACTCGTAGTTCCGGTGCATGATCGCATTCATGCACACCTCGCGTAGAGCGTCGAACGGGTAGTCGGGCCGCTGCTCCTCACGGAATCCACTGACCTCCACCAGGCGGGTGTGCAGATGCCCCTTGAGGACGACTTCCAACCGCTCCGCCGCGCCAATGACATTCGAGCGAATGTCCTGCTCGTCGAGGATCGCACCACCGACGTCGATCCCTTCGTAGCGCACAAACTGCACGTATGCACCCGGCAGGCGTACGGTCGGGTTCAGCCCGACGAGGAGAAGCCCGAGTACGGTCGGCGTGCGGTCGACATCGGCGAGGCGAAGTGAGGCAAGTTGCTGCTCGATCGACCGGTGATTCTCATCGAGCACTGACTGATCGACCGCCTGCCTCAGGTACTCCGACCGGAAGAGTTCGAGGTCCAGGTCGTCCAGTGCGCCTCCCGGCACCACTCGGACGTCAAACGGCGTCTCGAAGGAGCGGCGCCGCTCGGATAGGACGCGCTCATCGTCCCGCCCTGCCCGCCTGGTAGTAGGCCCAGGCCGTACGTAGACGACGTTCTCGAATCGCACCGGCGGCGTATGCGAGGCGTTGACCGTGACAAGAAGGACGTCCACGCCATGAAACTTCTCGGCGGTGACCACCATGGATGGCCGGTCGAGAATCAACCCTTGGTCGCGATATTCGGTGATTTTCAAGAGGGCCGCGTCGGATACGTCCGTGTTGCCGACCGGCACACCCTTGTCGTCCACTCCGATGATCAGATGCCCGCCGCCCGCCCCCGGCAAATCGTTTGCTAGCGCACAAATCGCCTTCCGGATGGCGTTACGGTCCGTCGCCTCCCGTTTGAACTCCAGGGTGGCGGTCTCCTGGGTGCCCAGGAGCAGGGCGAGGTCGGTGCTCATGAACTGATTCTTCCTCACCGGACGCCAGGATTCCTGTCGGTGCCGCCGCGTCGCGCGCTCCACCGCAGGCGCCGGCCTCATTCATCCGCCATCGAAACCTCGTGAGAGCGGGGCAACCACCATCTCGATCGAACGCTGCTGGTCGACGCCCTGCGCAGCGCTGCGGAGGTCCACCCAGCCGCCTCGTTGCACCGCGCTGCACACGACCGGACCACCTTCGGGCACTGGTCGGCGCACCGGCGTGCCGCCGCGGGCCCACTCGAAGTGGCGTGATGGCGCTTCCCGGGGGGTCGGTTTCAGTCGAGGAGGTCCCGAATGTCAGCAGCGGACAGTTGCGCGGAGGCGAACTCGCCCCCGTCCAGGACACTACTGAACAGCTCCGCCTTGCGCGCCTTCAACGCCATGACCTTTTCCTCGATGGTGTTCCTGGCGACCATCCGGTACACCATGACGTTACGGGTCTGACCGATCCGGTGCACCCGGTCAACGGCTTGGGCCTCGGTTGCCGGGTTCCACCACGGGTCGAGCAGGATGCAGTAGTCGGCCTCCGTCAGATTGAGGCCGAATCCGCCGGCCTTGAGACTGATCAGGAACACTCCAGCGGTACCGCTCTTGAACTCGGCGAGCACCGCAGAGCGGTCGCGGGTGGCCCCATCAAGGTAGGCGCACCGGACGCCCGCCGCTTCCAGCCGCTCGCGTGCGGCGCCGAGAAACCGGGTGAACTGGCTGAACACCAGAATTCGGTGACCTTCGGCAACCAGGTTCCCGACCTGCTCGGTCAGTACGTCCAACTTCGTCGACGGTACGCCCTGGTGTTGCGGGTCGACCAGCGCGACGTCGAGACTCGCCTGTCGGAGCAGCGTCAGGGATCGGAAGATTTCGAATCGGTTCCTCTCCAGGTCGCCAAGGAGGCCAAGAACCTTTTGCCGCTCGCGTTGCAGATATGTCTGGTAGACCCTGCGGTGCTTGCGGTCAAGGTCCAGTTCGATGACCTGCTCCTGCTTTTCCGGCAGGTCGGCGGCTACGTCGGACTTGCGGCGACGCAGCATCAGGGGCCGGATCCGGCGCCGCAGTTGGGCAAGCCGCTCGGCGTCGCGCTCCTTCTCGATCGGGGCGCGGTAATAGTCGGTGAACCGGTCCAATCGTGGGAACAGCCCGGGTGCCGTGATGGAGCAGAGCGACCAGAGCTCGGCCAGGTTGTTCTCCATCGGGGTGCCAGTGATCGCCAGCTTGAACGGCGCCGGGAGCAGCTTCGCACAACGGTAACCCTGGGACTGCGGATTCTTCACGAACTGCGCCTCGTCGAGAATCAGCCCGGCCCAGTCGAGTGCCTGATAGTCGTCGTACTCAAGTCGGAACAGCGTGTACGACGTGACCACGATGTCCGCCCCCGCCACCGCCTCGGCCAGGTCCACGCCGCGACGCGCCACGGTCTGGGTGATCGCCCGGACCTCGAGATCCGGCGTGAAGCGGGTTGCCTCGGTCACCCAGTTGTGAACGACGCTAGCGGGAACGACCACGAGAAACGGGCTCTGCGCACGGGCGTGGGCGATCAACGCCAGCGTCTGTAAGGTCTTGCCGAGGCCCATGTCGTCAGCAAGGATGCCGCCGAGGCCGTGACCGTGCAGGGTGGCGAGCCACCGGAACCCTTCCTGCTGGTAAGGGCGCAGCTCCGCCCGTACCTCCTGCGGTACCGGATGGTCCACGGTGACGTCAGCCTCGGTCAGCGCCCGCACCGACCGCTGCCAGGTCGCTGCCTGCCCGGTGACCTCACCCAACTCGGCCAGTTCCTCCCACAGGCCGGCCTGGAACCGGCCCACACGCAGCACCCCGGACGGTGTGTCCTCAAGCGCCCGCGACTCGTCGATCAGCTCTCGCAACTGCTGGAACTCGGGGCGGTCGAGGTGGAAATAGGTGCCGCCGGCCAGGATGAGATATTGCCGGTCCTGCGCGAGCGCGACGAACAACTCGTCGAAGTCGACCTGCTCACCATCGATAGTGACCTGGACCGAGAGGTCGAACCAGTCCTGCTCTCCGACACCGTCTGCTCCCGCGAAGGTGATAACCGGCGTCTCGTAGGTCTCCCGGTACTCCGGGACCGGCCTCGCCTCCGACGCGGTCACCTCGACGCCATCAAGTTCGTCGAACTGCGGCACGACCTCTGCCAGGAACCGGATCATGGCGTCACCGGCGAGGGTGACCGAAGCGGCGAGCCGCGAACCGTCCATGAAGGGCTCGACCATCTCCGGCACCGCCTTCGCGGCCACCTCGACAACGCTCCGGACGACCTGCTCACGGTGATCCGTCTGACCCGCTGGTGCTGAGGCCCACAGCGATTCGACCTGACTATCGCGCCCCACGGCTCGGACCCACTCCCAGCGGATCGACAGCTCCTCTCCCGGCGCCGGCGCCATTGTCAGTGTCAGCGTCGGTGGCCCGACTTCCGGGAGGCGCACCGATGGGCCGGCCGCGACAACGTCCACCTGCCGGAGCAGGTCCGGATAGAACCGCTCGAAGAATCGCGTCTCGTCCGCTGCGGGGATCCGGATCGGGGATCGAGTCAATGCCTTCACCGCCCCCGGCGTCACCACCCCCGCCAAGGGCGCCAACCGCAGCACCCGCTCGCCGGGCCGAGGCTCCGCAGCGCCTCTCTCCCCCCACCACGCGACGCCGTGAACCGGGTCACCGACGAGGACCGAATGCTCCGGGGGAAGGGGTACGGCTTCGGCCAGCAGAGTCGGCTCCACGACCAGCTCGTCATCGGTCCGGTCGACCCGCAGCGACAGCCGGACCGGACGCCGGCCGACGATGACCGGCCCGGCGTGCTTTCCTGCCTGGACCAACGGCAGCCCGGCCTCCTCAGCCTCCGCCAACAGGTCCCAGATCCGCCGACTCTCGAACCCGTCCAGGTAGAGCGTCTGCTGGGGACCCCCGTCGTAGTAGTGGTAGCGGTCAGCGGTCGACTTCGACAAGGTCACGATCTCGCCGAGTAGTCGGCGGTGTCGCCGGGCCTCCCGCGACCGACCGATGTTCGCATAGGTCACCGTGGACCAGGTGATACCGGTACGAACCCAACCGCTGCGCCCGGGCACGACCGGGCGCAGGCCAATCCGAGGGCGAGACTCCTTGCCGGTCGGGGACTTCACGATCTCGAACTGCAGGCCCACCCGGGCGGGGTCAGGTGCCGTCGGGGTGACGGGCGCGGCGACATCGGCGACAAGGGCGGTAAGACTCTTCTCCCAGCTCGCCCTCTTCGTGGTTGACGCCCTCCGGGACCGCGTAGGCGTCTCCGCGTCCAGGATGCTGAGAAGCATAAGGGCCGCAGGATGGCCGCACGACGCTCCGTGACCGCACGCGCACGAACCGTCGACCGCGACAATCGAACCATCGGCATCGGTGGTAACCGATGCCGACACCGCGCAAGCCTGCCGGCCCCGCAGCCGCCCATGCGCCTGACCCACGGCCGGATCCCACCGCACACCGACCAATTCGCCGCGCTCGACCTGGTCTCTGGCACGAATGAACGCCCTGGAACCAATGGCGTTGAACAGCGCCGCCTCTTCGATGCCCAGTTCCAGCCTCGCCACGGTCGCCGCCTCCCTGCTGCGCACCAATCACCGCACCGAAGGCTAACCGAGCTGGCCTGGCAACCTTGAGCACGGCACGGGGCTCGGCGCGAGAGGGAGGCCTTGACCTGATGACTCCGAACAGCCGTCCTCGAGCGAATACTTCAAGACCCGCGATCGGCATCGATCACTCGACCCGGCACACTCTGCGAGAAGCTGCGATATGCCGCAGGCCAGCGGTTTGGTTAACAACCATTAACCAAACCGCTGGCCTGCGGTCCAAGGGTGGAGCCGAGGGGACTCGAACCCCTGACCCCCACACTGCCAGTGTGGTGCGCTACCAGCTGCGCCACGGCCCCTTGCTTTCGTCCCGGTCGCCCGGGCACTCGTGAATAGTACACATCCCCGGTCGGTTGGTCATCTCGGAGGGGGCGGGTCGGCAACACCCGGCCCCGCCGGCTAGTTCAGCGCCACGTCCGGCGGGAAGTGCGCCACCGCCGCCATCATGCCGCCCTGGCGCCGCAGCACCATCGGCCACAGGTCGTCCGGACGGTCGACGAAGGCGTCACCGGGCAACGCGTCGAGAACGAACCACGAACCGCTCTCGATCTCCGCCTCCAACTGCCCCGGCGACCAGCCGGAGTAACCGGCGAAGACTCTGATCCCGGAGATCGCCTCACCGAGCCGCTCCGGGTCGACCGAGAGGTCAACGGTGCCGACCGCCCCGGAGACCTGGTGAAATCCCTTCACCCGGCGTACCGGGGTCCGCATCCGGGCCAGGCAGATCGCCGACTCGGGCTGCACCGGCCCTCCCTCGAAGAGCACCGCCGGTTCGCCGGCCAGGCTGCCCCAGGCGCCGAGCACGTCGGCAACCGGCACCTCGGTCGCCCGGTTGAGCACCACACCGAGGGCACCGCCGGGCTCGTGCGCGACCAGCAGCACCACCGTACGGTCG
Organism: Micromonospora sp. NPDC050417; assembly: GCF_044458865.1. Lineage (NCBI taxonomy): Bacteria > Bacillati > Actinomycetota > Actinomycetes > Micromonosporales > Micromonosporaceae > Micromonospora > Micromonospora sp. NPDC050417. The sequence goes on from NZ_JBITIH010000004.1 coordinate 176,619, forward strand.
AAATTGGGGTCTTTCAGGGACGGGGTCGCGACCAGCAGTTGCCCGGTCATCGACGCCATGGCCCGTCCCCCGATCGCCTGGCCCTCACCTTGTACGCCGGACATCTGCTACTCGGGAACGCAGTCACGGGAGAGGCCGCCCAGGGCAGGCCATACCGGATCCACACCATCAAACGCGACCATGCGCGCAGTCAACGCCATGCCTCGCACCATAGCTTGCATGACTGTCGCTGGCTAAGGTCTGGACGGCCAGTGACGACTGGGCATCCGGCGGGGTTGCCTGCGTGAACCGGATCACGGGCCAGACTCCGGCGCTGCGTTGTCGCACAGCCTGTCCGCGGGTGGCAGGGTGGTGCCCGTGGCTCCGTACGCAGAGTTCGCCGTCATCGGAGGCTCCGGCCTGTACGCGCTGCTGGCCGGCAGCACCGAGCACACTGTCCGGACCCCGTACGGGGACCCGTCCGACCCGATCACGATCGCCGAGGTCGCCGGCCGGACGGTCGCCTTCCTGCCCCGGCACGGGCGTGACCACCGTCACCCGCCGCACCGGATTCCGTACCGGGCGAACCTGTGGGCGCTGCGCGCTCTCGGCGTGCGGCAGATCCTCGCCCCGTGCGCGGTCGGTGGGCTGCGGCCGGAGCTGGGACCGGGTGCGTTCCTGGTGCCGGATCAGCTCATCGACCGGACCAGTGGACGGGCGCAGACCTACTACGACACCGGTGCGGTGCACGTCTCGTTCGCCGACCCGTACTGTCCGGACGGTCGGCGGGCGGTGCTCGCCTCGGCGACCCGGCGGGGCGTCGAGGCGTACGACGGCGGCACGATGGTCGTGGTCGAGGGGCCGCGTTTCTCCACCCGCGCGGAGTCGCGGTGGTTCGCCGGCATCGGCGGTTCGGTGATCAACATGACTGGGCATCCGGAGGCGGTCCTCGCCCGCGAGCTGGCCCTCTGCTACACCTCGATCGCCCTGGTCACGGATCTGGATGCCGGGGTGGAGGGCACCGCCGGGGTGACCCAGGAGGAGGTGTTCCGGGTCTTCGGCGAGAACATCGTCCGGCTACGCGAACTGCTGCTCGACGCGGTCGCCGCGCTCCCCCGCGAACGTTCCTGCCCGTGCCGGCGGAGCCTCGACGGGATCACCCTTCCGATCACACTGCCCTGAGTCGTCCGTCCGACGTCGAGCTACGGCACCGGACGGACGACCCTGATCCGCCGGTGGCAGGGAGACCACCGGCGGATCAGGGTCCGCCACGCGGGGCGCGGCTGTCCGGCACGCCGCCGCCGATCAGCGGGCCGCGGTCAGGATCAGGGGCCGACCGGAGGCGGCGTCGAGCACGGTACGGGCGCCGAGCGGCCCGTCCAGGGTCACCGTCACCGGTTGCAGGAGCAGTTGGTCGGTGCAGATGCCGTCACTACGTACGGCCGTGCCACCGACCACGACGAGGTCGTCCTGCTCGCGTACGAGTGGGGTGACCTTGGTGTCGCAGGCGCCGACGCCGAGACGGTAGGTGAGCCGCGCCCCGTCAACCGCGACCAGGTCCTGCGCGCCGACCAGCCCTTCGGCCAGGGCGCCACCCGGTGCCGGTGGCTCGGGTGGGGTTCCGGTGGCGCTGGCCGCGACGGCGACCCGGGCGACCTGGGTGCCCAGTTCGTCGATGCGGAACAGCCACGCCGGCACGGTCGCCTCGCCCCGGCTGGTACGGATCGTGGTGGTGCCCAATTCGATCCCGGTGACGGTGAGCGGGGTGCAGGCGGTCATGCCGGGTCCGCTGACCGAGCCGTCCGGCCCGGTTCCGGTCGGGCTCGGCGGCGGTTGCGCCGGTCGGCCGGGGCACGGCGGCGGGTCGCCCTGGTCGAGTTGGCGGTACGCGTCGCCCGCGCTCACCAGCGGGACGGTGAGGGTGCCGTCCGGGAAGGTGATCGTGCCGTGGGACGGGGCGGCGGGCGGCATCGGCGCCTGCTCGCGGTACCAGCCGGCGAGGAACGCCTGCTTGGTGTCGTCGCTGAAGGTCGCGCCGGCGGGCACGACGGTCGGGTCCTGCAAGGGGATGTAGCCGGTGCGCCAGTCGGGTCCGGAGGCGGTCTGCCACGCCTGTGCGACCGAGGTCGCCCGCTGCTGGAACGACTCCTCGCGAGAGTCCGGTCCGGCGGCCGGCCCGGTTGTCCCGTCGGGCTGCGCGCAGGCGGCGAGGATCATCAACATCGCTAGGCCCAGCAGGGCGGGAGAACGTCGCATGCCGATCAGACGTTCCGCGCCGGTGTCGGGTTCCCTACACCTTCCGGTCTACTGCCCGGATCGCGGTGACTCGCGACGTCAGGCCGGGCGACCGATGTCGGTGCCGTACGCCCGGTAGATCAGGTCGGCACCGCGTTGCCGGTGGCGGGAGAGTTCACGCAGCAGGTCACTGGCCCAGCTGCGCAGTTCCTCGGTGGTCGCCTCCGGCAGTTCGGCCCGGCGCTGCAACGCGGAGAGCACGGCGGCCACCGCGGCATGCTCCCGCAGCAGCACGTGCACGGTACGGGCCAGCCGGGGTGCCTGGTCGAGCAACTCGGTGTAGAGCCCGTCGCGTCCCTCGGTCAGTCGCATGTGCTCCGCGAACTCGCCGCGGAGCCCACTCAACCGGAGCGTGACCCGTGGCCGCCACTCGGGGTCGCCGGCCGGGCTGGCCAGTGCCTGTTCGAAGGAGTGGATCTCTCGTAGCAGCCGGATCCGGTGTCGCCGGGCCGCCCGCAGGACGGCCGGCTCCTCGATCGGGGACATCGCCACCGGGTGATGGATCGGGCCGGTCACCATGACGCACCTCCTTGAGCGCCTACCGCCTGTGAGCTGATGGTGAGTCCAGCGCCCCACCCCTGTCCAGCCCCGGAGCGGGCTGATTTGTCTCGTCCGGTCCGGTGGTGGCGGGAGCGCGCTCTTCCTCGGCACCCGCAGAGGGCTGTTCTGGCTCGGAAACAGCGCCGCTCCCTGGCCGGAAACGGCGCCGCGCCCCGGTCCGGAGACCGGGGCGCGGGCCCTTGAGTGGAGGTGCCGGGAATCGAACCCGGGTCCTTCGTCGGATTGTCAGGACTTCTCCGAGCGCAGCTCGCTATGCCTCTACTCGGCCCCACCGATCACGCGAGCGAGTTGGTGTGACGGGCCCAGTCGCTGATTAATCTCGCCGCACGAACCCCGCGACCGGGTTCGATTGGCCAGCCTTCTAGCTGATGCCGGCAGACTGGGACGAAGGCACTCCCAGGCCGACAGACTTGCTACTCGCCTCAGGCGGCGAGAGCGAAGTCAGCGCGATTTTGCTTGGCGCTTATTGGTTTCCGACGACCGATTCTCGAGACGACGTCGGCTTCCTCGGCTCGCTTCCCCTGACGCAGCGTACGAAGTCGAAACCAGTCACCCCCTGGACAGAGCCGCCAGTATGGCGACCACCCCAACCTTAACGCCTCGCGCCACCGAGTTCATTCCGGATACCGGTCCGGCGCGTCCTGCCTGGTCAACGCCGTACGGGCTCAGTCCATGCCCTTGCCGCGCCGGCCGGCGGCCCGCTGGATCTCCCGGTCGGCGTCGCGCTTGGCAAGGTCCTGGCGCTTGTCGTAGGACTTCTTGCCCCGGGCGAGGCCGATCTCCACCTTGGCCCAGCCGTCGGAGAAGTAGACCGAGAGCGGCACCAGGGTCAGGCCGCTCTCCTTGAGCTTGCCGAGCAGCCGGTTGATCTCGATCCGGTTCAGCAGCAGCTTGCGGGTACGGCGCGGCTCGTGGTTGGTCCAGGTGCCCTGGGCGTACTCCGGAATGTGCATGCCGTGCAGGTACAGCTCGCCACTGCGCTCCTGGGCGAAGGCGTCGACCAGCGAGGCTCGGCCGGCGCGCAACGACTTGACCTCCGTGCCGGTCAGTGCCATGCCCGCCTCGTACGTGTCGAGGATGGCGTAGTCGTGGCGCGCCTTCCGGTTGGAGGCGACAACCTTGCGCCCCTTCTCCCGTGGCATCCGCGCCACCCCTTTCCGTTCCTGTCGACGACCGCCCGTTCGGCGTTGACGGCCGCGCAATGCTACCTCGCCACAAAGGGCCCCCGGTTAGCGCTTTTCGCACAACCAGGAGCCCTTGTGTAGCGGATATCCGTTATGTCGGGCCCATCCCCGTACCGGAAGCTAGACCCGCAGGTAGAAGCGGAGGGTGACCCAGGCAGTGATCGCGCTGACCAGGCTGCCGACGCCGGCCATCAGCGGGAGCATGAGCAGCACCCGGCTCCACTCGATCGGGGTGAGCAGGTCGGTCAGGTCGTGTAGCGACCCGTCCAGCAGGAAGACCTTGCCCAGCACCAGCGCACCGAAGCCGATGAGAGAACCGATGAGACCGGCCACCACCGCCTCGAGCACGAATGGTGCCTGGATGAACCAGTTGGAGGCGCCGACCAGTTTCATGACCGCGACCTCACGCCGCTTGCTGTACGCGGCGACCTGGATCGTGTTGCCGACCAGGAGCAGTGCGGCGATGGCCATGATCGAGGCGGCCACCAGGCCCATCTTCTGCACCGCGCTGAGGATGTTGAAGATCTTGTCCAGGAGTCGCCGCTGGTCGACGATCTCGTCGACCCCCTCGGTGTCCTTGTACTTCTCGTAGACCGCCTGGTATTCCTCGGGGTTCTTCAGCTTGACCCGGAACGACTCGGGAAGCTGTTCCGGCTTCACCGCGTTCACCAGGTCGGGCGCGTCCGCGAACATCTGCTTGAACTTGTTGTACGCGTCCTCGCCGGATTCGAAGATCACGCCGTCGACGAGAGGATCGCCGTTGAGCTGCTCCTCGATTCCGACCCGCTGCTCGTCCGGTACGTCGACCTTCAGGAAGATCGCGACTTCGATCTTGTCGTAGTAGAACTTCTTCATCGTGTCGACCTGGAGGTACATCAGGCCGCTGGCACCCAGCATGGTCAACGACACGGCCATCGTAATGATCATCGCGATGGTCATCGTCACGTTGCGCCACAGTCCGACCAACACCTCGGACAGGACGTATTTCACGCGCATCGGGGGTTCCTTCCGGATCTCCGCAGAGGGTCGTTCGTCGTCAGGTCAGGGCCGGGTCGGCCGTCCGAGCGTCGCGGCTCAGCCGTAGACGCCACGGGCCTGGTCGCGCACGATGCGACCACTCTCGATCTCGATGACGCGTCGGCGCATCTGGTTGACGATGTTGGAGTCGTGGGTGACCATCACGACCGTGGTACCGGTGCGGTTGATCCGGTCCAACAGCCGCATGATCTCGATCGACGTGTCCGGGTCCAGGTTTCCGGTGGGCTCGTCCGCGAGCAGGATCAGTGGCCGGTTCACGAATGCCCGGGCCACCGCGACGCGCTGCTGCTCACCACCGGAAAGCTCGTGCGGGTAGCGGTGCTCCTTGCCGCCGAGGCCGACCAGTTCCAGCACCTCGGGTACGACCCGGCGGGCGACCGCCTTGGTCTTGCCGATCACCTCAAGGGCGAAGGCCACGTTCTCGTACGCGGTGCGGTTGGGCAGCAGCCGGAAGTCCTGGAAGACGCAGCCGATCGAGCGTCGGAAGTTCGGGATCTTCCAGGAGCGCATTCCGGTGACGTCGCGGCCGTTGACCACGACCTTGCCCTTACTGGGAGTCACCTCGTGCAGCAGCAGCTTGATGATCGTCGACTTGCCGGATCCTGAGGGACCGATGAAGAAGACGAACTCACCCTTCTCGATCGAGACCGACACCTCATCGAGCGATGGCCGGGACGCCTTCGGGTACGTCTTCGTCACTTGCTCAAGCTGAATCACGGGTGGTGAGTCTACGCGGTGTAACGAAAAGTCCAACCCCTACGGGCCCCCAACTGACCCGCAATGTCGGAAAGGAGTGGCCCGCCTTCGGTGCCGTCGACACCTCGGCGGGCCGTCGATCACGCCGCCTCGCCCGCCAGTTGACGCTGCTTGCGCCAACGGATCCCGGCTTCGATGAAGGTGTCCAGCTCACCGTCGAAGATCGCGGCCGGATTGCCGGTCTCCTGCTCAGTTCGCAAATCCTTCACCATCTGATAAGGATGCAGCACGTAGGAGCGCATCTGATCACCCCACGAACCGGCCGCGTCGGTCTTCAGGCCGGCGAGCCGGGCCTGCTCCTCCTGACGCTTACGCTCCAGCAGACGGGCCTGCAACACCCGCATCGCGGAGGCCTTGTTCTGGAGTTGGGACTTCTCGTTCTGACAGGTGACCACGATGCCGGTGGGGATGTGTGTGATCCGCACCGCAGAGTCGGTCGTGTTAACGCTCTGTCCACCTGGCCCGGACGAGCGGTAGACGTCCACCCGGATCTCGTTCTCAGCGATGTCGATGTGGTCGGTCTGCTCGGTCACCGGCAGCACCTCGACCCCGGCGAAGCTGGTCTGCCGCCGCCCCTGGTTGTCGAACGGGCTGATCCGAACCAAACGGTGGGTGCCCGACTCAACACTGAGAGTGCCGTACGCGTACGGGACCTTGACCGCGAAGGTGGCCGACTTCAGCCCCGCCTCCTCGGCGTACGACGTCTCGTAAACCTCGGTCGGGTAGCCGTGCCGCTCCGCCCAGCGCAGGTACATCCGGAGCAGCATCTCGGCGAAGTCGGCGGCGTCCACGCCACCCGCACCCGCCCGGATCGCGACCAGCGCCTGACGCGAGTCGTACTCACCGGAGAGGAGGGTGCGCACCTCCATCTCCTGGATGGCCTTGCCGAGCCCGCCGATCTCGGTCTCGACCTCGCCGAGGACGCCGGGGTCGGCCTCGGCCTCGGCGAGTTCGAGCAGCACGTGGGCGTCGTCGAGACGACTGCGCAGGGTCGACAGCTTCTCGATCTCCCCGTTGACGTAGGAGAGCTGAGAGGTGACCTCCTGGGCCCGGGCCTGGTCGTCCCACAGGTCGGGTGCGGAGGCCGCCTCTTCGAGCTTGACCTTCTCCTGGCGCAGCCGGTCGACATCGAGGACAGCCTCGATGCTGCGGAGCGTGGCATCGAGGTCTTTGAGCTGGTCGGCGTAATCGGCAGCGGTCACAACCGTCAACAATAGCGACCGTCAGCGCAACCAGCCCACCGCCACGGCAGCCGGCACCCGTACGAGATCAACTCGCCGGCGCCGTCTTCAGCCAGGAGAGTGCGGCCTTGTGGTACTGGACCGCGAACTCCAGGGCCGCCGCGCCGTACGAGTCGCCGGCCTTCTTCGCGTCCTTGGCCTGCTCCCGGGCCATCGCCAGGGCCTCCGTGTGGTACTCGTTCGCCCCGCTGTAGAGGTTGCGCAGTTGGGTTGCCGAGTGCTGCTCGCCGAAGGCGACCCGGAGCGCGGTCGGGTTACGGATGGTGTCGCGTCCGGGGAGCTCGGTCAGCCAACGAGTAAATGTCCGCTTTCCGGCCGCCGTGATCGCGTACGGCTGGCTGGAGCGCGGGCCGGGCTTGCCGAGCCGGACGAGTCCCTGGTCGGCAAGGACCGGGAGTTCCCGGTAAACCTGACTCCGGGTCATCGACCAGTACGGCATGAGCCGCCGTTCGGCGGCGGCCATCAACTGGCCGCCGGTCATTGGTCCTTCGTGGAGCAGCCCGAGCAGGGCTGCCGCCGTTGGGTTGATTCCTGAATCCGCCATGCCCCTTACGCTGCCACTTTGGCGCCTTCGCGTCTAGGATTTGGCATGATCTGCGGGAGGTTGTACTCCACAATGCACTGTCCGTGGCAGACTGTCCAGTGAGGATGGTCGATGCCGCCGGCCATTCGACGGCAATGACGGCACCCCTATGGAGGACAACAGTCCGCGAGGGGACAGCGGTGACTTCTCCACACACCTGTGCTGCCGGGTAGAGTACGCCACAATTCCGGCATATCGCACAACAATGAGGGAACTAGAGCAAAGATCCACCCGTCCGGCAGCCCACACCCACCCGGACCGCCCCACTCCCGCCCCGACCAGCCCCGCCCACACCCCTCCCGGCCATTTCTGCGCGACCCAGGGCAGATCCGCACTTCTTGATCTTCATCAAGGCGGACCTGCCCTGGATCGTCGAGTCGCTGGGGGTTCAGCCCATGTGGGGGTAACGGTGGTCGGTGGCGGGGACGAAGGTCTCCTTGATCGTGCGGGGGGAGATCCAACGGGCCAGGTTGTGCCACGAACCGGCCTTGTCGTTGGTACCGCTGGCCCGCGCGCCACCGAACGGCTGCTGCCCCACCACCGCGCCGGTCGGCTTGTCGTTCAGATAGAAGTTGCCGGCCGCGTACCGGAGCGCCTCGCTGGCCCAGTCCAGCACCCGCCGGTCGGTGGCGAAGATCGAACCCGTCAGCGCGTACGGGGCGACCGACTCGGCCTGCGCCACCACGTCCTCGAAACGGGCGTCATCGAAGACGTGCACCCCGAGGATCGGACCGAAGTACTCGGTGGTGAATACCTCGTGCGTCGGGTCGTCGCACTCCAGCAGGGTCGGCCGCACGAAGTAGCCGACCGAGTCGTCGGCGGTCCCGCCGGCCAGTACCCGGCAGCTGTCCGCGCTGTTGATCATGTCCAGTGCGGTGGCGTGCCGCGCGAACGCCTTCGCGTCGATCACCGCTCCGCCGAAGTTCGCGAAGTCGGTGACGTCCCCGTACGCGAGCGACTCGACCGTGGCCGCGAGCCGGTCCCGCAGCCCCCCGTCCCAGAGCGACCGAGGGACGTACGCCCGGGAGGCGGCCGAGCACTTCTGTCCCTGGTACTCGTAGGCGCCGCGAACCAGGGCGGTGTGCAGGGCGTCGACATCCGCGCTGCTGTGGGCGATCACGAAGTCCTTGCCACCGGTCTCACCGACCAGCCGCGGGTAACCCCGGTAGCCGGCGAGGTTCTCCCCCACCGTCCGCCAGAGCTGCTGGAAGACCTTGGTCGAACCGGTGAAGTGGATGCCGGCGAGATCCGGGTCGGCGAGTACCACCTCGGAGACCTCGACGCCGTGCCCGGTGACCATGTTGATCACGCCCGGCGGAAGGCCCGCCTCCTCGAACAGACGCATCGTGAAGTGCGCCGCGAACTGCTGGGTCGGCGCCGGCTTCCAGACCACGGTGTTGCCGAGCAGCGCCGGCGCGGCCGGCAGGTTCGCCGCGATCGCGGTGAAGTTGAACGGGGTGACCGCGTAGACGAAGCCCTCCAGCGGCCGGTGGTCGAACTGGTTCCACACCCCGGCCGACGAGTTCGGCTGCTCGGCCAGGAGCTTGCGGGCGAAGTGCACGTTGAACCGGAGGAAGTCGATCAGCTCACAGGCCGCGTCGATTTCGGCCTGGATGGCGGTCTTCGACTGTCCGAGCATGGTGGCCGCGTTGAGCGTGTCCCGCCAGGGACCGGCGAGCAGTTCGGCCGCACGAAGGAAGACCGCAGCCCGGTCAGCGAAGGACAAACTACGCCACATCGGGGCAGCTTCCTTGGCGGCCGTCACCGCCGCCTGTGCATCCGCGTTGGTCGCGTTGTGGGTCACCCCCAGCACGTGCTGGTGCTTGTGCGGCTGAACGACGTCGATCGCGGCACCCGCTGCCATCCGCTGCCGACCACCGATGGTCATCGGCAGCTCCAGCTGCGTCGCGGCCAGCTCACCGAGGCGTCGTTGCAGGCTGGTCCGCTCGGCACTCCCCGGGGCGTAGTCACGGACCGGCTCGTTACGCGGCTCGGGTACGGAAAAAACGGCGTCCATCACATGCTCCTGAACGATCTCGACAGCGTCGGCGAAACCGGACCCACCACTGCCGGCCGGTTGACCGGTCGCCGTGGCCCGTTCGCCGGAGGTGCCGGTTGTTCGGGGGTGGGACCTGGGCCAATCCTCCCACGTACCCCGGGCCGAGCCGATCACGGCACGACCCCCGTACGCCCGGACGGAGCCACTCCACGCAGGTGGGCGCGGGGGGACGGTCGGCGGGCCACGTACGCTGAGAAGCCCGGCGGCCCAATCGCGCCGCGCCCGGAATCCCGCCGTCCCACCGGCGCGGCGGCCGGGTACCCGTCGAAGGGGAGACGATGAGCACACAGTCCGGCAGCACCGCGGTCTCGCCCCCCGACCAGTCGGCCGTCGCCTCGGCCGCACCGGTTCCGGGCAGCGGCACCGCCGCGCCCGCGTTCGCGCCCACCGCGCTCAGCCTCGCCGTACTGGCGCTGGGCTGGCTGGCCGCGATGCTCTGGATCGGCCAGGCCGAGATCACCTCCTCCGACATCAACTCGATCGTCATCGCCATGGCGGCGCTCGCCCTGCCCGGATTGATCTCCGCCAGCATGGTCGGCGGTGCCGGCGCCGCGGTCGTGGTGGCCAACCTGCTGACCCGGCGCGGCGTGCACCGCAGCACCCCCCGGTTCGCCGCCGCGGTCGGCAGCGGGCTGCTCGTCGGGCTGCTGGCCGCACTTACGGTGACCCTCAGCTACGGTGACGCCGATTCGATCACCGTGCTGGCGGGCACCGTGGCCGCGGCGGCCACCGTCGGTGGGATCGCCGGTGGCGTACGGGCGGTGCCGGTGGTCGGTGCGGTGGTCACCGCCGGGTTGGCCGTCTTCATGATCAACACTGCACTGAACATCTTCAAGGACCCCCTGCTCAACCTCTACGGCTACGGCGACACCGACCAGTCGCAGACCAGCGCCCTGGAATGGTTCTCGCGTACCGGGTCGATCGGGGGCGGGCTCGCCGCCGGCCTGCTGGTCTTCGCGTACCTCGGCCTGGCCCGCCGCCGCACCCTCGCGCTGAACCCCGAGGCCGTCCTGCCCCGCTGGCCGGCCTACCTGATCGCGGGCGCCGGCCCCGGTCTGCTCCTGCTCGCGGCGGAGTTGCTCACCCACACCGCCGGCGCCCGACTGCTCGCCGCGGCCGGTTCACTCAGCGAGGTCGACCAGGGGCTACAGGACTCGCTCAGTGAGTTCCGGTTCGACCAGGCGCTCTGGGTGCTCTTCGTGGGCGCGATGACCGCGCTGATCGCCTTCGGCCGCACCCTCAAGCCGTCGACCGCCGAGCGTGTCGAGGAGGCCGGGGCCGGACTGACGGAACAGACGCCCACGGAACGGACCCGGACCCGGGACGACGAACACGGGGACGGACCCGCCGACGAGGTCACCGCCGGGCGTACCGAGCCGGACGACGACGGCGACGAGGACGAAGACGAAGAGATCGAATGGGAGGACGAGCAGGGGACCGACCGGCGGATCGGGCGACGCGCCGAGCCCGACGCGGCCCGCCCCTGACCGCCACCGGTCCGCACCGACTCTCCCGGTCCGCTCCAACTCCCGGTCCGCACCGACTCTCCCGGTCGGGACCGAGTCGCGGGGCGGACCGGATCAGCCTCGCGGACGGGATCAGCCAAGTTCGTCCAGTTCGGAGGCGTCGTACCAGGCCAGTTCGTGATCCTCGACGCTGTCGACGGTGAACTGCGCGTCCTCGTCACCGGCCAGCGCCTCGGTCACCACGGCCACGGCCGCGTCGACGTCCGCTACCGCGTCGTCGTCGTCCAGGTGGATCGCGGCCACGGCGGCGACCGCCACCGGCCCGTCCACCCGTACGGCGCTGGATCCCAGTTCGCCACCGGGGCGCGTAACCACGCCGGCCGGCAGGTCCGCGGAGACCACCACCCGCTTGCGGGGCGCCTCCGGATCCTCCCGGAGCAGCCGAAGCGCGTCCTGGGCCGCGCGGGTGAAGGCGACGTACTCCAGTTCCTCCTCGTCGCCCTCGGCGTACCACTCGCGCAGCATCGGCGTCACCGCGTGCGCCTCGCCGCCGGCCAGCGTGCCCTGCTTGCGCAGCGTCGCCAGCATCGGCACGGTCGCCGGCAGGTACACCCGGACCAGTTCTCCGCGCACCGTCATCGTCTCCCCCACTTGAGGCGTGCCAGCGTGTCACTGGCCCCGCGACGCCGACCCGGTCCGGCGCCGTCCCTGTCATACACCCCGACGCCCCGGTCCGGAAGCGCGCCCCACCCGGCTGTGTCCGATCAGCAACCCGGTTCGGAGACGGTCGCCCGGCTGCCGGAGGATGCCGGGTGCCGCACCCGACCGGCACGATCGAGCGCTGTCGGCAATCGGTGGCAAACTAAAGCGAACACGACCACCACCGGGAGTTTCTCGTGGAGCCCAGGTTCCTGCTCTTGTCCGACGTCGCCGCCGAGCTGAACGTCTCGGACTCGCAGGTCTACCACATGGTGCGCAGCGGCGAACTGCCCGCGATCAAGATCGGTGGCCGGGGTCAGTGGCGGGTCGAACGGGCCCAGCTCGAGCAGTACATCCAGCAGAAGTACGCCGAGACGGCCGACTGGGTGCGAAGCAATCCGCTGATCGAGCGCGATCCCGAGTAACGACCGCGATCCCGAGTAACGACAAGGGGAATCGCCGGGCGTCGTCTCGTGGCGCCCGGCTCGCGCCTGCCCGAAGAGGCTTGACGACGCATCCATCGTTGACTACTAATGTAATCCGTCGGAGGCAAACGAAAGCAAACGCAAGATCAAGAAAGGACCATGATGCCCGGCGTACGGACCCGGCCCCCCTCCCGCCCCGCAGTCCGGCTACGGGCCGTCCCGCCGCTGGACCCGCCATTCGACGACGAGCTACCGGGACCGCTCTGGCCGACCGGGCTCGACGGCCAGCTCGCACTCCCACTCCCCGCTCCGACGCGCGTCCCCATCGCCCGGACGACCGGCCCCGGCCGGCCGGGTCAGCAGGGGCCGTCGCGACCGCCCCACTCCCCTGCCCTCCCACTCCCCCCGGAATCGCTGGTCACCGCCTCGGACGAGGCACGGCAGGCCGCCCACCGCTTCCTGAGCTTCTGCCTGGAGATCTTCAACGGCTACCGGCCCGCCACTCAGGTCCGGTCCCTCTCGGCGGGAGCCGAGGCGGTGGCCGTCACCGAACAACTCGTGACGGCGACCCGCCGCCTGAACGCCCAACGCCCGGGGCGCGCCATCAGGCGGCCTCGGGACCTGGCGGCGTCGGAAAACCTGGTGCGGGTACGACGGCTTCGGGTCTGCGAGCCACGCGCCGGGATCGCCGAGGCCGCCGCCGTACTCGCTGCCGACGGTCGTTGTTGGGCGATGGCATTCCGGCTGGAGCGCCAGCGGGGCAACTGGCTCGCCACCGTGACCCGGGTGCTCTGAGCCTGCCCGCGCGACCGCTGAACCTGCGGGTCTGGAAACGGGACCGGGCCCGGTCCCGGCCACCTCGCGGTGGTCGGACCGGACCCGGATCAGCTCCCCTGGTCCGCGCCGCCGCCGGTAGAGGGCGACGGCACCAACGGATATCAGGCGTCCGCGTTCGGCGCCCCGTGGCAGCGCTTGTACTTGCGGCCGGAGCCGCACGGGCAGGGCGCGTTGCGGGACGGCCCCTCACCGCCGACCGACTGCCCCGGGGCCGGGGCACGCCGTGCCGCAGCCGACGTGGGCTGCGGCGACTGGCGTCCGACACCGAGGGCCGGCGCCTGCGGCTCCTGACGCTCCAGGACCACACCACCGGCACCCGCCTCGCCGTCGATCGTCGGCGCCGAATACTGCAGACCCTGCCGCCGGGGTGCACGGGCCAGACCCTTGGCCCGGATCTCCACCGGCGCCTGGTCGAGCACGACCTCCGGAGCCGCCTCAGCCGCCGGGGCGCTCTCCTGTTCGACCTGGACCTCCAGGTTGAACAGGAAGCCGACCGTCTCCTCCTTGATGCCGTCCATCATGGTGGCGAACATGTCGAAGCCCTCGCGCTGGTATTCGACCACCGGGTCGCGCTGGGCGTACGCCCGAAGGTTGATGCCCTCCCGGAGGTAGTCCATCTCGTAGAGGTGCTCACGCCACTTCCGGTCGATGACCTGGAGCAGCACCATCCGCTCAAGCTGGCGCATCGCCTCGCTGCCCAGTTCCTCCTCCCGCCGGACGTACGCGGCGTGCGCGTCGTCCCGGATCCGGGAGAGCAGGAAGTCGGCGTCGAGGCTGTTCAGCTCACCGCCGGCCTCCTCCACCAGGTCGTCGACGGTGACGCCGACCGGGTAGAGCTGCTTGAGGCTGGACCAGAGCTGGTCCAGGTCCCAGTCCTCGGCGTAGCCGTCCGCCGTCGCCCCGGTCACGTACGCGGTGACGGTGTCGTCGATCATGTTCTGCACCTGATCGCTCAGGTCCTCACCGTTGAGCACCCGCAGTCGCTCGGCGTAGACCACCTGACGCTGCTTGTTCATCACGTCGTCGTACTTCAGGACGTCCTTGCGGACCTCGGCGTTCTGGCCCTCGATCTGGGCCTGCGCGCTCTTGATCTGCCGGGTCACCATCTTCGACTCGATCGGCACGTCCTCCGGGATGTTGAAGCGCTCCATCACCGCCTCGACCGCACCGGCCCGGAAGCGCCGCATCAGCTCGTCCTGGAGGGAGAGGTAGAACCGCGACTCGCCCGGGTCGCCCTGCCGGCCCGACCGGCCGCGTAGCTGGTTGTCGATCCGGCGCGACTCGTGCCGCTCGGTACCGAGCACGTAGAGGCCGCCTGCGGCGGAGACCTCTTCGGCCTCCTCGTCACAAGCCTGCTTCCAGCGCGGCAGGATCTCCTCCAGCGCCTTGGCGTACTCCTCCTCGTGCTCGACCGGGTCCAGGCCGCGCTGACGCAGCTCGTTCGCGGCGAGGTACTCGGCGTTTCCGCCGAGCAGGATGTCCGTGCCACGACCGGCCATGTTCGTCGCGACGGTGACCCCGCCCTTGCGCCCCGCCTGGGCCACGATCTCGGCTTCCCGGGCGTGGAACTTGGCGTTGAGCACGGCGTGCGGGATGCCACGGCGGCGCAGCAACTGGGACAGGATCTCCGAGTTCTCCACCGAGACCGTGCCGACCAGCACCGGCTGACCGATCGCGTGCCGCTCGGCGATGTCCTCGACGACAGCGTTGAACTTGGCCTTTTCGGTCTTGTAGATGACGTCCGGCTTGTCCATCCGGACCATCGCGCGGTGGGTCGGGATCGACACGACGCCGACGTTGTAGACCTTCTGGAACTCGCCGGCCTCGGTCTGGGCGGTACCGGTCATGCCGGAGAGCTTGCTGTAGAGGCGGAAGTAGTTCTGCAGGGTGACCGTGGCAAGAGTCTGGTTCTCCTGCTTGATCTCCACGCCCTCCTTCGCCTCGATGGCCTGGTGCATGCCCTCGTTGTAGCGGCGACCGTGCAGGATGCGGCCGGTGAACTCGTCGACGATCAGGACCTCACCGTCGCTGACGATGTAGTCCTTGTCCCGCTTGAAGAGTTCCTTGGCCTTGATCGCGTTGTTCAGGTAGCCGACCAGCGGGGTGTTCACCGACTCGTACAGGTTGTCGATGCCGAGTCGGTCCTCGACCTTCGCCACGCCCCGCTCGGTGACCGCGATGGTCCGCTTGGCGTAGTCGACCTCGTAGTCGCCCTCGCCGTCCTTGCCGGGCTGGAGTCGGGCGACCACGCCGGCGAACTCGCCGTACCAGCGGGCCGAGTGCTCGGCCGGGCCAGAGATGATCAACGGGGTACGGGCCTCGTCGATCAGGATCGAGTCGACCTCGTCGACGATCGCGAAGTTGTGCCCGCGCTGGACCAGTTCCTCCTGCGACCAGGACATGTTGTCCCGCAGGTAGTCGAAGCCGAACTCGTTGTTGGTGCCGTACGTGATGTCGGCCGCGTAGGCGGCTCGGTGCTCGCTGGCCGGACGGTTCGGCAGGATCACGCCCACGGTCAGGCCGAGGAACTCGTGCACCCGACCCATCCAGGCCGCGTCACGTTCGGCGAGGTAGTCGTTGACGGTGACGATGTGCACACCCTTGCCCGAGAGGGCGTTCAGGTATGCCGGGAGCACCGAGGTGAGGGTCTTGCCCTCACCGGTCTTCATCTCGGCGATGTTGCCGAAGTGCAGGGCGGCACCGCCCATGATCTGGACGTCGTAGTGACGCTGGCCGAGCACCCGAGCCGCGGCCTCGCGCGCGGTGGCGAACGCCTCCGGCAGCAGGTCGTCCAGGGACTCGCCATCGGCGATCCGCTGCCGGTACTGCTCGGTCAGGCCCCGGAGCTCCTCGTCGGTGAGATCGACATAGTCGTCCTCGATCGAGTTGATGGCATTGGCGACGGCCTTCAGCCGCCGCACCATGCGGCCTTCGCCGGCGCGGAGGAACTTTTCGAGTATCGACACGGATCAACGCTCCCCTAGACGGTCTGCCGAACCATCGTAGGCGCTCGGTCCGGGCGTTCGGCAGCCGTGCCGGCGACCGAGGTCAACGAAACGGACAATTCACCCTATAGATCTGAGGAGACACGCCAAATCCGGTTACGCCCACGGCGAACTCTCCGGAATGATGGCCGCGTGAAACCAGCGAAGATCACCGAAGGCGGCCTGCTGCTCCGCCCCTGGGAACCGACGGACGCGGACGCGGTCCACCGGGCCTGCCAGGACCCGGACATCCAGCGCTGGACCACCGTTCCCTCGCCGTACCTCCCCGAGCACGCGGAGGGCTTCGTCACCGAGGTAGCGCCGGCTGCCTGGGCGAACGGCACCGGTGCCCCGTTCGCGGTCTGCGACGCCAGCACCGGAGAGGTGCTCGGTTCCTGCGGCCTGGTCTCGATCAACCAGACCCTGCGTACGGGTGAGGTCGGCTACTGGACCGCGCCCTGGGCACGCGGTCGCGCGGTGGCGGTCGTCGCCACCCGGGCGGTGGCCCGCTGGGCCTTCCGTGAACATGGCCTGCGCCGACTGATCTGGCAGGCCGAGGTCGGCAACCACGCCTCCCGGCTGGTCGCGCTCCGGGCCGGCTTCCGGGTCGACGGAGAACTCCGGCTCGCCCAGCCACACCCCCGGGGCACCGCCGACGGTTGGATCGGCTCCCTGCTCCCCTCCGACCTGGCCGGCCTGTCCGAGCTGTCTGACGCCGACGGGGACGGCAACGGCGGAGGTGCTCCTGAGGGCACGGACGGACCCGCCGCGCCCGGTTCGCTGGCGGCACGGCGGGCCGCGGTCTTCGGTCGTACGCAACCCGTGCTCTTCGCCAACGCGGGAGACGGCGAGATCCGGCTACGCAGGCCGGAGGCGCGGGACCTCGACGCCATCGTCACCGCCTGCCGGGACCCGGAGACAGTGCGCTGGACAACGGTGCCCGACCCGTACCAGCGCTCGGACGCGGAGTTCTACGCACACGAGCACGCCACCGGCCGCTGGACACGCGGCCAAGGGGCCGTCTTCGTCATCGCCGACCCGGACGACAACTTCGCCGGCACCCTCGAACTCCGACTCTCCGCAGGCGACCCTGGAATGGCCGACGTCGGTTACCTTGTCGCCCCGCACGCCCGGGGCCGGGGCTACTGCTCGCGGGCTCTGGCGGCGGCCAGCGCCTGGGCCTTCGCCAGCCTCGGCCTCTGGCGGATCGAATGGCGCGCCCACCTCGGCAACGACGCCTCCCGCCGAGCAGCCGAGAAGGCCGGCTTCACGATGGAGGGCGTCGCCCGGCAGGGCATCCCGCACCGGGGTACCCGGGTTGACGTCTGGGTCGGGGCACTGCTGTCCAGCGACGACAACGCGTACCGCGAAGCCGGCTGACCGATGGACCGGGAGACGATCGGGACCGATCGGGTACGGCTACGGCTGTTCCGTGACTCGGACATCGACAACCTGATGGCAGGCTGCAACGACTCGCTGACCCGGCGGTTTCTCCCGCACCTGTCCGCTCCGTACACCGAGGCCGACGCCCACTGGTGGATCAGTGAGGGTACGACGGGAGTCTGGGCCCGGGGTGGCGCCGCGTACGCGATCGCCGATCCGGTCACCGACCGTCTGATCGGCGGAATCGGTGTCGACCACGTGGTGTTGGCCCGGTGCCAGGGTGAGGTCGGCTACTGGGTCGCCCCCTGGGCTCGGGGCCGGGGCGTCGCCACCGCCGCCACCAGGGCGCTCGCCGATCGGGCGCTGTCTCAGGGTTTCGCCCGGTTGGAACTCCTCACCGAGCAGGAGAACGTGGCCAGCCAGCGGGTGGCGCTGGCCAGTGGCTTCCGTCGGGAGGGGACTCGGCGGGACGCCGGGACGCGACCGGACGGCAGTCGGCACGACCTGCTGGCATGGAGCCGGCTCGCCACCGACGCGGACACTCCGCAGGCCCGGATCCTGGCCGACCTACCCGGTGGGGCCCTCACCGACGGGGTGGTCACGCTCCGCCCGCTGACCGCCGCCGACGGCGACTTCGTGTACGACTTGCACTGCCTGCCCGACGTGATCGCGGCCAGCATGTCGACGGTCGCCCCCACCCGTGCCGACGTCGCACGGCGGTGTCTGCTCGCCCCGGCCCGGTGGCTCGCCGGCGAGCGCGCCGACCTGCTCATCCTGGACGCCGCGAGCGGTGACCCGGCGGGTGAGATCGCGCTCTACCTTCAGGAGTCACAGCCCGGCGAGGCCATGATCGGGTACGCCGTCGCGCCGCAGTGGCGGGGCTACGGTTATCCGGGCCGCGCCACCCGTCTGCTGGCCCGTTGGGTCTTTGACCACACCGGCATCCAACGGCTGACCGCTGGAACAGCGCCGACGAACCTCCGCTCCCAGCGTGCGCTGGAGAAATCCGGCTTCCAACGTGAGGGACGTGAACGCGGTCGACTGGTCGGATCGACCGGGCGCCGGGTCGACGCTCTGCGCTACGGGTTGCTGCCACAGGATCTGGACCTGGATTCGCGCTGAGTCCGGTCCGGCCGTACGGGACGAAACTGCCGCTGATCCCGCACGGCCGGGCCGTGACCCGTCCCGGGTGCGCTGGGGCTGTCGCCTGCTCGGCGGTGTCCTACTCGGCGAGCGCGATGATGCCGTAGTCGTAGCCCTTACGGCGGTAGACCACGCTTGACCGGCCGGATTCCTTGTCCAGGAACAGATAGAAGTCGTGCCCGACGAGTTCCATCTGGAAGAGCGCGTCGTCGACGGTCATCGGTTCGGCTGGGTGAAGCTTGGCGCGGGCGATGTGGCCCGGCTCGTGTACCTCGTACTCGTCGGAAAAGCCGTCGGGAGCCGACGAGTCATGGTCTGACTCACGGGTCAGGGTGGCCAGTGCCGATTCGCCGAGGTCGGCTACTGGCAGGCCGGCCGTCGCGGCGGCGACCGAGATCGGAGCGTGCCGCCCGCGGTGCACCCGGCGTCGGTCCGCGGCCCGGCGGAGCCGGGTGTCCAGCTTGGCGATCGCGATGTCCAGTGCGCTGTAGAAATCCTTCGCGCACGCCTCCGCCCGCACCACCGGCCCGCGGGAGACGCAGGTGATTTCTACTCGCTGACAGTTGTCGACCTGTCGCGGATTGCGTTCGTGGGACAGCTCGACATCGACTCGAATGAGCTTGTGGTCGTAGCGCTCGATCTTCGCGAGCTTGTCTGCTACGTGCGCCCGGTAGTGCTCGGGAACTTCGACGTTACGACCCTTGACCACGACGTCCATGCGTGACCTCCTGTGTTCGGACGGTCCAGAAACCAAAAAACCCGGTCAGCCTGCCCCCAGGAACTTTCCTTCGGCGATGACCGGTCGAGAATGACGCCTCCTCCTTCCATATGCCCCAGGGACGGGTGGAGTCCCCCTCATACCCCTGGTGAACAAAACGCTAACTCCTGTCTTGTCTATAGTCACCCCTCGCTACCAAGAACCTTTTGAAACAGTCACTTGTGGCACGATCGTGTGAAATCGACCGTACGGACCGTTACCACTGAGCCCGGCGAATCGTTGCCGCGAGCACCGCCGCCGCGTTCACCCGTACGCCGGCGGAACGCAGCACACCGGTCACCGCGGCGATCGTCACCCCGGTGGTGACGATGTCGTCCAGCACGATCACGACCCGGCCCGTCGCGGCCCGGCGCAGTGCCAGCAACCGGCGCTCCCGGAGGGTGAACGCCGCCCCTGCCGCCGCCGCCCGGCCGGCGCTGTCCAAGGTGGCGGAGTCGGGCCGGGGCAGCGCACGCAGCGGCGACGCCGTCGTGACCGGCCACCCGGAGGCCCGCAACCGGTGCGCCGTGTGCCGCGCCAGCCGGCGCAGATGGTCACCGTGCCGCGCCCGGATCGCCGTCGCGGTGCTTGGGACCGGGATCAGCAGCACCGGCCGGGGTCCGCCGGGTGGGGCGGGCGGAACCGGGTCGATGACACCCGCGGCCTCGGCGACCACCTCGGCGAGCAACCGCCCCAGCGGCCGGGCCAACGAGTGCCGGCCCCGTTCCTTGTACGACAGCAGCGCTTCCCGCAGCTCACCCTGGTACCCACCGAGCGCCACACAGTCGGGCAACCCCGGTGGCGCCGGGGTCGGCCGTACGGGGGTGGGACGGAGCAGTTGGAGCGCGGTGACGCAGCGGACACAGACCCCGTGCCGCAGGGCGGTCCGGCCGACCCGGCAACCGGCACACTCGGCCGGCAGCACCAGATCGGCCAGATCGGCCCAGACGCCGGTCATCCGACCCCGTCCCCCCGTACGGGCTCAGTACCGGAAGAACGGGGCGCTGGGCTTGACCGACGAGTTCGGCGCCGGGGCGGGCATGTCGACCTGCCCCCGCTCGATCGGCACCTGGGCCAGGGAGGCGAGCCCCTCGGCCTCGTACATCACCCCGAGATCGGTGCCGCTGAGCGGATTGCGCGGATACGCGGCCAGGTAGAGAACGTCGCCCCGGGTGTCGTCGACCACCGAGACCTCCGACACTCCGTCCACGCTGACGTTTTCGATGATCGAGCGCTTGTCCGGCTGCGCCCCGGCCACCGCCAGCAGGCTCTCGCCGATCCAGTCGACCGCGGTCACCGTCGTCAGCGAGGTCGCCAACTGCCGGGCCCGGCCGACGGTCACCGCACCGCCGTCGGTGCTCAGCGCCGCGACGTACAGGACGTTGTCGGCGATGAGCGCGATGCGGTGCCCGTCCGGCGATGCGCCCACGCCGGTGATCTGGCCGCTGACCCCCGGCACCTCGACCTTCGCGGGCTGACCCTTGCCGTCGAACTGGCCGTTGCCGTCGAACCGGTAGAGAGCGCCGTCGGCCACCACCAGCCCGATGGGCAGGTGGGAGTCGGCTCCCCTGAGCCAGACCGGCCGGTCGATCACGTCGAAGGTACGGCTCACGCCGAACGTACGCAGTGGTTCCGCCCCGTTGGCGACCCGGAGTTCGAACCCGCTTCCCTTCTCGGTGACCAGTGCCGCCGCGGTCTGGTCTCCCTCGCCGGTGAAGGCGGCGTACCGGACGTCGTGGTTCTGCTCCTGCTGGACCGGAACGGCCATCAACGACTCGTTGCCGATCCGGAGCGGATAGACCACCCCGTCGACGACGCAGTACCGCTTGGGGTTTCCGGTGATCTGGTAGGGCGGGTGGGCGCGACGGTAGTCGACGATGTCGGCCACCTTGCGTTGCTGGCTCTGGATCTTCAGCTCCATCTGGCCCTCGTCACCCGAGCCGGCCTCGGGGTCCGGCGGCACCAGCGACCAGGCGAGTTGGGTGAAGATGCGATCCAGCTCGACCTCGTCGTTGACCTCGCTGGCCGGCACGGCGAGGTTGACCTCCAGCCGGTCGCCCTGGTTGGGGGCGTTGCCGATCCGGCTGGTCCCCTCCGGCAGCGGTACGGCGGCCGGGAGCAGCCAGGGCACGGGACCGCCGATGAGCCAACCGAGAATCTCGGTGGCCTGTGACGCCCTCGGCACCGAATTCGACAGGTACCGCACGTCCGGCACGAGTGTGGTGCGACCCGCGTTCCAGAAGTAGATCGTCCGTGGGGTGTAGTAGTCGGTCAGCGCGTCCGTACTGAGCAGCAGCACCTGCGGCGGATTGATCATCCACAGGCCGTCCACAGGCTGGGTCGTGGTGCCGACGGTGTTGGAGATCGGAGCGACTTTGAACTCGTAGCTGCGATCGGTGAGCTCCGGCTCGCCCACCGCGCCGTCTCCCCGCAGCACGCCGATCTGCTGAACCTGGATGGTGACCAGGAAGCCGCCGGGTTTGTCAGGATCGCGGCGGGCCCGGGGCCCGCCGAGCAACCGGATCACGTTGATCGCCGGTTCACCACCGGGCTTCTGCTTGAGCTTGGCCCGGTCGTCCGCGATGTAGCTGTTCACCCGGTCGTAGATCTCGCTGGTCTCGCCCCCCGCGGCGGCGGCCGTCAGGTAGTTCGTCGTGAACTGTTCCGGGAGATCGCTGTCCGACCGTACCGGCAGACTCGGGGTCGGTCCGTCGCCGAAGCCCTGCCCGGACTGGGGCCCCCGACCGTCGACCCGCACCTCGGTCTCGGTCGGGATGCCACAGCCGGCCAGTCCGACACAGAGCAGCACGGCCACCGTCGCGGCAGGCAGGTTCGGCCGCCTCACGTGGTCACCTCCGTACGCGTGACGCCCGCCCCCGGCACGGCGTCGTCCTCAGAACCGTTGGCCCCGGTTGCCGGGCCCTCGGGTGTGGTGCCCGGCCCGATCGCCAGGCGTGGCCCGCTCGGCACCGGGACCATGGGCCCGACGGCGGCGTCGGCGGGGACCAGGCGCAGCGGCGCGGAGGTCAGCCGGTCGCCGGACCGGACCGGCAGGGTGAGTCGGAACTGGGCGCCCTGGCCGGGCGCGCCCCAAGCCTCCAGCCAGCCGCCGTGCAGCCGGGCGTCCTCAAGGCTGATCGACAGTCCCAGGCCGGTGCCGCCGGTCTGCCGGGCACGGGACGGGTCCGCCCGCCAGAACCGGTTGAAGACGAGCTTCTCCTCGCCCGGCTTGAGTCCCACCCCGTGGTCCCGAACGGTGATCGCCACGGCCTGCTCGTCCACGCCGAGTACCACCTCCACCGGGCGTCCCTCGCCGTGCTCGACGGCGTTGCCGACCAGGTTCCGCAGGATCCGTTCGACCCGCCGAGGGTCGACCTCGGCGATCACCGGCAGGTCGGGGGTGGTCATCCGCAGTGGTACGCCGAGCCGGGCGGCGAGGCCGTCGAGCCGCTCCACCACCCGGTGCACGACCGGAACCAGGTCGGTCGGCTCGGCGTCGAGCATGGCGAATCCGGCGTCGAACCGGCTGATCTCCAGCAGGTCGGTCAGCAGCCCTTCGAACCGGTCGAGTTCGGCCTGGAGCAGTTCGGCGCTACGGGCGACCGCCGGGTCGAACTCTTCCCGCTCGGCGAAGATCAGGTCGGCCGCCATCCGTACGGTCGTGAGCGGCGTACGCAGTTCGTGCGAGACGTCGGAGGTGAACCGCCGTTGAAGCCGGGACATCTCCTCCAGCCGGACGATCTGGCGCTGGAGATTGGTCGCCATCTGGTTGAACGAGGCGGCGAGCAGCGCCAGGTCGTCCTCGCCGTTGACCACCATCCGCTGGTCGAGCAGCCCTGCGGAGAGCCGTTGGGCGGTCCGGGAGGCGACCCGTACGGGGTTGACCACGAGTCGGGTGACCAGCGCGGAGAGGAGTCCGAGCAGCAGTACGAGGGTGATCCCGGTGGCCACCACCGTCGACCGCGCCTCTGAGGCAATCTTGTCCCACCGGGTCAGCGGTACGAAGTAGTAGAGCTCGACCTGACCGAACTTGGTCGGCACCGGCGAGCCGTACACCAGGTAGGTGGCGGTCCCACCGTCGAGGTAGCCGGTTTGGATCTGGTGCGCCACCTCACCGCCGACCACCCGCTCACGCAGCTCGTTGCTGATCATCGGGCGGACGTCCACCCCGATCGGCGAGGTGGCCGCCGGGATGCTCGGATAGCGCTCCGCCTCGAGCGCCACCACGACACCGGCCACCTGTTCGGGATCGTTGCCGGCCAGGTAGCGGGCGGTGTTCTCGAAGGTGGTGCCCAGCTTCGACGCGTACGACACCGTGTAGACGCTGATCTGGTCTTCGGCGTAGTTCCGCCCGTTTTCGAGCCGCTCCTTCACGTCGGCGGTGGCGTTGTCGAGCAGGATGTTGGTGATCCGCTCGGCGACAAGCACCGCGAATCCACCGACCAGCAGGCTCGACGCGATCAGGGTGATGCTGACGACGCGCAACTGGAGCGAGCGGCGCCAGGTCTGGTGCAGACCGGCGACCAGTGCTCGCACACGGCGCAACGACGCACGCGAGAGCCCGAGCGCGACGGCTCGGGCGCGGGCGAGGACGGAGGAATCGGAAGGGTGAGCCACAGTGGCACCAGGCTATCCGGTGCCCGCCTTGTAACCCACGCCCCGAACGGTCAGGATGATTTCCGGCCGCTCGGGATCCGGTTCGATCTTGGCCCGGAGCCGCTGCACGTGCACGTTGACCAGCCGGGTGTCGGCCGCGTGCCGGTAACCCCAGACCTGCTCAAGCAGGACCTCGCGGGTGAAGACCTGACGCGGCTTCCGGGCCAGCGCCACCAGCAGGTCGAACTCCAGCGGGGTCAGCTTGACCTCTTCGCCGTCCCGGCTGACCGTGTGCGCCGGGACGTCGATGTTGATCTGGTTGCCGGGCGGACCGATGGTCAGCATCTCCGGCGCGGCGTCTTCGCCCCGGCGGAGCCGGGCCCGCATCCGCGCCACCAGTTCCTTGGGCTTGAAGGGCTTGACCACGTAGTCGTCCGCGCCCGACTCCAGGCCGAGGACGACGTCCACGGTGTCGCTCTTCGCGGTCAGCATGACGATCGGCACGCCGGACTCGGCCCGGATCGACCGGGCCACGTCGATACCACTCATTCCCGGCAGCATCAGGTCGAGCAGGACGATGTCGGGTCGGCTGTCGCGGAACGCCGCCAGCGCCCGTTCGCCGTCGGCGACAAAGGAGGGTAGGAATCCCTCGCTGCGCAGCACGATGCCGAGCATCTCGGCCAGCGCGGGGTCGTCGTCGACCACCAGTACCCGGGCTCTCATGGCACCAATATTCCATCTCCGTTCACGTTCGTGGGACCGGCACCACCCCGCCGATCAGTCAAAGAGTGCACGACCCCAGAAATCGCCCGGTTCGCGTACGCCAGGCGGACAGGCAAAGAGCCCACTGGACACGTGGCGTAGATACTCGTTCAACCCATCGTGTCGAGCCAGCTCAGTCTGGATCGGCACGAACTGTCGGCGCGGATCCCGCTGGTACGCGATGAAGAACAGCCCGGCGTCGAGCCGACCCAGCCCGTCCGAGCCGTCGACGTAGTTGTAACCGCGGCGCAGCAGCCGGGCACCGTTGTTCTGGTCCGGGTGGGCCAGCCGTACGTGCGCGGTCTCGGTGATCCTCGGTCGACCGTCCGGCCCGGTCGCCTTGAAATCGATCGGGTCGAACTCGTCGTGCTGACCCAAGGGCGCACCGCTCCCCTTGGTCCGACCGACCAGTTCCTCCTGCTCACCGAGGGAGGTCCGGTCCCAGGTCTCGATGATCATTCGGATCTTCCGGGTGACCAGGTACGCGCCGCCGGTCATCCACTCCGGGCCGTCCCCGGGCTGGGCCCAGAGCTGTTCGCGCAGTAGCGCGGTGTCCTCGATCTTGAGGTTGGCCGTACCGTCCTTGAAGCCGAAGAGGTTACGCGGCGTGGCCTGGTCCCGCGAGGTCGACGAGGTACGCCCGAACCCGAGCTGCGACCAGCGCACGCTGACCACACCCATGCCGATCCGGGCCAGGTTCCGGATCGCGTGCACCGCCACCTGCGGGTCGTTGGCGCAGGCCTGTACGCAGAGGTCGCCACCGGAGATCTCCGGTCGCAGCGCTTCCCCCGGAAAGCGCGGCAGGTCGGCCAGGGCGGCCGGGCGGCGGTCGGCGAGACCGAAGCGGTCCCGGCCGTCGGCGTCGCGGAACAGCGACGGACCGAACCCCACGGTCAGGGTCAGGCCGGAGGGCGGCAGGCTCAGCGCCTCACCGGTGTCGTCCGGCGGCGCCTCCGGCGACCCGTTGACCGCGCCGATCACCCCGGCGTCCTGACCGGCGGTCATCCGGGCCGCGGCGGCGGTCCAGTCCTTCAGGAGTTCGACCAGGCGGGCCCGGTCCTTGGTCACCACGTCGAAGGCGACGAAGTGCAGCCGGTCGGGAACCTCGGTGGTGATGCCGGCCTGATGCTCGCCGTGGAAATCCACGGCGGCGGAGGGAGACGCGCCCGCCGGCAGCGGCGGGTCGAAGGCACCCCGGAGCGTGGCGCCGGTCATCCCGGCGATGCCCGCACCCGCGACACCGGCACCGGCGATCCCGATCGCCCGCCGACGCGAAAGCCGTTTCTCAGTCACATCCCACCCCCACCCACCGGTGCTCCCGGCGCGACGGTCGACCCGCCGGCCCGACGTGCTACTTGGCGACGACCGCCGCGACCTTACTGATCGGCTCGGCCAGCGCGTTGATCGCGTCCGACAGGTCCTTCAGGTCGGCCTGGCTCAGCTCGGTGTGCAGCTTCCAGCCGTCGCCGGCCCGATGCTTGCCCAGCGTCGTGTCGACCGTGGCAAAGCCGCTGTCGAGGGAGGTGACCAGGTCGGGTGCGCGCTCGGCGAGGACCGGCCGGAGCGCGGCGACGGCCGCCTTGGAGCCCTCGACGTTGGCGTTGAAGTCCCACAGGTCGGTGTGCGAGTAGCGGTCCTCCTCGCCGGTGATCTTGCCGGTCGCCACCTCGTCGAGGAGTTCCTTGGCGCCGTTGGCGAGGTTGAGCGGGGAGAGCCGCTCGGCGTTCGCCTTCGCCACAATCTCCTTGACGTCGGTGAGCAGCCGGTCCGCGATCGGGCCGTCCTTGCTGATGTCGCCGGTGGTCCAGAGGTCCTTCTCCAGGCGGTGGAAGCCGGTGAACTCCATCCCCTCCTCAAGTACCTCCTCGCGGCCGTCGATCTTCGGGTCGAGGTCACCGAAGATCTCGGCCACCGGCTCGATCCGCTCCCAGTAGGTGCGGGCGACCGGGAAGAGTGCCTTGGCTCCCGCCACGTCGCCAGCCTTGACCGCGGTCACGAACTCGGTGGTCTTGTCCAACAGCGCGCCGGTCTGGCTCTGCACGTACCGCTGGTAGCTGTCGGTCGCGGCGGCGAGTGCCGCGTCGTCGGTGAGCGGCGCGGACGAACCGCTGACGGTCAGCGCGCCCCGGATGCCCTTGCCGATCATGCCCGGCTTGCAGGCTGTCTCGTACGTCCCGGCGGGCAGTTCGACGCGCAACTCACGGCTGATCCCAGGAACCACGTTCTCGACCTCGCCCATCACCCGGTCACCCGCGGCGTAGACGTAGAACTCGGTGACCTTGGCACCGGAGTTGGTCACGTTGAACACCACCGTACCGGCGCCGACAGTGGTGCTGCCGACCTCACAGGCGGTGTCGGTGGCCTTGACCGCGACCGCCCCACCAGCGGTGTCCTTGCCGCCGTCGTCCTTCGCGCCGCAGCCGGCGAGGCCGACACCGGCGAGCGCGCCAGCGGCGGCGAGCGCCACGAAACGGGTGGTACGCATTGTTTCTCCTTGAACTCGGATCAGACGGCGGGCTGGGCCGTGGGCGCGGCTCCGCTGGCGGAGCCGGTGGTCCCGGAGGCGGAACCGGTGGTCCCGGAGGCGCGACGCCCCGGGAGGAGGAAGAGGAGCAGAACCGGGATCAGGTACGCGCCCCAGGCGACGACCTCCAGCACGGTCGACTCCGCGGTGACGTTGAACATGCCGCCGAGCAGGGTGCCGTACCAGGTGGACGGGTCGAGCACACCGGAGATGTCGTACGCCATGGTCTTGATGCCGGGCAGGACGCCGGCCTCCTGGAAGTCATGGGTGCCGTACTTGAAGATGCCGGCGGCGACCAGGATCAACAGCGCGCCGGTCCAGGTGAAGAAGCGGGTGAGGTTGATCCGGACTGCGCTCGCGTAGAGCAGGTAGCCGATCGCGATCGCGGTGACGACGCCGCCGATGAGTGCGTAGAGCGGACCACCGTCGACCTGGGCGGTCTGCGCCGCCGAATAGAAGATCAGTGCCGTCTCGAGTCCTTCGCGAACCACGGCGAGGAAGGCCATCAGGGCGACCGCGAGCGAGCCGACGGCGAGCGCGTCCGAGAGCTTGCCTCGGAGTTCGCCGCCGAGCGAGCGGGCCGCGCCACGCATCCAGAAGATCATCGCGGTGACGAAGGTGACCGCTGCCACCGAGGTGACCGCCTCGAACAGTTCCCGGTCCTCGGACTTCGCCAGCAGCGTGGTGCTGGTGTATTCGAGTAGCCAGCCGAAGAAGACGGAGAGTACGACGGCGAGGGCCACCCCGCCCCACACCTGCGGCAACCGGTCCCGACGGTCGGACTTGACCAGGAACGCGATCAGAATGCTGACCACCAGGGTGGCTTCCAGGCCCTCACGTAGACCGATCAGGTAGGTGGCGAACATGAGGGCTCCGGGTTCATCAATTAGGCATGCCTAACTTAGGCCAGCCTACCTTGCGCCCTGGTAGAGCCCGGTGTCAACGTGGCGCCGCCCACCCCTTCTCTGATCCAATGACCAGGTGAAGGCCTTCGTACCGTGGCTCACCGTGCTCGCGATCATCATCGCGCTGAACGCGCTGCGACTGCGTCCATTCGCCACCGCCGTGGCGATCGGTTGGCTCGCGTACTGCGTCTGGAGCTGGGTGCGTCCCACCCGTGCCCGACACGACGACGGCCGGGCCGGCTGACGCGTTCGTCAGCCAGCCCGGCCGGTACGGCGGACCTCAGTAGCGGTAGTGCTCCGGCTTGTACGGCCCCTCGACCGAAATGCCCAGGTAAGCGGCCTGTTCCTTGGTCAGCTCGGTCAGCTTCGCGCCGAGCGCGCCGAGGTGCAGCCGGGCGACCTTCTCGTCCAGGTGCTTCGGCAGCACGTACACCCCGACCGGGTACTCGTCGGTCTTGGTGAACAACTCGACCTGCGCGATGGTCTGGTTGGCGAACGAGTTCGACATGACGAAACTCGGGTGACCGGTCGCGTTGCCCAGGTTCAGCAGCCGACCCTCGGAAAGCACGATGATCGAGTGCCCGTCGTCGAACTTCCAGACGTCGACCTGCGGCTTGATGTTCACCCGCCGTACGTCCGAACGCTTCGCCAGACCGGCCATGTCGATCTCGTTGTCGAAGTGGCCGATGTTGCCCACGATCGCCTGGTGCTTCATCCGCGCCATGTGCTCGTTCGTGATGACGTCGAAGCAGCCGGTGGCGGTGACGAAGATGTCCGCGGTCTCGACCACGTCTTCCAGGGTCGCGACCTGGTAACCGTCCATCGCCGCCTGCAACGCGCAGATCGGGTCGACCTCGGTGATGATGACCCGGGCACCCTGGCCGCGCAGCGACTCCGCGCAACCCTTGCCCACGTCGCCGTAACCGAGCACGACCGCGACCTTGCCACCGATCAGCACGTCGGTGGCCCGGTTGATCCCGTCGATCAGCGAGTGCCGGCAGCCGTACTTGTTGTCGAACTTGCTCTTCGTCACCGAGTCGTTCACGTTGATCGCCGGGAAGAGCAGGGTTCCGGCCTGCTGCATCTCGTACAAGCGGTGCACACCGGTCGTGGTCTCCTCGGTCACACCCTTGATCCCGGCCGCGACCCGGGTCCACCGCTGGTTGTCCTCGGCGAGGGAGCGGTGCAGCACACCCAGGATGACCGCGTACTCCTCCGAGTCAGCCGACTCGACCGGCGGAACCGCACCCGCCGCCTCGAACTGCGCACCCCGGTGCACCAGCAGCGTCGCGTCACCACCGTCGTCGAGGATCATGTTCGGGCCCTGACCGTCCGGCCAGAGCAGCACCTGCTCGGTGCACCACCAGTACTCCTCCAGGCTCTCGCCCTTCCAGGCGTAGACCGGAACACCGGCGGGGGCGTCGACCGTGCCCTCCGGCCCCACCACGATCGCGGCGGCGGCGTGGTCCTGGGTGGAGAAGATGTTGCACGACGCCCAGCGGACCTGCGCACCCAACGAGGTGAGGGTCTCGATCAGCACGGCGGTCTGAATCGTCATGTGCAACGAACCCGTGATCCGCGCACCTGCGAGCGGCTGCGCCGCCGCGTACTCACGACGCAACGACATCAGACCCGGCATTTCGTGCTCCGCCAGCTCGATCTCCTTACGACCGAACTCGGCGAGCGACAGATCCGCCACCTTGAAGTCGCCGTCAGCGAGAGTCGTCGGCCGGCTTTGGGTCGACGCACCACCGGAAGGCGCCGGGAGAGTACTGGTCATGAAAGCTCCTGTCGTACGGGTCTGCTGCTGCGCGACCCTCCACATTACGCCCGGCTGCATTCGTGCGGACACAGGCGGTGCCGTCCACTCCGGGACAACCACGACAATCCGCGACGCATGGCCCGCCGCGCGACGGCCACCCGGGAGACTATCCAACACCTGGTTCCCCGGCCCGTCCGACGGGCGGCGTCTTCGATGAGCGAGGGGTCCGACCTGGGCATCTCCCCGGGTCTGACCTGCGCGTACCGACGCCGGGATCCGACGTCACCGGCCGGCCGCCGGGGAGGGCCCGAAGGACGGGTACGTGCCCGACGCGCCGAGGAAAGGGTACGGACAGCGCGCGGGGCGGTGGGGCGTGGACGGTTTCCCGCCCAGCATCCCTCCGCCCCGCGCATCCCCCCGGTTTGGTACCTCGCAGGACGTCAGCACTCGTGGTACTGACACTGCGTAGTTAAAGAGTCACACTCCGCAAGGTCCATGTCAAGTCAAACTCGGAAATGTCCGACTCGCGAAGAAGGTCAGAAGCAAACCTATATGCCGGCTGCACCGACGAAGACCTCGCCTCGGCCGGAGAAGAGGAGTTCCCCACCGTCCGCCGCGCTGATCGCCGCCCTGCCCGGCTCGACCATGACCTCACCCGCCGCGTCCCGTACCGCCACCGCGCCGGAGGCACCGAGCACCACCCGTGGACCGGTCAGCGTCAGCCGGGCCTGCGGCGAGTCCTCGTCCAGCCGCACCCGGTGGAGTGAGAAGTCCTCGACCGGAACCCGCCAGCCGACCACCCCGGGCGCCACCGGCACCGATTCGAGCAGCGGATCGTCCAACACCTCGAACCGGAGCACCCGCAGCAACTCGGGCACGTCCACGTGCTTGGGAGTCAGCCCGCCCCGCAGCACGTTGTCACTGGCAGCCATGATCTCCACCCCGGCGCCCCGCAGGTACGCGTGGAGATTGCCGGCCGGCATCCAGATCGCCATTCCCGGCTCCAGCCGGACGTGGTTGAGCAGCAGCGCGACCAGCACACCGGGATCGCCCGGATACCAGCCGGCCAATCCCCTGACCAACTCCTGCTCGGCAACGTATCCGGGGCCGAGGTCAGTGGTCCGGACCAGTTCCACCAGCGCGACCCGGTCCACCTCCGGCCAGCTCAGCAACCGCTGCACGGCATCCCGCAGGCCCTCCACCCCGGTACGCAGTGCCGCCACCACCGGCTTGAGCGCCGGGATGTCGAACGCCTCCAGGACCGCCGCGGAGACCCGTGGGTCCCGGAAACCGCAGAGCGCCTCGAACGGCGCGACTGCCACCAGCATCTCCGGCTTGTGGTACGGATCCACATAGTTGCGGTGTGCGGTCGGCGGCAGTGCCTGGTCCGCGGCGTACCCCTGCCGGGCCTGCGCCGAGTCCGGGTGGGCCTGCAACGACAGCGGCGCCTCGGGTGCCAGCAGCTTCATCAGGAACGGCAACCGTCCGTCGAAGCGGGTCAGCACCTCGTCGCCCAGCCAGCGCCCCGGTTCGGCGGCGAGCAACTCGACCAGGCTGATCCGAGCCTCTCCCTGGCGCACCATCGCAGGTGAACCGGGATGTGCGCCCAGCCAGAGTTCCGCCTCCGGCCCGGGGCTCGGCACCGGCCGACCCTGCAAACCAGCAATTACCGTACGTGATCCCCATGCGTAGTCACGAATGGGTCCGTGCAGTGGTTCCACCGTCAGCTCTTCCCGCCCGTGTCGCGAGCGGTCTCCGCTTGCCCGTTCTCCGTCGAAGCAGCCCGCTGCGCACTGTAGATGTCCGGCTCCAGATAGATCACCCGTGCGATCGGCACCGCCGACCGGATCCGGGACTCGACCGTGTCGATGTCCCGGGCCACGTCCTGGGCCGACGAGGCCGGCCGGACCGCGATCTTCACCGCGACCAGCAGCTCCTCGGGGCCGAGATACAGCGTACGCATGTGGATGATCCGCTCGACCTCGGAGCCCTCGTTCACCGCCCGCTCGATCCGGGCCACGTCCTCCGGAGTGGCCCCCTCACCGAGCAGCAGGCTCTTGGTTTCGATCGCCAGCACGACCGCGATGGTCACCAGCAACAGACCGATCGCCAGGGTGCCGGCCGCGTCCCACCGGCCGTTGCCGGTGACCAGGGTCATCGAGACCCCGACCAGGGCGAAGACCAGACCGAGCAGGGCGCCGAGGTCCTCCAGCAGCACCACCGGCAGCTCGGGTGCCTTGGCCCGACGGACGAACTGCACCCAGGTCGCCCTGCCACGGATGTGGTTGGACTCCTTGATCGCGGTGCGGAACGAGAACGACTCCAGGATGACCGCGATGATCAGCACTGTCGGCGGCAGCCACTGCCAACTGTCGAAGGCGTGCGGGTGCTGCCACTTGTGGTAACCCTCGTAGAGAGCGAAGAGGCCACCGACGCTGAACAGCACGATCGAGACGATGAAGGCGTAGATGTAACGCTCGCGCCCGTACCCGAAGGGGTGTTGCGGGGTCGCGCCCCGCTGCGACCGACGGCCGCCGACCAGCAGCAACGCCTGGTTGCCGGAGTCGGCGACCGAGTGGACCGCCTCGGCCAGCATCGACGACGAACCGCTCAGCAGCCACGCCACGAACT
This sequence comes from Micromonospora sp. NPDC050417, assembly GCF_044458865.1. NCBI lineage: Bacteria > Bacillati > Actinomycetota > Actinomycetes > Micromonosporales > Micromonosporaceae > Micromonospora > Micromonospora sp. NPDC050417. Next base: position 209,189 of record NZ_JBITIH010000004.1, read on the forward strand.
TCGTGATCGCGATGCCGAGGTTGGCCAGCAGCGCGGCGATGATCGCCCGCGTTCCACCGCCGGCGCTCATGTCCGCGTTCCCTGCTGGTCGCTCTGCCCGTTCACGGGTTGGACAGCTCCTTCATTTCGGTAACCGCCGCCACGGCCATCGGGTCGAGCCCGTGGGCCAGGGCGAGATAAACAGACGCGAAATCGGGTACGGCGATCAGCGAGGCGAGCCGCTCCAGCGCCGAACCGCCCTCGGCGGTGACGACGTCACAGCGGACCCCGCGCCGCTCGGCGAGAGTCTGCAACGCGTCAGCGCGCCGCTCCTCCACGGCCAGCGGCTCGTCGCTGTCGTCGTCGGCGTTCAGACCGCCGTCACGCAACAGCACCACCCGCAGCCGGGTCCAGTCGGACTCCTCCTCCGGGTCGGCGAAGATGTCCCGGGTCGACTCCGCCAACCCGCCGAAGACCCCGTCGAGCAGCCCCACCCGGCCTCGCCCGGCCTCGCCGAGCGCACCCGCGATCACCGGGTAGCGGGCGTTCGCCGACAGGGTGTCGCCGAACCGCCGGGCGGCGACCGTCGCCAGCGGGGACGAGCCCCAGACCACCGGCACCGAGTTCGCCAACCCGAGCGCCAGTGCCTTGGCCGGATTGACGAACGACTCGGCGGTGGGGCGACTCCGGTCCGCGTCGGCGTCGAGCCGCGCCGCCGTCTCCGCCAGATCGGCCTCGTTGACCTTCACCAGCCCGAGCGTCCGCGCGGCGAGCAGCACCGGCACGGTCAGGCCCCAGAGGCTGGCCCGCGCGGGTGCCCGCCGGGGCACCGGGATGAACGGTGCCCGGACCCCCTCCGCCACCGACTGGAGCTGCGAGTCCGGCGCGCCGACCGCGACCAGCCGGGCGCCCCGCCGGGCCGCCGCCTCGGCCGCGCCGAGCGCCTCCGGACTACGACCCGAAGCGCTCACCGCGATCACCACGTCGGCGGCACCCACCCAGCCCGGCACGCCGGCGCTGCGGTGCGCGATGACCGGCACCGGGCAACGCGGCCCGGCGACCGTGGCGAGGATGTCGCCGGTGCGTCCAGCCGTGCCGATGCCCGCGATCACCACCGCCCGGGGCCGCCCCTCGTCGGCCAGCACACCCAGGTTCGCCTCCGCGGCGAGCGCCGCGGACTCGCGTACCTGCGCGCCGGCCGAGGCGGTGAACCGCAGCATGCCGCCCGGGTCGGCCTCGTGCAGCGCCGCCGCGTCGTCGAGCAGCCCCTCGTCGGGGACCCGTCGCCCGCTCACGCCGGCGTGGGCGTCCATCACTTCTCCTCCTGTGCGGCGCCGCCGCGAGCCTCGTCGAGCAGGAGCACCGGTACGTCGTCGCGGACCTCGAAGACCCGCCGACACTCGGTGCAGGTCAGGGTCTGCTCCACCAGGTCGTAGTCGAGCGGGGCGTGGTGTGTGTCCGGGCAGGCGAGAATCTCGAGTAACTGCGGGTCAAGGGCCACGATGCGGCTCCTTCCACGTCATCCGGCGGCCGAATCGGCGTTCCGGCCGGCGCACGGGATCTTATCGGCGTACCAGGTCGAGCACCTCGTCGCGGAGCGCGATCATCCGGTCCTTGGTCGGCCCCTCCACGTTGAGCCGTAGCAGCGGTTCCGTGTTGGAGGGTCGCAGGTTGATCCAGGCCCCGTCGGGGAATCGGACCGTCAGCCCGTCCAGCTCGTCGGTCTCGGCACCCTGGTAGACCTGCTTGACCTCGGCCAGCTTCGCCGCCTGGTCGGCGACGGTCGAGTTGATCTCGCCGGAGCAGACGTACCGCTCGTACTTCTCGGCCAACTCGGAAAGCGGACGCTCCTGTTCACCAAGGGCGGCGAGCAGGTGCATCGCGGCGAGCATGCCGGTGTCGGCGAACCAGAAGTCACGGAAGTAGTAGTGCGCCGAGTGCTCCCCGCCGAAGACCGCGTTGGTACGAGCCATGTCGGCCTTGATGAAGGAGTGTCCGACCCGGCTGCAGAGCGGCTCCCCGCCGTTCTCTCGGATGATCTCCGGTACGGCACTGGAGGTGATCAGGTTGTGGATGACCGTGGAGCCGGGGTGCTTGGCGAGTTCCCGTACGGCCACCAGGGCGGTGATCGCCGACGGCGAGACCGGCTCGCCCCGCTCGTCGACCACGAAGCAGCGGTCCGCGTCGCCGTCGAAGGCGAGTCCCAGATCGGCACCGTGTTCCAGGACCGCCGCCTGCAGGTCCACCAGGTTCGCCGGGTCGAGCGGGTTCGCTTCGTGGTTCGGGAAGTTGCCGTCGAGTTCGAAATAGAGCGGAACGATGGTCAACGGCAGCGGCGGCAGTACGGCGTCGCCGAGCACCACCGGGACGGTGTAACCACCCATCCCGTTACCCGCGTCGACGACCACCCTGAGCGGGCGGATGCCGCTCAGGTCGACCAGACCACGCAGGTGGGCCGCGTACTCACCGAGCAGGTCGAGCTGGCGTACGGGCTGCTCCGGCGCGCCCGCCAGCGGCTCGCCCTTGTCCAGGATCGCCTGAGCCCGCTCGCGGATCTCGGCGAGGCCGCTGTCCTGGCCGATCGGACGGGCACCCGCCCGGCACATCTTGATCCCGTTGTAGCGCGCCGGATTGTGGCTGGCGGTGAACATGGCGCCGGGCAGGTCGAGACTGCCCGAGGCGTAGTAGAGCAGGTCGGTGGAGCCGAGGCCGGCGTCGATGACCGCCATCCCCTCCGAGCGGACACCAGCGGAGAAGGCTGCCGCCAGGCCGGGCGAGCTGTCCCGCATGTCGTGGGCGATCACCACCGTGTTCGGATCGCCGGTCGAACCGCCGTCCCGGTCCGTCGAGCCGACGCTCGTACCCGCGCGAAGCAATTGCGCGAAGGCCGCACCCAACGCCTCGGCGACCCGCTCGTTCCACTGTTCGGGGACGGTACCGCGGACATCGTACGCCTTGACGATTTGGGATAAATCAGACAACGGTCTCGCTCCTCGGTCATGCGCCAGTCAACGGCCTGAGCGTATCGGAGCCGACACCCCAGCCGTGGGTAAGGCGGGTTGCCAGGCAGAGTCCAACAGGCTGCGAGAAGCAGCCAAGATCAGGTCAACCTCCGGCCGGACGGCGACGGGTCCGCCCTCGCCGAGGCCGCGACCAGTAGGCCGTCGCCACTTCAGGGGCGAATCCGAGGCATGATCACGGTCGAGTCGCCGCCCGTGGGCATGACCACGGTCGGATCGGCCCGACCAGGGATGACCATGGTCGGATCGGCCCGACCAGGGATGACCATGGTCGGATCGGCCCGACCAGGGATGACCATGGTCGGATCAGCGCCCGGGCCACCCCGCGGCGGGTACGGCGGACGCGGCGTCACGCCCAGCCCACCGCCACCGCCGCCCGGCTCCTCCCGACCACCTCGGGCCCGCCGCAGCAGCAGCACCAGCAGGGCGATCCCGATCGCCACCATGCCGACCCCGACCACCATCACCATGCCGCCGATCCCGCCACCGCCGCTCCCGGCGCCGCCACCCAGCCCGAACTCGGTCGGCGATACGACGACATCGGTCTCGGTCGGCTCCGGCTCGGCCGCCTCCGTGGTCTCCTCCGGCGTCGGGCTCGGCGAGGCCGACCGGGTCCTGGTCGGCGTTGGCGTCGGCGTGCCCTTGGCGCCGTTCACCTTGCGCGTCTCGGCATCCTGCTTGATCAAATCGCCACCGGCGGTATACGCCTCACCGACGATCGTCACCCGACCTGCCGGCACTGCGGCAGCCAGGACCAACCGGTAGCGGACCGTCACGCTCTTCCGCTCACAGAGTTCCGGCCTCTCCGGCGCGGTCCGGCCGCTGTGCAGCGTGCCCTCCCCGGAGACCGAGACCGGCTGCCAGTCCCCGCCCTGCGCGACCACCAGGCCCACGTCGCTGGCGGAGAGCCCCGCCATCTGGAGCGCGACCGAGGTCCGGACCGACACACAACCCTTGGACCGCTTCGACACGGTCACGGTGACCGAGCCCGGCGAACCCCCGGCGGTGAAGCTGCTGGACGTACTGATCCGGACCGAGTCCTCGTCGTCGGCGAGTGCCGGTGCCGCGCCGGCCACGACCAGGCCGGCCAGGAGCGCGCAAACTGTCGCCAGCCGCGCCGCGCCACGCCGTACCAACATGATCACCTCGCCGCTTCCGGTTGGGGTACGGCGGACAGGCTACCGCGTATAGGCACCGGCGCTCCTCCCGCGCACGCCGTCACCGGCCCCGGCCCGCCTCCATCAGGGCAGTTCCGAGGCCAGATCGGCCAGCCAACCCCTCGACTCCTCGCAGGTCAGCGCATCGGCGCGGAGGTTGTCGAAGACCATCCGGTAGCGGGCCACCCCGGGCTCCTTCTCCACGTAGATGTCACCCGCCTCGTTCTCGACGTAGACCACGTCCCCGTCCACCGGCTCGCCCACCGGCCCCTCCCCCTCCGGCCCCTCGGCAAAGCTCAGCAGCAGGAACGGGCCGGTGTTGCAGGCGTACGCGCCTCGGGAGAAGGGCAGCACCTGGAGCTGGATGTTGGGGCGACCGGCCATCTCCACCAGGTGCCGCAACTGCGGGCCCATCACGTCCGGCCCACCCACCTGCCGGCGCAACACCGCCTCGTCCAGAATCGCCCAGAGCCGGACCGGGTCCTGCGGGCGGCTGAGGATCCGCTGTCGGGCAAGTCGTACGACGAGTTTCTCCTCCGTGGAGTCGGGAGTCTGCTCCAGCAACGTCTTGCGCAGCACGGTACGGGCGTACTCCTCGGTCTGGAGCAACCCCGGCAGCACCGACGACTCGAACGTACGCAACTCGGTCGCGTCGTGTTCCAGCGCGATCAGAGTCGAATATTCCCAGGTCAGGCTGTCACTGTGTGCCTGCCACCAGCCCGCCTCCTGCGCCTGGCGGGCGAGCGCGACCAGACGCTGCCGCTCCGCGCCCTCGACCCGGTAGACGTCGAGCAGCTCGTGCACGGTGCCGGGTGTGATCCGTACCCGGGCGGTCTCGATCCGGCTCACCCGCGACGGCGAGCAACGCACCTCCAGGGCGACCTGCTCCGCCTTGAAACCCGCGGCCTCGCGCAGCTTGCGCAGTTCGCGACCGAGTTGCCGGCGTCGCACGGTGGGTGGTGATCCGACAACCATTCGGTGCCTCCCTGTCCGATTCCCCGAGGCAGTCTCCCGCACGGCACGTGCTTTGTCAGCAACAGATCGTTGCCTTTCCTCTAGAATCGGCGCCCATCACCGTACGTCGTCGCACCGCCGGCCCGACCCGGGTCAGCCGCAGGTCGATGTTGCCTCCCGCATCACTCCAGCTCCGAGGAGCGCGTCCGGCCCAGAGCCAGCCGGCACAACCGATCCGCCTGGCGGGTGGTCTCCGGCAGCCGGTAACGCGGTGTGAGTGCCAGTACCTGGGCGCAGGCGTTGTCCAGACCCATCCGGTGCCCCACCGACACAAACACCGGCTTGGTTCCGTCCCGGGTCCGCAGCACCCGACCGACCGTCTCCGAGCCGTCCCTGAGCGCGGTCCAGGCCCCCCGCCGTTCGGCCGGCGGATCCCAGCGTCCGACCAGCGGGGTCTTGCCCACCCCGATCGCCGGCAACCCGGTGAGCACGCCCAGGTGGCACGCCAACCCGAACCGACGCGGGTGGGCCAGCCCGTGCCCGTCACAGACGAGCAGTTCCGGCGTGGTGGTCAGGCGTCCGAGGGCGTCCAGCAGCGCGGGCAGCTCGCGGAAGGCGAACAGGCCGGGAACGTACGGGAAGGCGGTCCGACCGATGCTCACCGCCGTCTCCAACACAGCGAGGGTCCGGGCGTCCAGCACGGTCACCGCCGCCGCCAGCCGGTCACCGTCCTCGGCGTACGCCACGTCGAGGCCGGCGATCATGCGTGGTTCCGCCGGCCCCGGCCCCACCAGGTCGGCGAGGGGACGCAACCGATCCTGTACGGCCTCCGCCTCGGCGACCGTGCCCGGCCACGCCGCATCCGTCATCGGAGCCGCCTTCGTCATCAATCGTCCCCACTCCCGAAGCACCCTCGTGTCCCGGCGCGACCGTCCCGCGCCGCCACGCGTCACAGTGTCGGGTTGGTCGCGGCCCGGTGGCGTCTGGACAGGGTCTCGAAGACCGCCACACCCGCCAGCAACAGGGTACTGACCAGGGGCGCCACGATCGGCGGCAGGAAAACCATGCCCGGCGCGACGACGACCATGAGTATCAACCCGATCCAGAGCGCCGGGCAGACACTGCCGAACAACTGGTACTCGAAGCGCACCCGGCCGGCGAGGAACAGCGCCGGACCGCCGAAGATGACCGCGATCCAGGCCGGGTCGAGCGGCGCCACCGGGTGGTCGATGACGATTCGGTAGCCGACCCCCGCGGTGATGATGCCGGCCACCATCACCAGCAGGGTGTAGCTCGCCGACTGGCTCAACTCGATGGCGCTGCGGGCACGCTTCAGCGCCGGGGCCAACGAGAGACCGGCGTGATAGAAGAAGGTCCGCCAGAACAGGAGTGTGGTCAGGAACGACGCCGCCAAGACCGTCATGGAGGAGACGGTGAACGGACGTACGCTGACCTCGATTCCGGTGGCGATGACGGATTCGCCGAGCGCGATGAGCAGGAACTGGCTGTACCGTTCGGCCAGGTGTCCCTCGGCCAGGGTCCATTCGGCGTCCCTCGGCCGGCCGAGGACCGGCGTCGGCCAGCGCAGCACCGGGCCGAGCAGCTCCAACAGGACGGCCGCGGTCCAGAACCCGCCGCGCACCTGGTCCTCGTTGAACCCGCCGGCGAGCCAGAGCATGGCGGCGGGGACCGACCAGAACAGGATCCGCGCGGTGGCGCGCTGCCGCGGATGGCCGCGCAGTGCCCAGAACACGTACAGCGGGCGACCGACCTGGATCACCACATAGGTGCAGACGAAGATGAGTCCTCGGTCGCCGAACGCCTGGGGCAGGCAGACCGCGATCAGGAGACTGCCGGCCATGGTGAGGATGACGACGAGTTGGATGTCCGGCCGCTGCGGGTCGAACCGGCTGGTCAGCCAGGCGTTCAGGTACCAGACCATCCAGAGGGCGAGCAGCAGCAACAGGGTCTGACCGGCCTCGGAGAGCAGCACCCGGCGGTTGATGGTGAGGTCGTCGGTCAACCGCTGGGCGACCCGGGTGATCGCGAAGACGAACACCACGTCGAAGAGGAGCTCCAGGACGGTGACGCGCTCCGTACTCCTGCTGTCGCCAAGTCGGCCGGTCACGAAGGGCGTGGTCACGACCGGTACGGCGGGGGGCTGGTCCGGAACTGGCGACGCCGGTCCACCCGGCACTTGCCACACGAGTGATCCGGACAGGGCATATCAGCAGTAACGATCGAGCATCCGTCGGGTAACCCGAATGGACCGGCACCCCGTCACCACAACAGAAGCTAACCGTCGGTATGGCCGACCGTACCGGCTGACGCGCAGCCGCATGGTCCGGTAGTTTCGCGAACGACGTCCGGCTGAGCAGGAACGGGGAGACTTGCACATGATCAGCCGCCAGGAAGCAGAGGGAATCGCCGATACCTGGGCCCGGCGGGAGACGCTGCGGCTCGGTTACCAATGCACCCCGATGCTCGACGAATTCGATCTCGGCTACGTGATCTGGACCAGCCCACCAACGCGGGATTCCACCGTGGACGGCACCAGCCCGACGACGATTATCGACAAGGAGACCGGCGAGATCTCGAACTGGCCAGGACTCCCGCCCGACGTGGTACGCGAGATGTACCGCACCGACCGGTTGGGGCGTACCCGACGCCCCAGGACCGTGGACCCGGCGGTCGAGCTGCGCCGGGCCACCCGACGGCAGCCGACACCCGGCGCCACCGCACACCTGACCGTGCAGCACGACCTGCACATCGGGCATGCGGCAAAGGGCGACCTCGAACTGCGGCACCACCCGCTGGTCCGGGACCATCTCGCCAGCCTGCCGACCGGGCACCTGGTACGCGGCGGTGACCGGCACGCCGAACTGGTGGCCGTCTCGGACGTGCTGCACGAGTACGACCGCAGGCGCGCCGCGCTCGGCCAGCCGCCGCTCACCCAGGAGACGGCCCGGGATCTCTTCGGCAGCGCCCAACTGGAGCTGTTCCGGGTACGGGAGCCGGGTGATCCCGCCGGCGGCGCCGCCGAACGTCCCTGCGACTCGTGCGTACGGATCCTCGTCCACTTCGGACTACTGCCCTGGGCGCACCTGGCCTTCGCCGAGGAGTGGCGTCCCCCGACGCAGCCCGTCCCGGACCCGGAACGGTTCCCGCCCGAGGTCGCGTACGCGCTGGTCGACGGGGGCTGGCGGCCCGCTTTCGGGGATCGGCTGCTGGCCGGTGAGGCGATCGGCAAGGTCTGCGCCGTGCCCGGACGACAGCACCGGCACCAGAGCTTCGAGGCGGCCGAGCGGGCGTTGACCGCCTTCCCCGGCCTGGTGTGCGGCCGTCGCGGTCCCGGGGAGAACGTGTGGATCCGACGGTTCGAAATCAACCCGAGCGGGGCCGCGCACAGCGCGGACAGCCTGGCCGACTTCGGCGCCCTGATCGGCGTGCGGCTCTTCCCGATCGGCACCGAGGGCGGCGACAGCATCCTCGCCGTGGACGAGCAGGGTCGGGTCTTCGCACTCGACGAGGCCGGCGAGTGGTTCCTCGGTACGGAGATCGACGTCGCCCTGACCAACCTGCTGCTGGGCCGGCCGGCGCCCCGGGTACGCGACGACGGCACCTGGTGACAGGCGGTGTGTCACCGGCCGGTCGGGCTCGTCCGGCCGCCGCCACTCAGCCGCGTACCGACATCTCCACCTCGCGGTGCCGCTCGACCGGGCGCAGCGGCACCCCGCCGGGCGCCGCCATGGCGTGCAGCAGCGCCGAAGCGGTCGGGTCGTCCGGAACCGCGCCCTCGGTCGACTCGAAGTACTCGACCATGAACTGGCGCAGTGGCTCGCCCGCCACCGTGTCGGCGCCACCGGCACCGTGGAACTCTGTGTCCAGGTGCAGGACCAACAGCAGGAGGTCGGGCACCCGCGACAGCCCCGGGGCGAGCGCCGGCTGGAAGTAGGGCAGCTCCAGCAGACGTGCCCCGTGCCGGCCGTAGAACCTCAGCCGGGCGAGCGGGTCGCCGTACGCCTCGCTGCCGGAGTGTCCGGCCGGGCTCTCCACCTCGGCCAGGACGAGACACGGGTGGTGCCGTGCCGGCCAGCTCTCGACGGCACCGGTGTAGAGGAACCGGCCGACCCCGCCGCCCCGCGCGTCGGCGGCGACCGCCAGGTAACTGAGCAGCATCACCCGGCTCGTCGGGGACCACTCCCCCACGACCCCGCCGAGCACCCGGCCGTCGCCGTCGACGGCGGCCGTGACGACCACCAGTCCGGTTTCGATCTGCTTGCGGAGGTCTGCCAGGGAGACGAGCTGGTCCGGCGGGAACGAGGTCGCCAGAACCTCCCGGTGCAGCGCCTCCAACATGGGCCCGGCGGTCAGGTCTACCAGCTTCATTTCCGTGTCCCTCCGACCGAATCCGTGGTCCCCGTCCGGCGCCGACGTGATCCGGACACGGTATCCCGTTGGAAGTGGTGCAGCCCCCAACCCACCAGTACGGCGAGCACGACCACCACCGCGACCAGCCCGGCCGCGCTCAGCCGCTGGACCTGGTAACCAGCCTGGATGATCTGCATGAGGCCGGAGATACCGACCGTGGCCGTCGCAATCGACAGCACGTCCTGCCAGTGTCGGGTCGCCCGTTCCCGTCGCCCCTGCCGCTCCCGCTCGGCTTGCGCGGCAGCGGCATCCCGCTCCTGCTGCGCGCGGGCCCGTGCGTCGTTGCGTTCGCGCTGACGCCGGACGGAGGCGTCGACCAGCGCGCCGATCCGGTCACCGAGCACGTTGTCGATCATGCCCTCGAAGTCGCTGCGCAGGCTGTCGAACTTTGCCGCGACCAGGAGCTGGTCGATGGTGGACCGCGCCACCGGTGACATCACCAGCGACGGCGCGGTCACGAACATCAGGCTGAGTCGACTCGCCATGACGAACTGGTGCAGCCGCAGTTGCTGGGCCTCCAGCCGGGCCTGCATCTCGCCCAGCTCCCGGGTGACGCGCTCGTACTCGGCCGGGTCGACCCCGGTCGGATCAGGAGCGGCGTCGTGCCGCTCCAACCTCTCGATCATCTCCCCGAGCTGCACCATCACCTGGTCGTAGTGGTCCGCGATCTGGTCCTGCCAACCCGCGAACATGCCCTCCAGCGTGGCGACGAACTCGGCCGACTCCAGCACCGCGTTCACCCCGTAGTCGGGGGTGCCGGGCAGGACCATCAGAGTGGTGTTGCAGGTCCGCAGCAGCAGATCCCCGATGAAGCCCGGGGCGTCCACCTTTGGCAGCTCGCCAACCTCGACCGGATACCGCAGCCACTCGGCAAGCGAACTGATGCCGTTGCGGACCGGGTGCACGAGGGTCTGCGCGCCGACCGCCGTCGCCGCGTCCAACGCGATCGCGACCGGCACCGGCTCCGCACCGACCGGCGAGACCAGCGATCCCCGCTCCACCGAGAGCATCACGTGGTACATCCCCGGCCGGCCACTGCGGCGTACCGCCAACCCCGAATGCTCGGCGAGCTGGCCGGTGACGTCCCGGACCACGTCGACGGCGAAGTCGCTCAGCCGGGCCCAGAGCTGCGTCGGCCGCGCGTCGACGGCGGGGTGCAGCGGCGTACCGAGCTGGACAAGGTCGCCGAACTCCGGCGCGGCCCGGGTCATCGCCGCGTAGACCTGCGGCGGGGTGGCGCCCGAGAGCTGGCACTCCACCCGCAGGTAATGGTTGCCCAGCTCGGAGAGGCGCAGCTCGACCTGGAGCAGCACCGGCTCGGCGTCGACCCGGTCGACGTCGGAGAACTCCAGGTCCGGCAGGCGTACCGCCATTCCACGGTACTGGCGTCCGAGCGGGTCGTCTCCCTTCCAGATGTCGTCCAGCAGGAGGTCCTGCTCGACCATGGCCTGCGGGTGTTCGGCGACCGACCACCCCGCCACCGTCCACTGCTGCGCCGTACGGCGGGCGACCGCGACGAGACGCTCGGCGAAGGTCACCCCGCCCCGCGTCGCGACGTCCGGTCCGGGGTCGGTCCGACCCGCACGGGACTCCTCGTACAGGCCGAAGGGGTACAGGTAGACGACCTTCGCGTGTTCGAGCCGGATCCAGGGTTGCTCGGCGGCCTCGACGAGCACCTCCAGGTTGTAGCGGTGGGCACGGAGCTCGCTGCGTGCGCAGTCGTCCGGGAGGCTCTCCTCGGCGAGGCGAAGTGTCCGTACGGCTCCGTCGAGATCGCTGCGCCCGTACGTGAAATGGTCGTGCACCGCGAGCGCGGCCCGGCTCACCGCGAGGTAGTAGCTCTCGTCCTCGCGGGCCTCGACCGCGACGTGCGCCGCGCTCGCCGACGCGTCGGCAACCTCGGCCGCGTCGGCGACCCGACCGGCGAGCGCGGCTGTCTCGGCGGCCAGCCGTGCCCACTCCGCCAGACTGGCGCAGGACGCGGCGTTGAACGTGCCCATCTCGCTGACGAGCACGGCGAGCTGGTCCAGGGCGAGCCGGGTCGGTTCCGGGTCCGTGATCTGGCCGGCCGCGACCAGGTCCGTGCCGTGACGACGGGCGTGCTGGAGCACGACCAGGATCAGATCGACGTCCCAGGCGGCTTCCCATGCCTGGTCACACTGGTACTTGAGGTAGAAGAGCAGGAGCGGCGTCGCGTCCGGCACCGACGCCGCGGCGGAGAGGGTCCGTTCGACGCCGTCGAGCACCCGCTGCCCCGCGTCACCGTCGTGCTCCTCGGCGTTCCAGAACGCCAGGCCGTCAAGGAGTCGCAGGTCGGCCTCGACTCCCTCGCCGGGCGCGGGAACGAGGTGCTCACCGAGCCATTGGCGTAACGGCCGGGCGTCACCGTCGACGAGGGCGTCCAGCAGTTCGGAGTACGTGTCAGAGGCAGCAACCATGTCGACTCCACGGATGACGATGCGCAGCGGCTCCCCGCACTATCCCCTGTGGAGGCAAACGCCGTGGTCCCGGTGGAGGCGAGCGACGCGACAGCCGACCGGGGATGTCCCCTTCACCGCGGTAAAGCGCGTCCGACGGTGTTGCCCACCCTGACGCGATGCCCGGTTGGTCTATTTAGCGGGTGGAATGACCCGAAGATGACCGCGACGACCGGTCTGCTGCCCCGGCGGCAGATCGATGTCGATCTCGTCCTGCCGTTGCACCGGACGGGCCGCCTCGCGTACGGCCTCGGCGAGCGCGACCAGGTCGTCGGTGGTGGGCGGCGGCGGTTCGAACTCACCCTCGTGCCGGACCACGTCCCAGCCCCGAGGGGCGGTCAGACTGCGGGCGTGCGGCTCACAGAGGTCGTAGGTGTGCGGCTCGGCGAAGGCGGCCAGCGGACCAACCACGGCAGTCGACTCGTTGTAGACATAGGTCAGCGTGGCGACGGCCTGACGGGGGCAGCCGTTACGCGAGCAACGCCGTGGTGACCTCACGGCGGCACGGTATCTCTCTTACCGCCTTCAACACACCGCTTGCCGGTACGACACGCCGATCGTCCTGGCCACAATTCGGGCAACAGCCCATCGGCGCCCCGGCGCCCCCGCCGACACGGGCCCATCCGCGCTCCGGGATCCGGCCAACCGGGGTCTACCCTGTGCACATGACCAGTCCGGACCATCGCCGGCCGGGACCCGGACACCGTACCCGCCGGGACCGCCACGGCCGGGGCCTGCGCGGTCGGCTGGTGCCGGCGACGGTACCGCTGGCGCGTACCAAGGCCGAGATCTTCGACGATCTTGTGCTCGACACCGTGGAGACCCTCGAACGCCGTTTCGCGAAGGAACTGGCGGGCGTGGAGTTCGCCGTCGAGGACGTGCCGCCGGATCTGAACGTCTACGACACCGACGTGCTGGAGGACGGCGAGGTGCCGCTGGCCCGACTGCTGCCGGGCCGACCGGGCCGGCAGGAGGTGCCACCCCGGATCGTGCTCTACCGCCGGCCGCTGGAGTTCCGGGCAATGGACCGGGAGGACCTGGCCGACCTGGTCCATGACGTGATCATCGAACAGGTGGCGAACCTGCTCGGGGTCGATCCCGACGAACTGGCCTGAGCCGGGCGGCCCCCACCGCCCGGCCGGCGTGCGTCAGGCAACCCTGCGCTTGAGCTTGCGGCGCTCCCGTTCCGAGAGTCCGCCCCAGATGCCGAACCGTTCGTCGTGCCCGAGCGCGTATTCCAGGCATTCGGCCTTGACCTCGCAGCGCGAGCAGATCCGCTTTGCCTCACGGGTCGAGCCGCCCTTCTCGGGAAAAAACGCCTCCGGGTCAGTCTGCGAGCAGAGCGCTCGCTCCTGCCACTCCGGCGCATTCCCGAGCAGGTCGGCCACCTCGAGTCGGCCGTCCATCAGATGCCTCCTTGATCGCGCGCCGGCAACAGTGCCGACGCAACCCCCCACGCGGAAGGCGTGTTTTTGTCCGTACGGTGGCAGTTTGATGCGCTCCGTTCGAACGACCCCACCGAAATTACACGGGTGTAATGCGTGCGTCGTCAAGCCGAACCTGATAAATGGGGTCACCCTCCCGGTACGTCCTTGACGGCTCTCGGAGCCGTCCGGTGTCGCCGCCTGCCCTACCGATTGAGACCAGCCAGGAGTAACGCCTCATCGGCGAGTTGCTATCGAAATCCGGCGTGGCGCGACCGGACACGCCAGCAAGGCGACCGGCGTGTCCGGCGAACTGTCGGATATCCAACCCTGAATCTGGTACGCCGACCGGCCCGCTCCCAGCCCCCTGGTTCAGCCGTCGCCACGGCCACCGGCGGGGATCCCGCCGACGGCGCCGCTGGCACGTCCGGTCGAATCAGCCGGCGTGCCCGTAGGCGGTGGTACGTCGCCGCGCCGGACGACCTGCCGCCGACGCGATCGCCTCCAACTGCGCCACCGTACGGGCCGAGCCGTTGTCGGAGCCGGCCATCCGGGAGATCGTCTCCTCCATCAGGGTGCCGCCGAGGTCGTTGCAACCGCCCCGGAGCATCTCCACCGTGCCCTCGTCGCCGAGCTTGACCCAGGAGCACTGGATGTTGTCGATCCGCCCGTGCAGCAGCAGCCGGGCCATCGCGTGCACGACCCGGTTCTCCCGCCAGGTCGGACCGGGGCGGGCGATACCGGCCAGGTAGATCGGGGCGTTGGTGTGCACGAACGGCAACGCCACGAACTCGGTGAACCCACCGGTACGGTCCTGCACCCCGGCGAGCACCCGGAAGTGCCCGAGCCACTGCCCCGGGTGGTCGACGTGGCCGTACATCATCGTGGAGCTCGACCGGATCCCCAGCTCGTGCGCGGTGCTCACCACCTCGACCCAGGTCGCGGCCGGCAGTTTGCCCTTGGTGAGCACCCAGCGCACGTCGTCGTCGAGGATCTCCGCCGCGGTTCCCGGGATGGTGTCCAGCCCCGCGTCGCGCAGCTCGGTGAGCCACTCCCGCACCGACACGCCCGCCTTCGCCGCGGCCGTCACGATCTCCATCGGCGAGTACGCGTGCACGTGCATACCGGGAACCCGCGCCTTGACCGCCCGGACGATGTCCGCGTACACGGTGACCGGCAGCTTCGGGTCGATGCCGCCCTGCATGCAGACCTCGGTAGCGCCGGCCCGCCACGCCTCCTCGGCCCGGTCGGCGACCTGCTCCACCGAGAGCCGGAACGCGTCCGCGTCCCGCTCCCGCTGCGCGAAGGCGCAGAACCGGCAGCCGACATAACAGACGTTGCTGAAGTTGATGTTGCGGTTGACCACGTAGGTGATGTCGTCGCCGACGGCCGAGCGGCGGGCGTCGTCGGCCAGACGGCACAACTCGTCCAGCGCCGCACCATCGGCCGCGAAGAGCGCCATCGCCGCGTCGGTGTGCCGCGGCTCCAACAGGGCCGCCGGATCGTCCGCCGCCAGCCGCAGCCCGGCCAGCAGATCCGCCGGGGTCCGGGCACCCGCCCCGGTCCCGACGGGCGTCGCGGCCCTCCCGTCGGTCGCCGAACCCTCCGCCGCGCCCGCTGCCGGCACCGGCGCACCGTCCTGCGCCAATGCTGCCGCGCCCGCGCTGACCTGCTCGGCGAGCTGCGCCCAGTCGCCGTACACGCTGTCGAAGTCGCCCCGACGGTCGCCGGTCCGGCCGGTGGTGTCGATGGTGGCGTGCAGGTCCACCCGACCGCCTGGGACGAACGCGTCCTCCGGCTCCTGCCACGGCCGACCCACCGGGACCGCCGACTCGACCGCGAGCCCGGTCGCCGGTTCGGCGAGCGCCCGCACGTGCGGGTCGAGCCGGGGATCGAGCCACGGGTCGCCGCGGCGGACGTACTCGGGGTAGATGGTGAGCCGCTCACGCAGGGTGAAGCCGGCGTCGGCGGAGTGCTTGGCCAGCTCGTCGATCTGCGGCCAGGGGCGCTCCGGATTGACGTGGTCGGGGGTCACCGGCGACACCCCGCCCCAGTCGTCGATGCCCGCTCGCAGCAGCAGTTCGAACTCGCCGGCGATCAGGTTCGGCGGCGCCTGGATGCGGGCGCTGGGACCGAGCAGCACCCGGGCCACCGCCACCGTCGCCGCCAGGTCGTGCAGCTCGGCGTCGGGCATGCCGCGCATCGCCGTGTCCGGCTTGGCGCGGAAGTTCTGCACGATGACTTCCTGGATGTGCCCGTACTCGCGGTCGCTGCGCCGGATCGCGAAGAGCGCGTCGACCCGCTCGGCCGGGGTCTCCCCGATGCCGATCAGGATGCCGGTGGTGAACGGCACCCCCACCCGGCCGGCGTCGTCGAGCACCCGCAGCCGTACCGCCGGCTCCTTGTCGGGCGAGCCGAAGTGCGGCCCGCCCGGCTCCGACCAGAGGCGGGTAGCGGTCGTCTCCAGCATCATGCCCATGCTCGGTGCCACCGGCTTGAGTCGCTGCAACTCGGCCCAGGAGAGCACCCCGGGGTTCAGGTGCGGCAACAGACCGGTCTCCTCCAGCACCGCCACCGCGCACGCGCGTACGTAGTCGAGTGTGGAGTCGAATCCCCGCTCGTCCAACCACTGACGGGCCGCCGGCCACCGCTCCTCGGGACGATCGCCGAGCGTGAACAGCGCTTCCTTGCAGCCCTGGGACGCACCCTCGCGGGCGATCGCCAACACCTCGTCACGGTCCAGGTAGGCGGCCGGAAGCCGATGCGGCACGGTGGCGAAGGTGCAGTAGTGGCAGCGGTCCCGGCAGAGCCGGGTCAACGGGATGAAAACCTTCTTCGAGAAGGTGACCACCCCCGGGCGGCCAGCCTCCCGCAGCCCGGCGTCCCGGATCGCCCCGGCGACCGCCAGCAACTCGTCGAGTAGCCCGCCGCGGGCGCTGAGCAACGCGACCGCCTCGTCGGTGTCCACGGCCCGGCCGTCGGCGGCACGCCGCAATGCCCGGCGCAGGCTCGCCTCGGTCGGTCCGGAGTCGGTGCGATCAGCCACCTGTGCAGCCTAGGCCGTGCCCAGGACAAGATCGCATGGTGCCGGTCACAATGAGCGGGCCTGGGCCGCGTTTCACACGGCTCGCCCGTCGCGAGCCGGTGTCCAGGCGTCGTCCGGCAAGGCGGAGGTTGGCCCGAACCGGTGTGGTATCCCAGCCAACCGACAGCGCGTCCGGTCGGTTGGCTGGGCCCGGCGTAGCAGGGCACGGTCTTGTTAAGACGCGGCCTTACCCGCTCGCCGCGCCGACACGGCCACCGGAGCGGGCCGACCCCGGGGCCACCCGCTCCGGTCGCCGGTCACCGCTGGTACGGCTGGGTCGGCTCGTCGGCGATCCGGGTCGCCGGGGGCTGCCCACCGGCGCTCGGCTGCTGACTGGCCGGGTTGATCAACTGGGTCTGCTCGTCGGCACCCTCATCGGTGGTCTGCCGAATCACCTGGGTCTGCTCCTCGCCAGCGGCCGGCTCGGCAGCCGGCGGGGCGACCGGCGGGGCGACCGGCGGGGCGACCGGCGGGGCGACCGGCGGGGCGACCGGCGGGGCGACCGGCGGGGCGGAAACCGGCGGAGCGACCGGCGGGGCGGAAACCGGCGGAGCGACCGGCGGTGGGACGGTTGGCGTCACGTTCGACTGCGGCGTGGCGGCCGGCGGGGCCGACACCGGAGCCGCAGCCGGCGGGGCCGACACCGGCGGGGCGGAGGCCGGGGCGGGGATGCCCTGCCCCTCGCCCGGCTGGCCGTATCCCGGTGCGGCGAAAACCGGCGGCGGGTACGACTGCTGCGGGTAACCCTGCGGATACCCCTGCTGCGGCTGTCCGGGCACCGGGTAACCCTGCGGATACCCCTGCTGCGGGTAACCCTGTGCCGGGTAGCCCTGCGGGTAGCCCTGCTGCGGGTAGGTGGGCTGACCGTAGTAACCCGGCTGCGGTTTCGGCTTGGGTACGTAGTAGAGCTGCCGCCAGAGCGCGAAGACCACGTACGCCGCGACCGCGAAGACCGAGAGCAGGGCGATCTGGGCGAGGAGCCCGGTGAACGCCAGCCGGATCTCCGCACTGGCCAGGGTCCCGACCAGCCAGGCGAGCATGGTGACGACCCAGAAGAACGCGGAGACGGCGTACTCCACCAGTGCGACCTGGGTGATCAGCTTCGCCTGGCCGACCACCGGCTGGACGTGCGTGGCGAGCAGCACCGCGAGCAGCGGCAAAAGGATCGTGGTGAGCCCGACGAAGTCCCCGAAGCTGTCGCCGGCCCGGCTGGTGAACTCGTCCCCCTCGCCTCGTGGCACGAACAGGTTGATCACCGCGACGAAGAGCAGCAGCGCGTTGGCGCCGACCAGCGCCAGTGCCGCCGGCTCCCGCAGCGGCTGCGTTATCTGTCGGACCCGTGCCGAGTCGATCGGCGCGGGACCAGGCTGACTGGTCAAGGCTCCCCCTGGGGCGGTTGGGCGGACGGCTGCCGCAGGTGAGCCTAGTCGGCAACCCGCGCGACGGCTCGGCACGCGGGGTGAGCGAGGATGGAGGTCATGCACATCGTGGTACTGACCGGCGGCATCGGCGGAGCCCGCTTCCTCGCGGGGGTACGGGCGTACGCCCGCGAGACCGGCGACGAGGTGACCGCCGTGGTCAACGTCGGCGACGACGTGATCATGCACGGGTTACGGATCTGCCCGGACCTGGACAGCGTGATGTACACCCTGGGCGGCGGCGCCGACCCGGAGCGCGGCTGGGGCCGGGTCGGCGAGACCTGGACGGTCAAGAACGAACTCGCCGCGTACGGCGCGGAACCGAGCTGGTTCGGCCTGGGCGACAAGGACATCGCCACCCACCTGGTCCGGACCACGATGCTCAACGCCGGTTACCCGCTCTCGGCGGTGACCGAGGCACTCTGCGCCCGCTGGCAGCCCGGCGTACGGCTGCTGCCGGCGACCGACGACCGGCTGGAGACCCACGTGGTGGTCGACGTGCCGGCGGCGGGTGACGACGACGGTGGGCAGCGGGCGATCCACTTCCAGGAGTGGTGGGTGCGGTACCGGGGCGACGTGCCGACCCATCGGTTCGTGTTCGTCGGCGCCGAGGCGGCGAAACCCGCGGCCGGCGTGCTCGACGCGCTCGCCAGCGCCGACGTGGTGCTGGTGGCGCCGAGCAACCCGGTGGTGAGTATCGCCCCGATCCTCGCGGTGCCGGGGCTGCGGGAGGCGCTGACCACCGGCCGGGCACCGGTGATCGGGGTCTCGCCGATCATCGGCGACGCCCCGGTACGCGGCATGGCCGACCGTTGCCTCGCGGTGCTCGACGTGCCCTGCACCGCCGCCGGGGTCGGCGGCCTGTACGGCGCCCGATCCACCGGTGGCATCCTCGACGGCTGGTTGGTGGATACGACGGACGCGCGGACAACGGTGCCGGACCTGACCGTACGGGCCGCACCGCTCTGGATGACCGACGAGGCCGCGACCGTGGCGATGGTCCGGGCCGCTCTGGAGTTGGCATGAAGCTGGAGATCATGCCGGTGCTCGGCATCGGCGACGTCACCGAAGGCGACGACCTGGCGGCGCTGATCGCGACCGCGGCACCGTGGCTGCGCGACGGCGACGTACTCGTCGTCACCAGCAAGATCGTGTCGAAGGCGGAGGGACGGCTGGTCGACGTACCGCCGACGGAGGGGCCGGAGCGGGACGCGGCACGGGAGGAGGTCCTCGCCGCCGAGACGGCCCGACCGGTGGCCCGGCGCGGCCCGACCCGGATCGTGCAGACCCACCACGGCTTCGTGATGGCCTCGGCCGGCATCGACGCCTCCAACGTGGACGCCGCCCGGCTGGTACTGCTGCCGAAGGATCCGGACGCCTCCGCGCGCGGGTTGCGGGCCGCCCTGCGGGAACGGCACGGGGTGGACGTGGCGGTGATCGTCTCCGACACCATGGGTCGGCCGTGGCGCAACGGACTCACCGACGTGGCACTCGGCGTCGCCGGCATGGACGCGATCCGGGACCACCGGGGCGAGGTGGACCCGTACGGCAACCAACTCAGCATCACCCAGATGGCCGTGGTCGACGAACTGGCCGGTGCGGGCGAACTGGTCAAGGGCAAGTGCGACCAGGTGCCCGTGGCGGTCGTACGCGGTTATCTGACCGAGGTCGGCCCGGACGACGGACCCGGCGCGACCACCATGGTCCGCGACGCCGAGTTGGACCTCTTCTCGCTCGGGACCGCCGAGGCGCGGGCCAGCGGGCTACGCGCGGCGGCCACCCTGCCCGAGTCGACCCCGGTCACCACGCAGGACCCGGCTCCGGTGGCGGATCCGGCCGCGGTGGCGCGGGCGATCGCCGCCGTGGCCGGCGTGGTCGCGCCCGGCACGGTCTTCTCCCCCGTCACCGACCAGGGGGTACGCGCCGAGCTGGCGGCCCGCATCCCGGAGTGGCCGGCGTACGCCACCACGATGATCCTCTGCGCTCCACCCGAGGCGACCGGTGCACCGGCCACGCTGGTCCGCTTCGGTGCCGACCTGCACCGGCTCCGCGCCGCTCTGGCCGCCGAAGGACTGCCCTCGTCGGTGACGTCCGCAGCCACCGACACCACCACCGCCACCCTCGCCCTCTGAGCCCCACCGCAGCCCGTCACTGGTGCAGCATCGCCCGCCCCAGTGGCGTGAGCGTGTGCCGTACGTTGTTCCGGTCCCGCTGGCTGACCAGCAGCCCGGCGTTGCGCAGCACGGTGGCGTGCTGACTCGCGGCGGCGGGCGAGATACGCAGCCGGCGGGCCACCTCGCCGGTGGAGCAACCCTCGTCCACCACCTCCAGCACGTGCGCCCGGGTACGGCCGAGCAGCGCGGCGAGCGCCTCCCGGCCGCCGCCCGCCGGAGTCGGCCCGGTCCCCTCGCCGGGGGCCGGGACCAGTCCACCGAGCCGGTCGACCGGGTAGACCAGCACCGGCGGCAACTCCGGGTCGAACAACGCCACCGGTGTCCGGGAGCAGAAGAACGACGGGATCAGCAGCAGCCCCCGGTCGCCGAGGTGCAGTTCCCGCGTGTCCGGGTAGTCGAGCACCTCCAGCACCCCGGCCGACCAGCGCACCGCCGGACGGAGACTGGCCAACAGTCCTTCGGCGCCTCCGTCGAGCAACGCCCTGGCGCGGCGAATCCGGTCCGCCTCGACCGCGGCCTCGACCCGGTCCCAGTACGGTCCGAGCGCCACCGACCGGTATTGCCGCATCGAGTCGGTCAGGTGCTCCAGCACCACCGACTCGCCCCGGGCCAACGCCGACGCCGAACTGGGCAGGGCACTCTCGGTGGCGAGCACGGTCAGGTCGCGGTGTAGCAGCCGGGGCGGGGTCGACCGGATGGCTTCGAGCCCGGCGTCGAAGCCCTGCGCGCTCTGCGTCGGGGTGAGAAAGTCGGGGAAGTAGCCGCGCGGCGGGTTGAGCGCGAACAGAAGCCGCTGCTGGCTGGCGACGTTCTCCCGACGTAGCCCCCGGTAGACGTCCCGCCGCCAACCAGACATGACCGGGTCGTGGGTGCGGCCCTGCAACAGGTGCAGGCTCAGGATCAGTTCCCAGACGGGGTCGGCCGCGGAGGCGACCCGGGTGCGCGCGATGTCCTCACTGGAGAAGAAGATTCTCAGCATCCAGGGTGCTCCCGATGGTGGCGGCCAAGGGGCGTTCCGGCACCCGTCGCACTGTACCCGCCTCAATCCACCTGCGTCTTTCAGCCTGAACTGAAACAGCTCGACGCTCGCGGTGACCGCCCGGCATGCTCGTCATTGCCCAGTGCGACGCGAGTCTTACCGGGGGCACGGGGAGGTAAGGACGTCCGGGCAGGTCACCACGAGGTTTCGCGGCCATTGATCCGCGGAGGTGCCGCCCGGACGTCCCGACCCGACGACAGTCCCGACCAGAGCGCGATCCGCTGGTCCTCGTCGGTCACGTAGAGATGACCTTCGTCCACCTCGGCCAGTCCCTCCACGTTGTGCAGTGGGGCGAGGTCGGCCACCAGTTCGGCCGGCACCGTCGTCGTGTCCGGCTCCGCCGGTAGCTGGAAACGTACGTGCCGGGATGTGACGTCCCCGCCGGCCGGATGGTCGTCGAGCAGCACCGAACCCTTGCCGAGGGCGTCGATGGAACCGATCACCGCCGCGTACGACCCGTCGGTCTGCGCCGACAATGCGCGGAACCCGGTCAACGCGCCGGCCGGGGTCACTCCGGTCAGCGCGTACGCCCGGACGGCGTGCGGCCACCCGCCCGACTCGAACATCCCGACCAGCCCGGACAGCTCGATCAGGATCGGCTCGCCCCGGTCGGTGACCGGAAACCGGAGCCCGAGCAGCAGGTTGCCGTCCGGGGTGAACGCCGCTCCTTCCACGTTGAGCGGCAGGTCGTCCGGGGCGAGCCGACTCACCCAGGTCTTCGCCCTGGCGGTGCCCCGGGCGACCGTCTCGGCGATGAACCGGTGCCGGACCCGATCGCCCGGGACGAGCGTGGTGATCTCCGCCCCGGCCAGGACGTCGTTGACCGCCCGGTGCAGCCGGAACTGGTTGCGTACCACCTGCAACCGGAGCAGTCCGACGGCGGCGTCCGCCTCCCGGAACCGGGCGACGAACGCCCGACGGGGACGCAGCGGTCCGGCCTTGGAACCGAAGTGGGAGCCGAACACGTAAATCCACTCGCCGAACCGGGCCAGCGCCTCGCCGTCCTCGGTCCGGCCCTGCTCGACCCCGGCGTCGGCGGCGACCGGGTACGCCGCCCACCGGCCGCTCTTCTCCTCCTGGACCAGCAGGGCCAGAGCGCGGTCGATCGGGGCCTCGTCGAGCACCGTCCAGAAGGCGCGCCGCGCGCCGTACGCGGCGAGCACCTCGGGCGCGCGTACGGCGAGCAGGTCACTGGCCTCGTTGCCGGCGACGACAAGGTCCACGGTTGGTACCGCTGCGGTCATGTCGATCAGGGTACGGACCGCTGTCCCGCCCCCGGCCGACTCAGACGTAGCCCTCTTCGCCCCGCGACTTCAGCTCGTCGACGAGTTTCTTCACGTCCTGGGCCCGGTCCCGGGGGCAGATCATCAACGCGTCGGGCGTGTCGACCACGATCAGGTCCCGTACGCCGAGCGCGGCGACGAGCCGGTTCGAGTACGGCACCACCACCAGGTTGGCCGTGTCCCAGAGCAGGGCCCCGGGCTTCTCCGTGCCCTCGCCACCGAGCACCACGTTGCCCGAGGAGTCGGCCGGCAGCACCTCACCCAGGGTGTGGAAGTCGCCGATGTCGTTCCAGCCGAAGTCGCCCGGTACGGTCGCCACCCGCCCCGCCTCGGCCGCCCCCTCCATCACCGCGTAGTCGACCGAGATCTTGGTGAGGGTGGGCCAGACCGTGCCGAGCACGTCCTCCCGCTCCGGGGTGTGCCACGCCGCCGCGATCGCGGTCACGCCGGCGTGCAGTTCCGGCTGCTGACGGGCCAACTCGGCCATGAAGACGTCCACCCGCCAGACGAACATGCTGGCGTTCCAGAGGTAGCGGCCGGAGCGGACGTACGCCTCCGCGATGTCGGCCGCCGGCTTCTCCTTGAACTCCTCCACCCGACGCAGCGGGCCACCGTCGATCAGCGGGCCGCACTGGAGGTAGCCGTAGCCAGTCTCGGCGCGGGTCGGGGTGATGCCGACCGTCATCAGCAGGCCCTGCTCCGCGCCGACGATCGCCTGTCGGACCGTCTCCACCCAACGGTCCGGGTCGACGATCAGGTGGTCGGCCGCGAACGATCCCATCACCGCGTCCGGCTCGCGTACCGCGATCACCGCCGCGGCCAGGGCGATCGCCGCGCAGGAGTCCCTCGGCGAGGGCTCGACGAGGATGTTCTCCTCGGGGAGTCCGGCCAACTGGCGGGCGACCGCGGTCACGTGCGCCACCCCGGTCACCACCATCGTCCGGTCAGCGGAAGCCAACGGGGCGACCCGCTCGACCGTCGCCTGGAGCAGTGACGCGTCGGTGCCGGTGAGCGGGTGGAGGAACTTGGGGTGTCCGGCGCGGGACAGGGGCCACAGGCGGGTGCCGCTACCACCGGCCGGAATGACGGCGAAAAACATCAACACATCATGCCGGATGTCGGTACCGCCGGACGAAGGGTTGCCGCGCCCCTGGCCGCGCGCCGCTCAGCCACGGACCCGACTCCAGGCCGCGACGTGCACCTCGGCGCTCGACTCCCAGGTGAACTCCTTCGCCCGGTCGAGTCCCGCCTTCGCGAGGGTGAGCCGGCGCGACTCGTCGTCGAGCAGCGCGGCGAGATCGGTGGCGATCTGCTGCGGATCCTCACTGGTGTACGCGACCGCGTCCCCGCCGACCTCGGGCAGTGACAACCGCGGGGTGGTGAGCACCGGGGCGGCGCAGGCCATCGCCTCCAGGATCGGCAGGCCGAAGCCCTCGCCGTAGGACGGGTAGGCCGCGACCAGCGCACCGCCCAGGAACCCGGGCAGGTCGGCGTAGCGCAGATAACCGGGGCGGAGCAGCCGCAGGTGCGCGGGCACGTCCGCGACCGCCTGGTCGATCTCGTCGTCGTGTCCCTGACCTCCGGCGATGACGAGGGCCGGCGGGTCGGGCCGGTGCTGGACCGCGGCCACCCAGCCGCGGATCAGGTTCGGCACGTTCTTGCGCGGCTCCTTCGAGCCGAGGAACGCCACGTAGCTGTGCCCACCGAGTCCGAGGCGGGCCCGTACCCGGGCCTTCTCCTCCTCGGTCGGGGCGTGGAAGGCACCCTGGTCGACGCCGTGGTAGGCCACGTCGATCCGGGTGGGGTCGGCGTCGAGGAGCCTGATCAGCTCGTCCCGGGTCGCCTTGCTCGGCACGATCACCCGGTCGGCCCGGCGGAGCGAGGTCTTGATCGCGCTCCGGAAGAACGTCCGCCGGGACTTGTCGTAGTGCTCCGGCTCGGTGAAGAAGGTCGCGTCGTGCACGGTCACCGTCACCGGACAACCGGCCCGCAGCGGGCAGGTGTAGAACGGCGAGTGCAGCACCTGCGCGTTGACCTGCTGGGCAAGCAGCGGCAGCCCGGTCTGCTCCCAGGCCAGCCGGGCCGGGCGGTGGGCCACCGCGGCCGGCGCGGAGATCACTTCGGCGGCCGGCAACATCCGGGCGTAGCGCTCGGTGTCGGTGCGCAGTCCGACCACAGCCAGATCGACACCGCCGGATGCACAGAGCTTGCCGAGGGCGCCGAGTAGTCCGTCAACGTATCGACCGACGCCGCCCCGGTCGGCGGGGACGCTGGTGGCGTCGATGAGTACGCGGGGCGGTCGACCGGGGGTCACTTGGCGACTCCTCAAACTGCGGGGTTGTGGGGAACAACACTCTTGCCAAGCCTACGCCGCCCCACTGACCCGCCGTCGACTGCGACCCGACAGCCGGCTGTCTTTCCGGCGACTCAGTCACGTCGGCGGCCGGTCCCCGCGCCGACCCGGAACGCTATCCTCAGTGGCGATGACGGACAAAACCACGGCCGACACGATCGCGCGGATGTTCGCGTCGGCGGTCGCCGCCGACCCGACCAGACCGTTGCTGACCTGGTACGACGACTCGACCGGCGACCGCACCGAGCTGTCCGGTGCGACGCTTGCCAACTGGGTGGCGAAGACCGGCAACCTGCTCGTCGACTCGGCCGGACTGGCGCCGGGCGACCGCGCGGCGGTCCTGCTGCCGCCGCACTGGCAGTCCGCCGCCGTACTGCTCGGGTGCTGGTCGGCCGGGTTGGCGGTGTACGGTGCCGGGCTCGCCGTACCCGGCGCGGGACCGTCCGGCGACCCGGCGGGAGGTGTCGAGCCGCCCCGCCCGGTCGACGTGCTCTTCGTCGCGGCTGCCCAACTGGAGTCCTCGTCTGCCTGGCCGGCCGACGAACGGTACGCGCTGTCGCTCGCGCCGATGGCCATGCCACTGCGTACGGTCCCGCCGGGCTTCGCCGACTACGTGGTGGAGGTACGCGGCCACGGTGACCACCACACGCCCGCTCCGGCGGGTGGGCCGCAGGACGCCGGGCTGACCGCGCTCGCCGCCAAGCGCGCCTCGGCGCTCGGGCTCACCGCCGGTGCCCGGGTGCTGGTCAACGCCGCCACCCACCCGGACCCGGTGGACTGGCTGCTCGCCCCGTTGTCCGCCGGCGCCACCGTGGTGCTCTGCGGCGCGCTGGACCGGTCCCGGCTGGCCGACCGGGTGACGGCGGAACGGGTCACCCTCGACCTCTCCTGAGTGCCGCCGACCCCGCACCGCTCACAGTTCGGCGGGCACGACCCCGCACCGCTCACAGTTCGGCGGGCACCACCTCGCGCAGCACACCGTCGGGGCCGCACCGGTAGAACCCGGCGATGTCGTCGAGCCACGGTCGGCCGCGCGCCTGCGCCGGGGTGAGGACGGTCGCCTGGACCCGCAGGACGACGACCCGCGCCCGGTAGGGGCTCCACGCGGCGCCGACCACACCGTCGACGAGCGCGGCCCGCCGCCCGGACGGCAGCGTCCCGTCCACCACCCAGTCGGCCGGCAGGTGGCACCAGGCGGTACGGACCACCCGGGTGAACGGGTCGAGTGCCTCACCGCCGGTGGCCGGGTCGGTGGTGTCGGTGATGGTCAGCCGTAGGTAGGTGCCCACGGATAATGAGACGCACTCGCCCCGGGTTCACGTTGTCGGTCGTACGGACCGACTGCGCCGGCCACCCGGGTCGGGTGGCCGGCCTGCCGGTCAGCCGTCCGCCCGCCCCTTGGCGAAGAGTTCGAACGCGAGCAGGGACTCGGGATTGGCCAGCGCCCCGGTCGCCGCGGCCGACGCCACCGGCGTACCGGTGAGGATCTTCTTGACCGGCACCTCAAGCTTCTTCGCGGAGAGGGTACGGGGCACCGCCCGGACCTGGTGGATCTCGTCCGGTACGTGCCGGGGCGACAGGGCGGTACGCAGCTCACGGGCGATCTTCGCGTGCAACGCCTGGTCGAGTTCGAGACCGTCGGCGAGGACGACGAAGAGCAGCAGCTCGCCAGCGCCACCCTCGTTGTCCTCCAGGTGCACCACGACCGAATCGGTGACCTCGTCCAACCCCTCGACCACGGAGTAGAACTCGGCGGTGCCGAGACGTACGCCGCCCCGGTTCAGCGTGGCGTCGGAGCGGCCGGTGATCACACACCCGCCACGCTCGTTGATGGTGATCCAGTCGCCGTGCCGCCACACCCCCGGGTAGTGGTCGAAGTACGCCTCCCGGTAGCGGTGACCGTCGGGGTCGTTCCAGAAGCCGACCGGCATGCTCGGCATCGGGGCGGTGATCACCAGTTCGCCGAGTTCGCCCCGGACCGGTTCGCCGTCGGCCGACCGCGCCTCCACCCTGGCCCCCAGCGCCCGGCAGGCGATCTCACCGGCGTACACCGGCAGCAGCGGGACACCGCCGACGAAGCCGGTGCAGACGTCGGTGCCACCGGAGAGCGACTGGAGTTGAAGGTCGGTGCCGACCTCCTCGTACACCCAGGTGAATCCCTCGACGGGAAGCGGGGCACCGGTCGAGCCGAGGCCACGCAACCGGCGCAGGTCGGCGATCCGGCCGGGTCGTACACCCGCCTTCCGATTCGCCAGTAGGAACGGCGCGGAGGTGCCGAAGTAGGTGGTGCCGGTCTCCTCCGCCATCCGCCAGAGGGCACCGAGGTCGGGCTCGGCGGGACCACCCGGTTCGGCCCGTACCGCAGGGTTGCCGTCGTAGAGCACGATCGCGGCACCGACCGCCGGCCCGGAGACGAGGAAGTTCCACATCATCCAGCCGGTGGTGGTGAACCAGAAGAACCGGTCCGCCGGGCCGAGGTCGTGGTGCAGGGCGAGCATCTTGAGGTGTTCGAGCAGGATGCCGCCGTGCCCGTGCACGATCGGTTTGGGCAGGCCGGTGGTGCCGGAGGAGTAGAGCACGTAGAGCGGGTGGTCGAACGGCACCGGGTCGAAGGCGAGCGGCTCGTCGGTCTCGGCCGCCAGGTCCGTCCAGTTGAGCACTCCGGCGGCGGCCTCCGCCGCAGCACCCTGCGGGTGCAGGTAGTCCAGGACCACGGTGTGGACGAGCGACGGCAGCGCGGCCCGGATCGCGGCCACCTCGGCCCGCCGGTCGACCGGCTTGTCGCCGTACCGGTAACCGTCGACCGCCACCAGGACCTTCGGCTCGATCTGCTGCCAGCGGTCGGTGACGCTGCGGGTGCCGAATTCGGGCGCGCAGGAGGAGAAGATCGCACCGAGGCTGGTGGTGGCGAGCATCAGCACGAACGTCTCGGGGATGTTCGGCGCGTACGCGGCCACCCGGTCGCCCCGGGTCACCCCGAGCCGGCGCAGTCCTGACCGGACCCGGCGTACCTGGTCGCGCAGCTCGGCGGCGGTGAGGGTGACCGGCGGACGGGTCTGGCTGCGCGCGAGCACCACCGGGGCGTCGTCGGCGAGGCCCGGCATCCGCAGCACGTGCTCGGCGTAGTTGAGGGTGGCGCCGGGGAACCAGGCGACCCCCGGCATCTGGTCGCCGTGCAGCGTGGTGGTGGGTGGGGTGTGCGCGATGACCTCGAAGTAGTCCCAGATGGAGCGCCAGAAACCGTCGAGGTCGGTGACCGACCACTCCCAGAGCGCGGAGTAGTCGGCGAAGTCGAGGCCGCGCCGTTCCCGCAACCAGTGCAGGTAGTCGCCGATCCGTGTGGTCTCGCGGACATCTGCCGGCGGCGTCCAGAGCACGTCAACCATGGTCCTCCCCTCCCCGGGCCTGCCACAACGCCGTGGTGTGACCCAGCCGCCATCCTGCCGTACGCCAGGCGCCCATTCTGCGCACCGCCCACCCCCACCGACGCGTGGCCCGACCACATGTTTTGGCCCCACTGATGTGGGACACCCACGGACCACTTTCTCCGGCGCTCAGGACAGGGGATTTGTCCGCATATCGGATGACCGATTCCCGCCCGTACGTCGCACGTTGACACCCGATCCACGGCAGCCATAGCGTGTGATCGATCGCTCGGCACCGCCCTGGTCACCCCCGACCAGCCGGGCGATCCGAAAGGACCCCCGTCATGAATGTCGACACGCGTACCCCCGCGACCAGAAGAACGGTCCGACTCCTCGCACTCCTGCTGGCGCTGATCTGCGTCTCGTCCAGTCCCGCGATCGGCAGTACGAAGGCCGCCGCGGCGGCCCCCGCCTTCAAGGTCATCGCCTTCTACAACGGCAACTGGGACCCGGCACACATCAGCTTCGTCCGGGAAGCGAACCAGTGGTTCCCGCAGATCGCCGCGCAGAACAACTTCTCCTACACCTCGACCAACGACTGGAGCCAGCTCAACACCGGAAACCTGGCCCAGTATCAGGTGGTGCTCTTCCTGGACGACCTGCCGCCGGCGGCGCAGCGCCCGGCGTTCCAGCAGTACATGCAGAACGGTGGCGCGTGGCTCGGCTTCCACGTCTCCGCGTACACCGACAATCCGGGCGGCTGGGACTGGTACCACAACCAGTTCCTCGGCAGCGGAGCGTTCCGGAACAACACCTGGGGACCGACCACCGCCGTCCTGCGCGTGCAGAACCAGACGCACCCGTCGACCGTACGTCTGCCGTCGACCTTCACGTCGTCGGTGAGCGAGTGGTACAGCTGGAACAACGACCTGCGCAACAATCCGAACATCGACATTCTCGCCTCGGTCGACCCGAGCAGCTTCCCGCTCGGCACCGACCCGAACCAGACCTGGTACAGCGGTTACTACCCGATCATCTGGACGAACAAGAACTACAAGATGCTGTACGCGAACTTCGGTCACAACGCCATGAACTACGACACCAACACCCCGCTGTCGTCCACCTTCGCCAGCGAGATCCAGAACCGCTTCCTCGTCGACGGACTGCTCTGGCTCGGCGGGGGCGGTGGCACGCCGCAACCTCCGACGAGCCCGATCTCGCCGACCGCCTGGTACACGCTGGTGAACCGGGGCAACGGCAAGTGTGTCGACAGCCGCGCCGCCGGCACCACGAACGGCACCGTGATCCAGCAGTACACCTGCAACAACAGCAACGCCCAGCAGTTCCAGTTCCAGCCGACCAGTGGTGGCTTCGCCCGGGTCAACAACCGCGGCAACAGCGCCCGGTCGCTCGACGTCACCAACGTCTCCACCGCCGACAACGCGCCGATCCAGCTCTGGACGTACGGCGGCGGCAACAACCAGCAGTGGCAGGCGGTCCCCGAGACCGGTGGCTACTACCGGCTGGTCAACCGGCTCAGCGGCAAGTGCCTGGACGTGCCGGGCGCCTCCACCGCCAACAGCGTGCAGTTGGTGCAGTACACCTGCAACGGCTCCGCCGCCCAGTCGTTCCGCCCGACCCAGCAGCCCTGACGATCCACCCCGCACGGGTACGGCCGTGACCTGCTGCCCGGGTCACGGCCGTACCCGTGGAATACGCCCGGGAATCGGTACGGGAGCCGGTGGTGGAATCGTCGTCGACAACGCGTACCGTGCACGGGTGAGCGAGCTGGCGTGACCAGCTTCTGTCGGCCCGGAGACCGTGGAGTGGCGCAATGGCCCCGGAGATATCGAGTCCGGAACGGTTGACCGGCGACACCGTCATACTCGACAAGATCGAGCAGCCCGAGCCGACACGGCGGCCCAGCCGCTGGGAGATCAACGCGCCGCGCATTCTCCTCGGCCTCGCACTGTTGATCATTGTCATTGCGCCGGTCGTACTCGCCGTCGTCTCCGGCAGCATCTCCATCCCGCACAACGACGCCTGGTCGTACAGCCGGATCGCGCAGGAGTTCGGCCGAACCGGAGAGATCCACCTACTGGGCTGGAACCGGTCCGCGCTCGTCGGCCAGATCGTCGTACTCGGACCGCTGGCGGCCTCGATCACCGCACAGCAGCTCTTCGTCGCATTGCTGGCCGGCGTCGCGATACTGGCCTGCTACGACCTGCTCGCCCCCACGATCGGTCGACTTCCCGCCTCGGCCGCCGCACTGGTACTGGCGGTCTGGCCGGAACTCGGCCTGCTGGGCACCTCGTTCATGAGCGACGTGCCGGCACTGGCCGCCACGCTCGGCTGCCTCGCCCTGGGGCGTCGCGCCCTCACCGGCTCGTCGTTGCCGCTGTTGGCCGGGGCGCTGGCGGTAGGGCTCTGGGGAGTGGCCATCCGCGAGCAGGTCCTCGCCGCGCCGGTCGCGGTCCTGCTCGCCGCACTCACCATCTCCCCCACCCCCGTCCGGCGGGGCGCGCTGTCGTGGCGCTGGTCGGTCCTCGCCCTCGGTGCGGCGTTCGGCATCGGACTACTCGCGTTCGAGGGGTGGCGGCGGTCACTGACCGGCGACGACCCGCCGGCACCACTGCCCGACGGCCCGGTCCTGCCGGACGTCCTGGATGTCGGGATCCGGGGGTACTTCCTGCTGGCGATAGCGGTGGCACCGGCCGTGCTCGCGGTCGCCCGCCCCTGGCGGTGGCGTCCGGCCGCGTTGCTGGTCTCCGCCGGCACCGGCGCGCTCGCCCTGCTGGTCTGGCACGACTACCACCTGGGCGGCTTCCTGATGAGCGACTACCTTCTGCCGTCGGGTCCGTACCCGGCGGTGTTCAGGGGCGAACGCTCGATGATCGGCGATTCCGTACTCCGGGTGCTCGTACTGCTCGCCATGGTGTCGGGCGCACTCCTGGCCGGCCTGGTGGTGGAACGGGGCCGGCGCCTGCCCCCGCTGCTGCGCTGGTTCGCCCTCTTCACCGTGGCCGGGTTGCTGGGAACCAGGGCAGCGGGGCAGACGGTGTTCGGGCGCTACCTGATCGTGCTGGTGCCGGTCCTGCTGCTGATCGTCCTCGCCGGGCGGGAAGAAGCGACCGGTGCGACCGAGTCGAGCGGGGCGGGAGACCGGGTACGGCGGGGACTCCCGCTCGGCCGGGCCGGGGTGCTGGCCGGGGTCGTGGCGGGTACGTTCCTGGCTGGCTTGTCACTGTTCGTCACCGCGTACGGGTCGGCGCTCGACGCGGCCCGGTGGCACGCCGGCGAGCGGTTGGTGGCGCAGGGCGTGCCGGCGGCGGAGATCGATGCCGGATTCGAGTGGTCCGGCTACTACTCGCCCGGCGGGGTGGAGTACGCCCCGAAGGGGGCGGTCCGGCTCAACTGGTACAGCAACAAGTTCGCCAAGAACCCGCCCTGCTTCGCCGTCGCCTCCTCGCCGCAGTCCGAGCCGAACTGGCGCCTGGTCCGTACGGTCGACTACCGCGAATACGTCGTCGCCGGCAACGCCCGGCTCTGGGTGTACGAGACCGGCCACTGCGCTCCGCGCTGACCCTCTTCCCGCCCGCCGGCAATTTCCCCTGTACGGGCACGAGCGGTGCCCGTATTGCATACCTTGAGCAGGTATGGCCCGCTCCTCCGTTGCCCTGACCGGTGTGGTCCTCCGTGGGCCACAGCACCCGGTCAGGGAAGGCTGACCGATGCCGAACAAGGGTCGGGGCACGCTGGTCCGGAGTTCCGACGCGCCGGAGCGGGCCACCCTGCTGGAGTTGCTCTTCGACGTGGCGTACGTCGCCGCGCTCGCCCTGTCGTCGGTACGGCTCGCCGGGGACCTCAACCCGGTCGGGGCGTTACAGCTACTCGTGCTCCTCATGGCGATCTGGTGGACCTGGTCGATCACCGCACTGCTGACCGACTTCTACAACCCGGAGCGGCTCCCGATCCAGGCGATGATCGCCGGCAAGATGCTCGGCACCATCCTGCTGGCCGCCGCGGTGCCGCATGCCTTCTCCGAGATCGGTGCGGTCTTCGCGGGCGCGTACGTGGCCATGCACGTCGGCCGGGGAATCGTGTTGATGACCGTCCTGCGAGGGCACACGGCCCAGATTCGGGCCGCCCGCTTCCTGTTCTGGTTCGTCGTCTCGGGGTTCTTCTGGGTCGGCGGCATCTTCGCCGACGACGGAATCCGCCTCGGCCTCTGGGCACTGGCGATCACGATCGACTACGTGTCGGCGGGGTTCCGGTACCCCACCCCGCGGATCGGCCGCGTACCGGTGGCGCAGTACCGCAAGGCCAGCGTGCACCTCGGCGAGCGCTACCAGCAGTTCGTCATCCTCGCGCTCGGCGACCTCGTGCTGGTTCCCACCCTGCGGATGGGGAACAGCGACTTCACCGTCGGTCGCGTCGGCGCGTTCACGCTGGCCCTGGTGACCACGCTGCTGCTCTGGCAGATCTACGTCTTCCGGAGCGACGCCTTTCTCCGGATGGCGCTTCGGAGCCCGGGCCGGGCCACCCGTTGTGCGCCCTTCACCCACCTGCTCATGGTGCTCGGCATCGTCTGTAGCGCCGCCGGGTTCGACCTGGTCATCACGCATCCCGAGGGCACGACCCCGAGTGGCTGGATCTATGTGATCTTCGGCGGACCGATGCTCTTCCTGATCGGCCGAACGGTCTTCGAATCGGTCGTCTTCCGCACCGTCTCGTGGTCCCGGCTGGTCTGGGTGCCGTTGCTGCCGCTGGTCGGACTGACCACGGTGAACCTGCCACCGGTCCTGGTCACGGTTGTCAGCAGCGGGACCCTGCTCGGCGTCGTCGTCTCCGACGCGCTCCGCACCTGGCGGAAGACCTCGGGCGGGGCGGCCGGTCCCGACGCCAGGCCGGCCTGACGGGTCAGGCCGGCGCGCGGAGCTGTTCGGCGATCCGCTGACAGCTTTCCGGGCCGTAGTCCCAGCCCAGCGCGAGCGGATAACGGACCATCACTCCCATCGTCCAGTCGCCCGAGATCGCCAGACAACTGACGTGGTACACCCCCTCTTCGGGGCGATCGATCCAGCCGTTCTTGATCGCGATCGTGTTGCGCTGCGGTGCCGGAAATGCCTTCCTGATGCCGAAGTCACCGTATCCGCGTACCAGGCGCATCTCGTTGAGCAGCCACTTCGTCCACGTGTCACCGGCGGCCCGCCCGTCGGCGATGCAGACGCCAAGCCGGGCGGTGTCCCGGGGCGAGAGAGCGGTACGGCTCCAGCCACCGTCGGGCGACGGACTGCTGTCGGTGAGCTTGCAGATCGAGAGGGCACGCTTGATCGACTCAACTCGACCGATCTCGGTGTAGAGCGCCTCCGTCCTGGCGTTGTCACTGTCCCGAATGATCTTGGTGAGATCGGCAAGTTTCGCGTCGGTTGGAGTGACCCCGTCAGCGTCCGCACGACGCAGATAATCGGCAGTTACCCACGACTTGATCAACGACGCGGTGGTGCTCGTCTCGCCCATGTTGGCGGACCCGGAGATCTGGCCGGTACGCCGGTTGACGATGCTCCAACCCCACC
Organism: Micromonospora sp. NPDC050417; assembly: GCF_044458865.1. NCBI lineage: Bacteria > Bacillati > Actinomycetota > Actinomycetes > Micromonosporales > Micromonosporaceae > Micromonospora > Micromonospora sp. NPDC050417. Next base: position 242,924 of record NZ_JBITIH010000004.1, read on the forward strand.
ATCCCTGGATGTCGAGCTTGACCGTCGTCGGTCGCACCCCGAGCGGCGACAGCGGCTGGCTCGGCTTGGCGCTGGGCGATCCACTCGGCGTCTTCCCGCCCGACTTCGTCGGGGAGGCGGACGGTGTCGCGGACGGGGAGCCACTCGGTGAGACCGTCGGCGTCGGCGTCGGCGTCGGCGTCGGCGTCGGCCCGCCGCTCTCAGGCAGGGCAGCACCGGCCACGGGCGAGACGGCGGCGCCCTCCCACTGGGACACCGCCTCCGCACCGTTGCGCTCCACCGGCAGAAGACGCAGCCCGACCGGAACGAGGAGCACGAGTGCACCCGCGCCGGCCGCCAACCACCAGGGCGAACGGCGCTTCGAGCGGTGGGACCCGGGGGGTCGGGCTCTCCAACGAGTCCAGCTCCCGGCCAGGGGTCGCGCTTTCCAACGGGTTCAGCTCCCAGTGAGGGTCGGAAAATCATTACTGGCACCGATGCCGGAGGTCACCAATGGGGCGCGGAGCGCAGCAGACTCGGGAAACCATAGTCGAGACCACGCCGATCGGGATAGCAGGGCTGCGCCGTCAGCGCCCAATCGGTACCTGTCGCCGAACAGTTGCCGCTCGCTCGGTGCGCATTCCACCAAGCATCCATTCCATCCATTCGGGAAACGTCATAACCGGCATGTCCGGGAACGGTGCTGATCCGGATACCGACCAGGATTAGACGCCAATAATCCCTTTTCATCACCAACGTGGCAGCGCCCCATGACGCACTGCCCGCGCTCAGCCGGCGGCGCGGTTGGCCTGGATCGCGTTCCGTTTTGCCAGCCGGTGGGCCCGACGGATCTCCGCCTCCCGCCACCGACGCTCGTCGTCGACGGTCTCCGGCAGCACCGGACGTACCTCGCGCGGGTTGCCGGACACGTCGACGGCGACAAAGACGAGGTACGCGGTGACCACCCGCAGCGGCTGGTCCTCGGCGCTGTCCCAGCGCTCGGCGACCACCTTGACCCCGACCTCCATCGAGGTGCTCCCCGTCCAGTTGACCTGTGCGTGTGCGTGCACCAGGTCCCCCACACGGACCGGCTCGGAGAAGACGATCTCGTCGATCGCGGCGGTGACCGCCGTACCGCCGCTGTGCCGGGCGCCCGCCGCGCCGGCCACGTCGTCCACGAACTTCATCAGCACCCCGCCGTGCACGGTGCCGTACAGGTTGACGTCCACCGCGGTCATGATCCGGCTCAGCGTCACCCGGGAGTACGAAGTCGGCTTGCCCACCATCGGGGACGTCGTCGGCTCGGTCATGCCCCAGACGGTACGGTCCCGCCGACCCGCCCGGCACCGGGACCGACGGGTGGATGACCTACGTCTCCGTGGCCGTCCACCCGTCGGGGGATCGTCACCGGCAGCATCGGCTACCGGCGACGGGCGTTACTGGTAGACCCGGACGTAGTCGACGAGCATCCGGGACGGGAACGGGGTGGTGCCGTCCACCGGTCCCGGGAAGTCGCCGCCGACCGCCAGGTTCAGGATGATGTAGAACGGGTGGTCGAAGACCCACGGGCCACGGGTCGACTCCACGGTCTCCTTGCTGGCGTAGAAGACGGTGGTGCCGTCCAACTTGAAGGTGATCCCCCGGCTGTCCCATTCGGCCGACCAGACGTGGTAGTCCAGTGACAGGTCGGCGTTGCCGGGGGTGGTGTACCTCTGCCCGTACCCGCCACCGCCGTTGTAGGCCGGCGCGTGCAGCGTCGAGTAGCCCTCCAGGGTGTTGCGGCCGAGCACCTCCATGATGTCGATTTCGCCGTTGTACGGCCACGGGCGCCCGGTGAGGAAGTCGGCGCCCATCATCCAGAACGCCGGCCAGAGCCCGTTGCCCTTCGGCACCTTGACCCGGGCCTCGATCCGCCCGTACTGGACGGTGAACTTGCCCCCGGTGTTCATCCGGTGCGAGGTGTAGTCACGTCCGCCGGCGGTTTCCCGCCGGGCCTCGATCACCAGTGAGCCGTTGCCGTCCATGTTCGCGTTGTTGTTGTTCGTGTAGTACTGGATCTCGTTGTTCTGCCCGGTGCCCGGGTCGATGGTCCACTTGGCGGGGTCCGGCTTGGTGCCGGCGGCGCCGTTGAACTCGTCGCTCCAGACGAGCCGGGTCGCCGGGAAGGTCGGGTCGGCCGGCTGCGCCGGAGGTGTGATCGGCGCACCACCGGTGCCGTAGACCTTGAACTCCCAGAGCGAGTAGCCGTACGCGGTGCCCCGGGCGGTGCCGTACATCCGGACGTAGCGACCGGTGCCGTTGAGGTTGATCGTCTCCTTGAAGCCCGCGCCGGTGGTGGTGGAGTAGATCGTGGTCCAGGTGGTCGCGTTCGGCGAGACCTGGATCTGGTACGCCCGACCGAAGGCCGGGTCCCACTGGAGTACGACCTGCGAGATGGTGGCGGTGGCGCCGAGGTCGACGTAGATCCAGCCGGGGTCGACCCAGCCGGTGGTGGAACTGGTCGCCCATCGGCTCGCCGGGTCGTTGTCGAACGCCTTGCCCGGGGTGCAGCCGTAGCAGTTGACGTCGTTCTGGTCGGACGAGGCGACTGCCGGCTTACCGTACGAGAGCAACCGCACGCCCCCGGGCGGCGGGGTGGTGGTCGGCGGCGGCGTCGTGGGCGGAGTCGTCGGAGGCGGAGTCGTCGGCGGGGTGGTCGGGGGCGTGGTCGGCGGGGTGCCGCCGCTACCGGTACGGACCTGGAACTCCCAGAGCGAGTGGCCGTACGCGGTGGCACGCGCGGTGCCGTACACCCGGATGTAGCGGCCGGTGCCGGAGACCGTCAGGGTCTGCACCCCGCCGGTGCTGGTCGTGGTCGAGTAGATCGTGGTCCACGGCGTGGTCCCGGTCGCCGAGACCTGAATCTGGTACGCGGTGGCGTAGGCGGCCTCCCAGTTCAGGGTCACGCCACAGATCGACTGACTGGAACCGAGGTCGACCTGGAGCCACTGCGGGTCGCTGAAGGCGCTGCCCCACCGGGTGGTGGCGCTGCCGTCCGTCGCCGCGCTCGCCGGGGTGCCGACGGCCTCGGCCGAGGAGGCGGTGGTCGGGCGGTTGAGTGCCGCGTTGGTGGTGCCGCAAGCCGTGGGGGTGGTGGGGCCGAAGACCTGGAACTCCCAGAGCGAGTAGCCGTACCCGGTGCCGCGCGCGGTGGCGAGCATCCGGACGTAGCGGCCGGTGCCGGAAACGGTCAGCGACTGGGTGCCGCCGGTCCCGGTGGTGGTCGAGTAGACCGAGGTCCAGGTGGTGCCGTTGGCCGACACCTGGATCTGGAAGGCGCGGGCGTAGGCGCCCTCCCAGACCAGGTCGACCCGGTTGATCGCCTGGCTGGAGCCGAGGTCGACCTGCAACCACTGGGCGTCACTGAAGGCACTGGACCAGCGTGTGCCGGCATTGCCGTCGACCGCCGCGGAGGCGGGCATGGCCGCCGACTCGACCGAGGACGCGGTCGCCGGGCGCCCCTGGGACAGCGGTGGTTCGGCCGCACCGGCCCGGTCTGCGGAGATTGCCACGTACGCGCTGAGTAGTGCCACGAGGGCGCTCAACACGACGATCAGGCGCCACCGGGTCAGCCGGCGGCGCTGGACGTCGGGCAGCGATACGGCCCCATCCATTCGTTCCTCCTTGGACTGGCGTAACCGAGACCTGATTCGGCTCGGTTACGCGAGGGTGTCGAACATGTGAGAGCGCTCTCTTATTGGCCCAACTTTCACCCTCGGGACGACAGGAGTCAATGCCTTGTCGGTTCCGGAACTTGGCCGAGGCACCCATCTCGGGGCACCCCAGGAAGATCACCATCAGACAAGGGCAGATCCGGGCACGTAGCGCGACCCCGCCATCACGGACCTTGAATGCTTTTTCCCGGCAGCCGGGCGTACTCCGCTCGCCAAGACGGGAACCGGTACGGTGCGCCAATGCGACATCTCTGGAGCTTCCTCGCCGGAGTGGTGGCGGCACCGTTGGCCTGGGTTCTGATCACGCTCGGTCAGGACGGGTCGACCCGCACAGTCACCCGCTGGCTGGAAATCGGCAACTACAACACAGCGAACCTGATCGAGCCCTCGGTCTACCTCGCGGTCGTCGGCATCCTGCTCGGCCTGCTCGGCACCCTGCGCTTCTCACCGCTCGGCCCGCTGATCGCCGGACTGGCACTGATCACCCCGTACGTCGGACTCTTCGCGAACCCCTTCTGGGTACGTGACACGGTGCCGGCGAACTGGAAGGTCTTCGGTGATCCACTGCCACTGCTCCAGCCGGTGGAGAACGGAACCCTCTTCTTTGTCGGTGCCCTGCTGGTGATCGCGGTCTTCAGCGGGCAACGCTGGCGGCGCTGGCCGGCATCGCCGACCGCAGCGGCGACGGCGACGGCATCGAAGACCACGGACGGCGCCGACACCGAGCCGTTCACCCGCACCGACTGGTCGGCGCTGCAGCCGGACCCGGTCGACCGGGACACCGCTCCACCCACCCTCGGCTACCCGGACCCACCGGCACCGACGCTGACGCCCGTCACCACCGCGCCGACCCCGCTACCGCGTCGCAGCGAGAGCGAGAGCCCCTGGTCGGCCCCGCCCCGCGGCGGCACCCCCAAGTCCGAAACTCCTCCGAAGTAACCGCCGTCCCGAACGCCCTACGGAAAGCGTGGCTACCGCTCGTCGGAGCCACGCTTTCCGGGTTTCCGGCCCGGCCGGGCACGGACCGGCCCGGCGCCGGGTCGGGCCGGTCGGCTAGCGACCGGGAGCGGGCACCCGGCGCTGCACCGTGCCAGCGAGTTCCCGCAACTCGGGTACGCCCTCCGCGTCCCGAAGGGCATCGACGAGTGCGGCGTCATGTACCGGCCGCGCGCGTTCCAGGAAGTCGCGCCCGGCCGGAGTGAGTTCGGTGTAGATCCCCCGCCGGTCGTCCGCGCAGAGGATCCGGGTCAGCAGTCCGCGCTCCTCCAGCCGGTTGACGAGTCGGGTGGTCGCGCTGGGGCTGAGCGCGGCGGCGCGGGCCAGTTGCTGCATACGCATGTGCCAGCCGTCCTGCCTGGCCAGGGCATCCAGCACGGTGTACTCGACCACCGAGAGTTCGACCGCTCGGATGAGCGCGCGTTCGAGCGTCGTCTCGATGAGCCCGTGCAGCGCGGCAAGGGTCCGCCAGCCCTGTGCGCGTACCTCGACGGCGTCGTCGCCGATCCCCATCTCGCCTCCCGGGCGGTAATAGTTGCGTACGCTTCCTATCGGCGTGTACAACTAGAAACCTGGCGTGTGCAAGTACCAGCGTACGCGTCGTAACGGCTGACGCACAGACGGAGAGAGATACATGCCGCTCGGACTCATCGCCCTCGCCCTCGGCGGCTTCGGCATCGGACTGACCGAGTTCGTGATCGCCGGCCTGCTACCCGAGGTCGCCACCACCTTCGGTGTCTCGGAGGCCGCGGCGGGCTGGCTCATCACCGGATACGCACTCGGCGTCGTGGTCGGGGCACTCGCGCTCACCGCCGCCACCACCCGACTGCCCCGCAAGGCCGTCCTGCTCGCCCTCCTCGTCCTCTTCATCGCCGGCAACCTGCTGTCGGCGATCGCCCCCGACTACGGGCTCATGCTCACCGGACGGATCGTCGCGGCCCTCTGCCACGGCGCCTTCTTCGGCATCGGCTCGGTCGTCGCCGCCGGAATGGTGGCACCCCACCGGAAAGCGGGCGCCGTGGCGATCATGTTCACCGGCCTGACCACCGCCAACGTGCTCGGCGTACCGCTCGGCACCCTGCTGGGTCAGCAACTCGGCTGGCGCTCCACCTTCTGGGCGATCACCATCGTCGGCGTGGTCGCCCTGCTCGGCATCGCCACCCTGGTACGCGTACCACGCGACGCGAGCCAGCCCGGCAGCCTGGCGTACGAACTCGGCGCCTTCCGCTCGGGCCAGGTCTGGCTCTCACTTCTGACCACCGTGCTCGGCTTCGGCGGAATGTTCGGCGCGTTCACCTACATCGCCTACACCCTCACCGGGGTCAGCGGCTTCCCCAGCGCGGCGGTGCCCTGGCTGCTGATCCTCTTCGGCGGTGGCCTCTTCCTCGGCAACATCGTCGGCGGCCGGTTCGCCGACCGCTCCGTCGACCGCACCCTGATCGCCGTCCTGGCCGGCCTGGTCGTCGTCCTGGTCCTCTTCGCCCTCACCGCGCGCAGCCAGCCGGCCACCTACCTCTCGCTGCTGCTCATGGGAGCGTTCGGCTTCGCCACCGTGCCCGGACTACAGACCCGGGTGATGAGCCACGCCGCGCACGCGCCGACACTCGCGTCGAGCGCCAACATCGCCGCCTTCAACCTCGGCAACGCGTTCGGCGCCTGGATCGGTGGCCTGACCATCTCCGCCGGCCTCGGCTACACCTCCCCCATCTGGGCCGGTGCCGCTATCACCGCCGCCGCCCTGTTCGTCATGGTCGTCGCTGGTCGCGCCGCCCCGAACCGGCAACCCGGCACGGTCCCGGCCGACGCCCCGCCACCAGTGCCGGCGCCGGCCGTCTGAAGCACCTCCCCGAACCACCGACCCCACACCATCCACATCGGAAGGACCCACGCATGTCGACCCACCAACCCACGATCACCCTCAACAACGGCGTCACCATGCCGCAGCTCGGCTTCGGCGTCTTCCAGGTGCCGAACGCGGAGACCGCCGCAGCCGTCTCGGCGGCCCTGTCGGCCGGCTACCGCAGCATCGACACCGCCGCCGCGTACGGCAACGAGCAGGGCGTACGCCAGGCGATCGAGGAGTCCGGCATCCCGCGCGCCGAACTCTTCGTCACCACGAAGCTCTGGAACAGCGACCAGGGGTACGACAGCACCCTGACCGCCTTCGACACCAGCATGGGCAAGCTGGGTCTGGACTACCTCGACCTGTACCTCATCCACTGGCCCGCCCCTGCCGCCGACCGCTACGTCGACAGCTGGCGGGCGATGGAGACGCTCCACCGTGACGGGCGGGTACGCGCCATCGGAGTCTCGAACTTCCTCCCCGAACACCTCGACCGGATCATCGACCTCGGCGGTGTCGTACCCGCCGTCAACCAGATCGAGCTGCACCCGGCCCTGCAACAGCGCGAGATCGAAGCCGCGAACCAGCGGCTCGGCATCGCCACCGAGGCGTGGAGCCCACTGGCGCGGGCGGCGGTGCTGACCGACCCCGTGGTGACCGAGGTCGCGGCGGCACACGGCCGCACCTGCGCCCAGGTCGTCCTCCGCTGGCACCTCCAGCAGGACCGGATCGTCATCCCGAAGTCGGTCACCCCGGACCGGATCAAGGAAAACATCGGCGTCTTCGACTTCGAGCTGACTGCCTCCGAGATCGACGCGATCAGTTCGCTGGAGCGGGATCTGCGTACCGGGCCACACCCGGCGACGTTCAACGGCTGATCGTCGCTGCGTCAGTCCCGCGCCAGCCGCCGCACACCGGTAGCCATCATCCACCCATCGAGGAATTCAATATAATTTCTCTACTTTGGCTGACTAACCGGGGAAAATAGGCCCTGTGCTGCGGCAACCCTCCGCTCCAGGGCTCCATCGGGACGAGGGAGCGGCATGGCTCGGCACGAGCGGCCCGTAGATCCGACGACTGGACCGTTGTCGTCCTTTGCCTACGAGCTACGGAAGTTACGCGTCGAAGCGGGCAGCCCCACCTACCGGCGGTTGGCCGAGGTCGCTGGCTACAGCGCCTCGACACTCTCCGCCGCCGCCAGCGGAATCCGGCAACCCAGCCTCGACGTGGTGCTCGCGTACGTCGGGGCCTGCGGCGGGGACACCGCCCGGTGGCGGCAGCGCTGGCTCGAACTGGACGAGGAACTGCGGCCCGCCAGTTCGGCCAGCGCACCCGCTGACCCGGTGACGGCCGAAACACCCGAGCCGGTACGGGCCGAAACATCCGACCCGGCGCTGGCCGAACCGGTTGCCACCGCCCCCGCGAGGCCAGCCACCGCCCCCGCGAGGCCAACCACCGCCCCCGCGAGGCCAACCACCACGACGGCTGCCGAGGGTTCGCCCACCCCGACTCCGGGCGGGCCGACCGGCACCGACGGCGACGCGGAGACGACACACGACCGTCCCGTCAGCAACCTGCGGCACCGGAAACTCCGTCGACAAGTGACTCTGGCGGCGGTGGCGGTCGCCGCTCTCGCCGGCACGGCTGCCGTGGTGCCGATGACCCAGCAGAGGTGGACAACCAGGGGGGCCACGGTGACCGCCGCCCCGACGACCACGCCGGCCTGCCCGACGACCACCACGGACGCCGCCTTCACCGCCGTCACGTACGGCGGCGGCGTGCACGTCCGCAGCGAACCCCGCCGCGACATGGGAATCCTGTACACCATCCCGCCCGGTTGCGTGATCGGGCTCACCGGCTACTGCCTGGGTGAGAGGATCACCGACTCCACCTCCCAGACGCCGGACATCCGTTGGTTCACCCTCGCCGACGGCGGGCTGATCGCCTCTGGAGTGGTGCACGGCAATCCGCCCGTCGGTCTGGAACCGTCCCGCTGCGCGGGCGACCGACCCGGACCGGCCGCGATCGCCATCGCGATCGCCCCCGATGTGACCGGCCCGGGCCGGTGGCGACTGAGCGCGACCGGCACCCACCTGGAGATCGTGGGCTTCGCCGCCTACTACGCGGCCGACCCCGCACTGCCGGACGAGCGCCGCTGGCACCAGATCGGGATGACCGGCACGGCCACCCCACCGTTCGACCTCAACTGGAGCCTCGACCACCTTCCCGTGCACACCGGACCGACCGCGGAGATCCCGGTGGCCGCGGTGGCCTGTCTCGGCGGCGGCGCGCCGACCGACGTACTCGACGTGCGCATGGCCCGCGCCGACGGCTCCAGCGCCGCCGAGGCCCTGCCGCTCGCCGCCGACCAGCGGCTCGCGGCCCGCCGTACCGCCTGCCTCTACCCCTGAGACAGGGGTACGGGAACGGCCGCCACCGGTGGCCCGGCGGGACGGATCCCACCGGGCCACCGGTCAGGCGTCACCGAACTCAACAGCCCTGGCGACCGGAGTGGATCCAGTAGGTGGTGCCGGCCCAGTCCATCTCGCCGTACGCGTCGACGCAGTTGTTCACCGTGCCGGTCACGCCACGCGGCCCGGCATAGTACAGGTAGTCGTCGTTGTCCTTGGACGACACCGCGGTGGCGGTGCACGAGCCGGTGCCGGAGGTCTCCGCGCACCGAGCGATCTGGACGGAGGTCCGCGCCGAGGAGCCGTACGCCGCGCCACGGTGGTACATGCAGGCGCTGTTCGTGCCACCATTGGTGCTGTTGTAGTAGATGACCAGCTCGGCGACCGGGTTGCTCGGCGGGTACGCGTAGCTGTAGGTCACCGTGCCGGAGCAGGAGACCGCCGCCTGCGACGGTGCCGCCGTGACGACCAGCACCGTGCCGAAGGTCAGCAACGCCAGCAGCGCTCCGAACGCTCTGCGCAGCATCATGACTTCCACTCCTCTGGGACGGGGGTGGGTTGAGTGCCGTCCCGCCGTCCATTCCTACGGAACAGCGACGTTGATCGCCGCTGGTGGCGGCACCGATCAATCAATCCCGTACAACGCCGAACAATCGAATGCCCTCCCGCTACAGCTTCCTAGGAACCTAGTGTCTTTCTCGGCGCGGTGGCCAGCAGCCCGCCGGTGATCCCGGTGACCAGCCCCCGCCCGGCGGGTTCGCCGACCGGGGCGGGTCCACAGCAGCCACCCGATCGTGCCGTGGTGGGGTCGTCGGCGGAGGCCAGGTCGCTGGAGCAGACCCCGGTCTCCGGCAGTTGCAGTCGTACGTCCCGGGCGGCCTCCCAGTCACCGGCGAGGGCCGCGACGACGGAACGAACCTGTTCGTAGCCGGTGGCCAGGAGAAAGGTCGGTGCGCGGCCGTAGCTCTTCACACCGACGATGTAGAAGCCGGGCTCGGGATGGGCCAGGTCGTCGACACCGTGCGGTGGAACGGTGCCGCAGGAGTGCTGGTTCGGGTCGATCAGCGGGGCGAGCGTACGGGGTGACTCCACGATCGGGTCGAGGTCCAGGCGCAACTCGGAGCTGATCGTGTGGTCGGGGCGGAACCCGGTGGCGGACACGATCCGGTCCACCGTCACCGCTCGTCGACCCCCAGCACCGTCGAGGGCCACCACCTCCACCCCATCTTCGCCTTCCGTGGCACGGAGGGTGTGCGTGGAGAACCCGGTGAGCAGCCTTATCCGGCCCGCCTCGACGTGCGCGAGTAGTCGGGTGCCGAGGGCTCCCCGGGCGGGCAGCGCGTCGTTGTCGCCGCCGCCGTAGGCCCGGGACGCGTTCGCGGCGCGGATCGCCCAGTACACGGTCGTGCCCGGTTCTGCGGCGGCGAGGTCGGCGAGGTTCAGCAGGGTGTTCGCGGCTGAGTGTCCGGCGCCGACGACAAGGACCCGGGTGCCGGCGAAGCGGTCGCGGTCCGCTCCGAGCACGTCCGGCAGCGCCTGCTCGATCACACCGGGAAGGTCGGTCTCGCCATGCGCCGGTAGCCCGTTGGCGCCGAGGACGTTCGGCATGGTCCAGGTGCCGGAGGCGTCGATCACCGCGCGGGCGAGGATCTCCGCCCCATCGGCGAGCCGGATGACGAACGGGGCGCCTTCCCGGCCTCGGGAGCGGACCCGGTCGACGCCGACCCGGCTGATCGCGACGACCCGGGCGCCGTAGCGCAGACGGGGGGCGATCGCCGGCAGCTTCGCCAGCGGTCGCAGGTATGCGTCGACGAGTGCCGCGCCGGTCGGCAGTAGTTCCGGGTCGGGTGCGGTCCAACCGGCGGCGTCGAGAAGCCGTCGGGCGGCGGCGTCGATGTCGTACCGCCATGGGCTGAACATCCGGACGTGCCGCCACTGGGCGACAGACGCGGCCGCGTGTCGACCGGCTTCCAGGACGACGAAGTCCAGGCCGCGTTCGGCGAGGTGCGCGGCGGCGGCCAGACCAACCGGTCCGGCGCCGATCACCGCAACCGGCAGGGTCTCAGGATTGCTGCTGCTCATTCCGAACTCCTTGTCTCGACACTTCTCAAAATAAGAGGTCGGACTGGCCTCTGGCCCTACCGGGCGGGCTGCTGTCTCGACGTTGCTCAAATCAGAGAGTTGCATGCTGTTTCGATACCTGTCAACCTAGAGGAATGTCGAAACAGCCGGCGCCCCCCAACCTCTCCGACCTCAACGCCGGCGGCCCCTGCTGCGCACCCATAAGCGAGCAGCGGATCCCGGCCGAGGCCGCCGCCGCACTCGCCCCCGCATTCAAGGCCCTAGGCGATCCGGTACGGCTCCAGTTGATGTCGATGATCGCCTCGGCGCCCTCCGGAGAGATCTGCGTGTGCGACCTCACCCCGGCCTTCGATCTGACCGGCCCCACGATCTCGCATCACCTGAAGACCCTGCGGGAGACCGGCCTGGTCGACGCCGAACGGCGCGGCACCTGGGTCTACTACCGGGCGCGGCCCGGCATCATGCGGCAACTCGCGAGCCTCCTCGCGACCGAGGCGCCCGCACCCGCGTAGGAGCCACCAACCCTCGGCCCATCGCCACCACGGCTTGACCGAACCAAGGTAGATCAGCCAGCATTGACTCAATGAACACTGAGTCTTCTTTGTTGCAGTCGCGGGCTCGCATCCACGCCGCCCTGGGCGAGCCGGCCCGCCTCGCGATCGTGGACACGCTCACCGTCGGCGACACCTCCCCCGGCGAGATCGCCCGCAGCCTGGACCTGCCCACGAATCTCGTCGCGCACCACCTGAAGGTGCTCCAGGACGCCGGCCTCGTCGTACGGACCCGCTCCGAGGGCGACCGGCGCCGCACCTACCTGCGTCTGGAACCCGAGGCCCTCGCGGTGTTGACGCCGCCGCCGCTGACGGACGTGCCCCGGGTCGTGTTCGTCTGCACCCACAACTCCGCGCGCTCCCAGCTCGCCGCCGCCCTCTGGACACGGCGCGCCCGCACCCCGGCCGCCTCCGCCGGCACCCGACCGGCCCCACGCGTGCACCCCCGCGCGATCAAGGTCGCGAGCCGACACGGCCTGACGCTCAACCCGACCGGGACCGCGCACGTCGCCGATGTCGTACGCGACGGCGACCTGGTCATCGCGGTCTGCGACAACGCCCACGAAGACCTCACCGAGACCGCCCGACCGCGGCTGCACTGGTCCGTGCCCGCACCCGCCGACACTGACGCCGCGTTCGAGGCCGCCTTCGCCGATCTCGCCGGACGTGTCGACCGCCTCGCGCCCGCCCTCGAACCCGGAGCCTCCGATGGCTGACCTGGTCGCCGAACGGTTCGCCCGCCAACGCCTGCACGCCCTGGCCCGGGGAGAAGGACCTCACCGCGACAGCCGGCCGGTCGTCCTGTTCCTGTGCACCCACAACGCCGGCCGCAGCCAGATGGCCCTCGGCTTCTTCACTCACCTGGCCGGCGACCGCGCGGTCGCCTGGTCCGGCGGCTCCGAACCCGGTACCTCCCATGGCGGTGGTCCCACCATCGGGTCCGCCAGATCAGCCCACCGACTCCCAGAACCGGAGTACCGCCCTGATGACGACCGAAGCACCCTGGCGGCGACTCCTCGCCGAATTCGTCGGCACCGCGCTGCTCGTCACCGCCGTCGTCGGCTCCGGAATCATGGCGAACACCCTGTCGCCCCACGAGGTCGGCCTGCAGCTGCTGGAGAACTCCGTCGCGACCGCCCTCGCCCTGGGCGCACTCATCCTGATCTTCGGCCCGGTGTCCGGTGCGCACTTCAACCCCGTCGTATCCGCCGCCGACTGGTTCCTCGGACGCCGCACCCACACCGGCCTCAGCACCAGGGAACTGGCCGGTTACATCGCCGCCCAGAGCACGGGCGCCATCGGCGGCACGATCCTGGCCAACCTGATGTTCGCGCTACCCCCCGTCGAATGGTCGAACAAGGAGCGGTCCGCCGGGCACCTGTGGCTCGCCGAGGCGGTCGCCACCGCCGGGCTCGTCCTGCTGGTGTTCGCCCTCGCCCGCTCCGGACGCTCCACCGCCGCGCCAGCAGCGGTCGGCGCCTACATCGGCGCCGCCTACTGGTTCACCTCGTCAACCTCGTTCGCCAACCCAGCCGTCACCCTCGGCCGGGCGTTCACCGACACCTTCGCCGGCATCAATCCCACGTCGGTGCCCGGGTACGTCCTCGCCCAGCTCGGCGGACTTCTCCTCGGCGTCGCGCTGCTCCTCGCCCTGTATCCCCACGTTGTTCACACCGACGACGAGGTGCTCGTCACGCACCCCTCGGTCAGCAACCCCGCGACCGGCACTGCCAACCGGACATCCTGAAACCAAAGGAAGACAACAGTCATGAACAAGCCCAGCGTCCTGTTCGTGTGCGTACACAACGCCGGCCGCTCCCAGATGGCCGCCGGTTGGCTCCGCCACCTCGCCGGCGACACCGTCGAGGTCCGCTCCGCCGGTAGTGAGCCAGCCGACCAGGTGAACCCCGTCGCCGTTGAGGCCATGCGGGAAGTTGGCATCGACATCACCGCCAACACCCCACGCCTGCTCGACTACACCACCGCCGAATCCTCCGACGTCCTCATCACCATGGGCTGCGGCGACGTCTGCCCCGTCTTTCCCGGCAAGCGCTACCTCGACTGGCAGCTCGACGACCCCGCCGGCCAGGACATCCACGCCGTACGCCTGATTCGCGACGAGATCCGTACCCGCGTCGAGCAGCTCCTCGCCGAAACGTCCATCACCATCCGATAGGTGGCGGGAGGCCACCAAACCGTTGGCTCTCATGCACACCCGCGACGTCAGCCTCGGCGGCAGGGCTCACAGGTCCTCAATGCACCTGTCGGCTTCTCATCGAGATGTCGATACGGAAACAGAACAGCAGACCACAGGGCCCGAGCCCGTCACGACTGATCCATCGATGTAGCTGGACGGCCCGAACCCGTGTGTGGCACGGCCTTCCTATCCTTCGGCTACCGGGCCGTGTGGAGTGCCTGTCGCTGGGGAGCGTGGGGATGAGAGTCGGGGCCGTTGTTCTCGCCGTCGTGACGGCTGTCGCGTCTGTTGTGGTCGTACCGAGTCCCGCGTCGGCGGCCTCGGCCAGCGCCGCCCTGAACGCGGTCGATTGGAACCAGCCGTTTCCGTCCTGCGACGGCACGCCCCAGAGCGACGTGTCCGCCGGCACGGTGACGGTGACCGAGACGGCGAGCGGCATCGACGTCACGGTGCTGATGACCAACGGCGGCGTGAGTACCGGTGCGGTGTATTCGATCCGGGTTTGGGAGGCGGCACCGGCGCGCGTATCGCCGGAGTGCGGCGACACCACCATCGCCACGTGGAACGAGGGCACCGATGGCCAGGGGGAGGTCACCGTTCCCATGGAACTGCCGTTCGTGACCGGGCTTCCTGACGGGGAAACAACGACGCTGGGCGACGATCAGGGCACCGAGAGTCTGGTGGTCATGCTGTTCGTCCACGGCTCCGACGACTCCGGGCCGCGATTCCTTTCCGGGCCCATCCCGCTGCCCGGGCACGAGCAGGCGCCAAACGAACCTCCGGTGGCCGCGGTCACTGTCAGCGGTGCCCTCCAGGGTGGCTCACCCCTGCGGGTCGGCTTTGACGCGAGCGGATCGTACGACCCCGAGGGCGGCCGGCTGTGGTTCCGTTGGCTCTTCGGCGACGAGGAGGGGAGCGGCGAGCAGCCCTACACCAACCGCGCCACGATCGGCCACACCTACCGCAAACCCGGCCACTACGCCCCGTCGTTGCAGGTCCGTGATGACCACGGCAACATCACGCTGTGGAGCGGACCGACGATCAACATCGTCGACCGATACACGGTCACGGTCCGCGCTTGGATTCCTCAGGACGAGATCGTCGACCCGGAACACCAGTTCGACGGGGAGGCGGTCAACCTGCGCCAGTACTGCCCCAATCGGCCGTTCCGGCAGGCCTATCTCACCTCGCGCTTCGCTGGCGACAATCACCAGTCCTACGCCGGCAGCGTCCGAGGCCAGATCGCCATGGTGGTCGACTGGGACGGCAGGACGCTGACCCGCGTCGGCGACCCGGCGGTCAAGGCGCCACCGACGCACCGGATCGCCCGGTACACCGACCTGGACGAAAAGGCGATCACCTGTACCCAGACCGGTACGGCAGTCCCCACGGTCGGCGCCACGCTCACCGCCAACGACGCACTGCGGATATCGCTGGCCACGAAGAATCCGCTGACCCCCCAGATTCTCACCCCACCGATCGACGCGATCCTCACCGCGCGGTTTGGTGGCACCGACCTGAACGTCACCTACACCACCGATCTGTTCCCGAGCTACGGCTTCGAGGTCCGCAAGAACAACCTGATCCTGGGTCAGCACCTGACCCACGACGCCTCCTGCGTACCGACGCTGGGTCCCGTCGGTGCCGCGCTGTTGGCCACTCGCCTCAACGCCGTCGAGGTCCACTCGCCCAACATCACCCACCACACGATCGACACCACCCGGCGGACTCGGGAGGACAGCGCTATGCCCTGCTTCATGTGACCCGCCCCGTCGACGGCTGTTGATCGCGCCAGCCCTTGCCAGCATCGGGGTGGGCCCACCTCGGGCCGTGACGCCCACCCGCCATCCACGGCAGGATCGGCCCCGATCGCCCGACCGGGCATACCCGCGCCGATCGTCGCCCAGAAGCCAGTTCGAGAGTCCAGGCCGGCCACAAGATCGTCGGCAATCCTCGTCACCAACGTGACCGCGGTCCTGGTGGGTTTCGCCACCTACGCGCTGGCGTACTCAATGAGCCAGCTGCTGCAACTGCCCACCGGCACCCACTATGGACTGGGCCTGTCGACGCTCGCCGCCTGCCTGTGCCTGGCGCCCTCCGGGGTCGTGATGCTGCTGTCCGCCCCGCTGTCGGCACGGCTCTGCGCGAGGCTCGGCGCCCGCATCACCCTGACGGCGGGATGCGCGGTGGTTGCGCTCGGCTGGGCGCTGAGCCTGCTACTCATGCACGCGACCTGGGGGCTGGTGGTCACCAGCTGCGTCATCGGCACCGGCGTCGGGCTGGCCTACGCGGCGATGCCCTGTTGGTCATGACCGCCGTACCGGCCTCCCAGACGGCATCCGCCAACGGCCTCAACACCCTGATGAGGTCGCTGGGCACCTCGTCGTCCGGTGCTGTACTCGGGATGATCCTCACCACCGGGGTGACCGTCTTCCACGGTGCCGTCGTTCCCACCGAACGCGCGTTCCAGATCGTGTTCGTCAGTGCGTTCGCCGCCTCCCTGCTAGCCGCCACGACGGCACTGCTGCTGCCCTCGAAACGCCGCGCCGGCGCCAAGCGAACGGCCGTCGGCCCACCCCGCTGAACCGTCGTGACGAGCTCAGGCTGAATCATCCGCACGATCGAACGGGCGAAAGACGGCCGTAGCGGCCGGCTCCGCCGTGGCACCGGGGGCCGACCGTCGGTTGAACTCTGTGGCCGGGTGGCGTGAACGCCGCCCGGCCACGAGCGACCCCGTCTACAACGGGTGCACCGCCGAAGCGGCCTCGGTGATCAGGGCGATGACCTCGTCCACGTGGGGAGCATGGCTGCGATGCGCGACGATCGTCACCCGCACCGTCTGCCGTCCATCAACAACGGTGCTGGACAGATACGCCCGCTGGCTCGCGTTCACGCGCGTCAGCAATTCTCGGGTCGCCGCGTCTGCCGCGTCGGCTGCGGCCGCACCAGCATCCGCAGCCCGGACCCGGAAGGCGACCGTACTCAGGTCGGGTCGCCAGAGCACCTCCAGGTTCGGCACCTGGCGAAGAGCCTCGTAGACCCGCTCGGTGAGGTCCAGCTTCTCGTCGAGCGCCGCACGGAACGCGTCTACGCCGTGCAGGTGCAGCGGCAGCCAGACGCGCAGGCCACGTACCTCATGGCTCAGTTCAAGCCCAAGGTGCGCGTAGTCGGGCAGTTCGAGTGAGACCATGTCCTGGTCCTGCAGGTAGCCCGCGGTGCCCTGGTGAGCTGCGGCCAGCCGCGCCGGTTCCCGCACCACCAGGGCGCCCGTGCCGAATGGCAGGAACAGGGTCTTGTGGGGGTCCAGGGTCACCGAGTCGGCCAGTTCCATGCCGGCGAGCCGGCTACGGCCCCGCTCGGTCAGCCGGAAGAAGCCGCCGTACGCCGCGTCGACGTGGAACCACAGGTTCTCGTCAGCCGCCAGAGTCGCAATCTGCGGGAGTGGATCGATCGTCCCGGTGTCGGTGGTACCGGCCGATGCGACGACCAGGAAGGGCCGCAGCCCCGCGCTGCGGTCGGCCGCGATCATGGCAGCCGCGGACGCGACGTCCATGCGCAGGTCCGGCGTGCTGGGAACAACCCGGATCCGCTCGCTCGCGATGCCGGCGATCCTGGCCGCCTTGGCCACGGAGTGATGGGCGTACGCCGTGACGTACAGGGTGCCGTCCGCGATGTTCTCGCCGAGGCGGTCGTGTCGGGCGGCCACGATGGCGGAGAGATTGGCCATGGACCCGCCAGTGGTCAGCAATCCGCCGCTGCCAGCGGGAAGCCCGCACACGTCTCGGGCGATCCAGCCCAGCACGCTTTCCTCAAGGGCGGTGAACACCGGCGCGGTCGCGGCGATACTGCCGTACCGATTGACCACCTGCGTGTAGAACGCGGCGAGCGCGGAACTGTACAGCCCCCCGCCGGGGATGTAGGCGAAGTAGCCCGGCCCGGCGGTCTCCAGTGCGACGTCGACCGCCCGGTCCAGCCGTCCGAGTAGCTGGGCAAGGTCACCGGCGTGTTGCGGTGGCGGGCCCAGGAACTCGTTCACCAGTTCCTTCAGCTCCGTCGAGCCAAAAATGCCTGTCAGGTCGGCGGCGGGCCGTTGCGGCAATCGGTCGATGAAGTCGGCCAGCCGCTCCAGAACCAACTGGCCCTGGTGGAGCATTTCCCCGCGGTTTGGTTCCAGCGGGTGTTCGATTTGCATAACCGAAGGCTGACACCCGTTCGAGAGAACCGTCAGGGTGGCGGGACCTGCGGAGATCAAGGTCACGTGAGGGTCTGCCCAGTTCAGAGGTTGTTCGCATCGGCTTTTGTCCAGCCGCGAGGATGGGTGTCGCCTGCCCGCTTCGTTCCGTAATACGGCGGGTGCGCGCATTTCAACCCGCCGTGGAGTACCGGAACGGACCGACCAAGGCGCAGTGACGGTTACAGATCCCTTTCCGGCGCCCTGCCGTGGACCGATGTCAGGACGATCGCAAGAATCCAGAGGAGGACGGCCGGCTGTCACCGCCATCGGCAGGCCGTTCCACTGGATTGCCGCCTCGACGATCGGGCGGGCGAGCATCAGCCCTCGTTCCTGGCGATGACCGAGCGACACGGGTGCCGGACCTACATAACGCAGGTCGGGCATCCGGCGGTACAGCGCGGCAAAGATCGCGCAGAGGTTCCGTACGTCGCCCAACGCGGTGTGGGCATCCTGGGGCCAGGTGCCGACGAGGGTACGGAAGACCAGCTTCTGTTTGTAACTGAACGCGCGGAAGCGTGACCACGAAGTGACCATCATGCACACTCCGGGCAACTGGCCGGAGTGGTCGACGTCGAGCCTTTGCAGCTCTCGCCGAAGGAATTCGTCTTCGAAGCGCAGGTTGTGGGCCACGACGACGGCTCCGGACAACAAGCGCCGCTGTTCCGGCCAGGCCAGCGCAAACCGCGGCGCGCCCTGGACATCCTCGTCGGTCAGGCCGTGAAATCGGCTGGTCGCCGAGGCGTGGGCGGTCACCGGGTCTATCCGGCTGGCGTACTCGTCAACGATGGTTCCGTCAGCCCTGAACCGACAGGCCGCGATCTCCACGATCCGGTCCTGTGCAGCCTCCAGGCCAGTGGTCTCGAAGTCGAGGGCCACGAACCCGAGGTCGTCGAGGGGTGTTCCCTGAAGACGCGACAGGTACGCGGCCCGCGGCCGAAAGTGTTCAATGACAATCCGTACACCGACGCGCGATTCAGGACGTTGCAGTCCGCCCCGGTCTTTCCGGACCGGTTCGTGTCCCTTCCCGACGCACGAAGGTTCGTGACCGACTTCGTGACCCGGTACGACGAAGCCCACCGCCATTCCGGAATCGACCTGCACACCGCGTAAGAGGTCCATTACTGCCGCCACCACACCACGCGAGCAGGCCGGGAACAGACCCCCACCGCCGCACGAGCCACCATCCCGAACGGTTCAGGACCACCCGCGTCCTACCCAAAATCCGCGACCTGACGACAGGTCTGGATCAACAAGCGGGGGCCAGGAAGCAGAGCCCGTACCACAAGTTGCTTAACTTCCGCTGGCCACAAATCCTTGACACGTTCCGCGGCGGCGCGGGGCACTACCAACCGCTTCCAGGATCGGTTGAAGAACTGCTCCCGACCTGGGCCAACCGTGCACGAACTCGTATGATTTCCGTGTTATACCTACCCTGGCACGAACGGAGTCCCCATGCGCAGACTGGTCGCCTATCCACTGGTGGCCCTAGGTCTCGTGACCGCGTCTCTGGCGATCGCCGCCCCGGCGCAGGCCCACGGGTACATTTCCTCCCCGCCGAGTCGTCAGGCGCTCTGCGCGTCGGGTCGGGTCACGGATTGTGGTCAGATCCAGTACGAGCCGCAGAGCGTCGAGGGTCTGAAGGGGCAACGCAGCTGCAATGCTGGCCTGGACCTTTTCGCCGTGCTGAACGACGGTAGTCGCAACTGGCCCGCGACCTCGGTCGGCAACACGGTGACCTTCAACTGGGTGCTCACCGCCCGGCACTCGACCAGCAGTTGGGAGTACTACATCGGCGACCAGCGCCTCGCTTTCTTCGAGGATGGCGGCCGGATGCCCGACGCTACCGTTTCGCATCAGGTGAACCTCGGCAGTTTCACCGGACGGCAGACGCTGCTGGCGATCTGGAACATCGGCGACACCCCGAGAGCCTTCTACAGTTGCGTCGACCTGCAGATCGGCGGCGGGAACAGCGGGCTGCCGAGCCCCACCGCAGCACCGCAGCCGGGCTCCACCATGCAACCGCAGCCGGGCTCCACCGCAGCACCGCAGCCGGGCTCCACCATGCAACCGCAGCCGATCCCCACCACAGCGCCGGAGGTAGGCCCCCACCCGGAGCCGAGTCACGTGGCGCCCCCGGCGCATGTCCCCACGACCGCTCCTCGGCCGAGCCCGACCGGGCCGAAGCCCCGCCCCAGCAAGACGTCCGAACAGCCGGTAGTGCACCCTCCGGCAGCCCCGACCACCCGCCAGGCCGCCCCTCGGACGAGCACGCCACGCGGTCGCGAATGGGCACCCGGCACCACCTACTCCATCGGTGACGAGGTGACGTACCAGGGTGTGCGCTACCGCTGCCGGCAGT
The DNA here is from genome assembly GCF_044458865.1 of Micromonospora sp. NPDC050417. NCBI lineage: Bacteria > Bacillati > Actinomycetota > Actinomycetes > Micromonosporales > Micromonosporaceae > Micromonospora > Micromonospora sp. NPDC050417. The sequence goes on from NZ_JBITIH010000004.1 coordinate 263,289, forward strand.
CGCACACGTCGATTGTGACCTGGGAGCCGTCGTACTACACGCTGGCACTCTGGCTGCCGATCTGATCCCCGCACCGGCGGGCCGTGCTGCGGCACGGCCCGCCGGGTCCGTTTCGCTGCCTGCCCTCCCCTCGAACAGGACTCCGACGATGCGAAAGACCTGGATCGCGCTGGCCACCGCCGCGCTCACCCTGCTGGCTGGCTGCGGCTCCGACTCGCCCGAACCGGTGGGCTTGAACCCGACCGTGCCGATCGCCGATGCGAGACACAACGACACAGACGTGGTGTTCCTGCAGGCGATGGTGGCTCACCACGGGCAAGGGCTGGAGCTGATCAAGCTCGCTCGCACCCGCAACCTCCGGGAGGATGTGGCGCTGCTGGCCGGCGCGATCGAGGCCACCCAGACCACGGAACTGCAGGTGATGCAGAGCTGGCTGACCGGCTGGGAGAAGCCGACCACCGGTAACCACGACCTGGGCACACACGCCTCTCACGACGGTACGCCGATCACCCGCGAAGCCGAGATGGCCTCGCTGCGTGCGGCGGACGAGAACCAACTCCAGACGACTTTTCTCAACTTGCTGATCGGCCACCAGCACAACGCGGTGGAAATGGCTCAGGTAGAAATGAGCGGCGGCGCGAACCCGCAAACCAAGGAGTTGGCGAACCGAATCGCCCAGTCACGCACCGAGCAGATCAAGCTGTTGCTCACACTGGTCGCCGGCTGAGACCTTCCGCTCGAAGGAAGGGCACGTTCTCACCCTGAGCGACCAGGAGGTGTCCCTGGTTGCTTCCGGCCGCGTAGCCGGGAGTGACAGGTTCACGGCTGATCTTTCAAGGTGGCCCGTGGCCCAGGCACTTCTGGTGTCGAAAATACGCACCTATGCGGACGTTTTCGCAAAGCGTGACGAGGGCAGCACAAGCAGAATGCCATTCCCTGCCCAGCGGACCGTCACATCAAGGCATGTAACGTCTGCAGAATGGCCGAGACCCCGCCCCGCCTCATTACTGACCGGTACCTCCTGGTCGAACTTATCGGCCAGGGCGAAATGGGCCGGGTGTGGAAGGCCCAGGACAAGCTCCTCGAGCGGGTCGTGGCAATCAAGGAGATCGTGCCGCCGCCCGGCCTCACCGATGAGGCACGACAGGCGTTGGGTAATCATTCGCTCCGGGAGGCACGGGCGATTGCCCGGCTCAGCCACGCCAACGCGGTCCGGGTGTACGACGTGCTGAGCACCGACGGCAACACGTGGATGGTGATGGAGTACGTCGCCTCGCGCTCCCTGCAACAGGTGATCACCACGGACGGGCCGGTGCCTCCGCTGCTCGCCGCCAAGATCGGACTGAGCGTGCTCGACGCTTTACGGGCGGCCCACCTCGCCGGGATCATGCACCGCGACGTCAAACCCTCGAACGTGCTGGTAAGCGAGGACGAGCAGATCGTGCTCGTCGGCTTCGGGCTGGCTACCCAGGTCGACGAAGTCGAAGCGACCTCCACCAACATGACCATCGACTCGCCCGCGTACATCTCCCCGGAACGGGCGATCTCCGACACCGTCGGCCCGGAGGGAGATCTGTGGTCGCTCGGCGCCACCCTCTTCGCCGCGGTGGAAGGGCACGCGCCGTACGCCCGCCGGTCCAGCCTGATGACCCTCGCCGCGCTCGCCACCGAGCCACCGCCGGTGGCGGAGCACGCCGGACCGCTGGCACCGGCGCTGGAAGGACTGCTCCGCAAGAACCCGGCCGAACGGGTCGACATCGGCACCGCCGAGCGACTGCTTCGGCAGGCCCTCCAACCACAGGCTCCTGGCTCGACGGACGGAGAGCGGCCGGCAGCAGGTCGACCGGACGATGAGCCAGCCGCATCCCGGCCGATGCCGGTGCCGTCGCTCGTCACCCCTGCCAGCGAGTCGGCGATCTCCTCGGACACCCGTTGGTGGAAGGGCGAGCCGTCCGTCCACACCTCGACCACCGGTCGCTTCGCCGACTACGCCAGTCACGGCGAAGCCGCCTGGACCGAACACGCCGCCCCCCAAACCGCGCGTGCCGAAGCCTCCCGTGCCGAAACAACCACGCAGGCCGTTCCTGCCTCCCAACCCGCCCGTGTCGAAACGGCCGCGCAGGCCCCACACGCTGCCACCGACGCCACGCCAATGGCTGTCCCGGCCGCCAACCGGGTGAGGGTCAGCCGGCGGGGCGACGTACTGAAATGGGCTGTAAGCATCGACGCTCGGCGGAAGGCACCGCTGATCGGCGCCCTCGCCGGGCTCATCCTGCTCGGTGTCTCGATCGTCGTACCACTGGCCAAGGGGCAGGCCGGCGGCGACGATGTTTCCGCCGCACCAACCAGCACCACCACCGGAGAAGGATCAGCAAGCGGCCTGCCGCTGCAACCGCTCACCTGGACCTCCTACGGCGACAGCGACGGGTTCTCCCTGCCGGTGCCGAACGGCTGGCCGCTCACCCGCCACGAGGGCCGGATCGAGTTCCGCGAACCGGGTGGCAGTCGACTACTCGTGGTCACCTCGACCAACGCTCCCAAGCCCGACCTGCTGACCGACTTAACCGCCCAGGAAAAGGCCCGACCGGCCGACGGGCAGTACCGGAGCTATCAACGAATCGGGTTCACCCCGGCGAACTACTTCCTGCGCGCGGCCGACTGGGACTGGACCTACAGCGGCGACGGTGACCAGTTGATGCATGCACGTCAGCGCAGCTTCGCCACGGCGACGGAGCAGGGGTACACGATTCTCTGGGCCGCCCCCGCAGCGGCCTGGGGGAACGAGGAGGACGCGTTCCGACGCATCACCGCGGGATTCCAGCCCGCACCGGCGCCGAGCACGGAAGGCGACACCACGTCCACCGATAAGCCGAACACGCCGCCGCCGACCAACACCGCGCCGACCCTGGAGAGCTACCAGATCATCGCGGTGGAGAGCGGTCGCTGTCTGGAAGCGGGCAACGTGAATTCGAGCACCCCGGTCCGGCTACAGGTCTGGGACTGTAGCGAGAGCCGCAGGAAGAGTCAGCGCTGGACCCTTCCCTCCGACGGGACCGTGCGGTTGGCCGGCAAGTGCATGGAGGTGGCCGACAACTCGTCCGCCAACGGGGCGGCGATCAGGCTTGCCGCCTGCACCAGCGGCCCGGCACAACAGTTCGTCATCAACGGTGAACAGCAGTTGGTGAACCGGACCAACGGCAAGTGCCTCAACATCATGGGAACCGCGAACGGAAGCCGACTCCAGCTCGGAACCTGCGACAACGGCGCGATACGTCAGAAGTGGCAGCGCGCCTGACGCGGCAGTGGGCGAAGCCCGCGACCTATCACCACCTGGCGCGACGGGGTGAGCGACGGCACCCGAGCCACTGTTCCCGGACCGTCCCCGGAATAAGGATCCAGAGCACGCCCCCGGAGAATTGGGGACGGGCTCTGGATCTGCACTTGGGCAAGTCCACAAAGGTCGACCCGGATCGATCACTCGGAATGTCTCAGCTCACGGGCCAGCATTCGCCCAGCATGACATCCGGGACGCACCAAGATCAGTCGAAGTCAACCGAAAGATCAACTCGTCCATCAACATGGCCTTGAGCTGGGAAAATAGCCTAAGAGACGCCGTTGAGCAGCTGCCTGGCCATGACGATCCGCTGCACTTGATTTGTGCCCTCGTAGATCTGAGTGATCTTGGCGTCCCGCATCATCCGCTCCAGCGGGTAGTCCCGGGTGTAGCCGTAGCCGCCGAGCAACTGGACCGCGTCGGTGGTGATCTCCATCGCGGCGTCCGAGGCGAAACACTTCGCCGCAGCACCGAAGTAGGTCAGGTCAGCGTCGCCCCGCTCCGACTTGCCCGCCGCCGCGTACGTCAGCTCACGGGCCGCCGCCAGCTTCATGCCCATGTCGGCGAGCATGAACTGGACGCCCTGGAAGTCTGCCACCGGCTTGCCGAACTGCTTGCGCTCCTTGACGTACCCGAGGGCGTAGTCGAGCGCCCCCTGGGCGATACCGAGCGCCTGGGCGGCGATGGTGACACGGGTGTGGTCCAGGGTGCGCATCGCGGTGGCGAAACCGGTGCCGGGCGCGCCGATCATGCGGTCGGCGGGAATCCGTACGCTGTCGAAGTAGACCTCGCGGGTCGGCGACCCCTTGATGCCGAGCTTCTTCTCCGGAGCACCGAAGCTGACCCCCCGGTCGGACCGCTCCACGACGAAGGCCGAAATGCCCCGGGAGCGGGCGGTCGGGTCGGTCACCGCGAAGACCGTGTAGTACTCGGAGACGCCGGCGTTGGTGATCCAGCGCTTGACCCCGTCGAGCACGTAGTGGTCGCCGTCGAGCGTCGCGCGGGTGGTCATCGAGGCGGCGTCGCTGCCCGCCTCCGGCTCGGAGAGGCAGTACGAGAACATCGCCTCTCCCCGGGCGACCGGGGGCAGGTAGCGCCGCTTCAGTTCCTCGGCCCCTGCGAGCAGCAGCGGCATGGTGCCAAGCTTGTTCACCGCTGGGATCAGCGAGGACGAGGCACAGGCCCGGGCCACCTCTTCGATCACGATCGCGGTGGCGAGGGCGTCCGCGCCGGCACCGCCGTACTCCTCGGGGATGTGCGGGGCGTGGAAGTCGGAGGCACGGAGCGCCTCGTACGACGCCTTGGGGAAGTCGCCGGTCTCGTCGGCCTCCGCGGCGTGCGGCGCGACCCTGGCGTCGCAGACGGCCCGAACCGCCTCCCGGATCGCCCCGTGCTCCTCGGGCAACTGGTAGACGTCGAACGCTTCGTTGCTCATCGCGGCCCTCCCCTGGGGAACACATCGTGGACCCAGTTGTACCGCGCGCGGGCGGGGTGGGGCTACTGAACGGTAATAAAGTTCACTAGCCCCACCCCCGGGTGCACCCCGACCCACCGGGATGCACCCGTTTCTCAGCCGATCAGCGAACGCACCGGGATACCACTGGTACGGAGCTCCCGGACCAGGTCACCGAGGTACGGGTGCTCGTCGGACTGGAGTCCGTCCGGGTTCGGGATGACCAGGAAGGTCGAACCGTTGGCGACCGACGCCCGGGCGTCACCGGTGTACTTCCCGATCACGGCCTCGGCCCGGGCCTGGTCGGCGACGGCCACCTCGATGGTGATCGGCCGCCACTGTCCGCCCAGGTTCTCCGGTGCCGGCGCGGCGGCTGCCGCCGCGCGGGCCGGCTCGACCGCGTCGGTCCGGCGCAGACCGGCGGTTGCCGTCCCGGCCGGGGCGAGCAGCGCGTTCGCGACCAGGTGCAGGCCGCTCTCGTTGTACGCCCGGAACAGTGGGTTGAACGCGAAGAGCACCGCGTGTCCGGCCCCGGTCGGCTCGTCGACCAGCGCCACCGTGCCCTTGAGCAGATCCTCGCCAACGGTGTAGCCGTTGTGCCAGAACCGGTCGTCCGACGGATAGGTGAGGACGTTCACACCGGTCGTACTCGGCCGCAGCACCGAGTCGCCGTTGTTGAACTCGAAGTCCTCCGCCGGCCGACCCAGCGCCACCGGGCTGGTGTGGTCCACGTCCACCCGCAGGTGGGAACCGACCATGGTGTAGCCGGCCGGCTTGGTGACCTCGGTGGTCGAGGTCAGGCCAGCCGCCCGCGCCATCCGGGTGCCCTGGTTGCGCAGCCCGATGTAGGTGTTGCCGGCCGCGATCCAGGCCCGCAGGTTCGCCTGCCCGGCAGCGGTCAGCCCACCGGTGGCGTTGCTGCCGTCCGGCACCAGCAGGGTGCTCCGGTCGCGGAACCGGGAGGTGTTGTCGTTGATGTCGGCGGTGGTCACCGTGGTGACGTCGAGATCCCACTGGTCACCGAGGACGAACCGGGCCTCGCCGTACGAGCCGGAGGTGGTGCTGATCCCGGTGCCGGCGAAGAGCCCGACGTCGGGCCGGGTCAGCTTGGTGCCGGCCGGCGGCTGCTTGCTCGGGTGCAGGGACACCCCGTAGGACGCGGCGAGCTTGTCCAGCTTGGGGGTGAGCCGGGCGGACCGCATGCCGACCACGCCGGTGTTCAGGTCCCGCAACAGCGGGATGCCCTTGGCGAGCAGCTCGAAGGTGAACTTCGCCGCCGCGGCCGAGTCGAGCTTCCAGTTGTACGAACCGCCGTCCGGCACGATCGAGCTGGTGCCGCCCTTGTTCTCCTTGACCCGGTTGGCCCGGGGGTTCACCTCGTCGCCGGTGTAGATCGTGTTGATCCCCATCAGCAGCGGGTTGCTCCACGACGATACGTCGTAGAAGTACGGGAACGGGGTGTACGGGTCCTCGCCGAGGGTGGCCTGGATCCAGTGCTTCTGCGGCTGGTTCATCTTGATCCAGTACGCGCCCTCGGGCACCACGACGTTGCTCGCGGTACGGCCACCGAAGATCTTCGCCGTCGGTACGGTGACCGGCTCCTTGAGTTCGTAGACCTCGACATCCATCTTGCGCAGCCGCTCGACCAGGGCCCGTACGTCGGCGAGCTGCCGGTCGGGCAGGAGGAAGTACGACTTGATGGTGGTGTCCGGAACCGGGAACTGCACCTCGTTGGTGGGCTGGACCACCTCGTTCGGCTGGAGCGTGCCGGCGGCCCCTTCGGCGAGGGCGTCCTGCCAGATCTTGTAGTAGCCGTTCAGGACCTCGCGCTTGTTCGCCGCGGCCCATCCGAGCGTCGCCCACTGGGTGTTGAACTGCTGCTGCACCCGGTCCTGGACAGCCGAGGAGCTGCCCTTCTCGTACGTCATCCCGGCCGCGCCGAACCCGGTCGCCGGGACGGTGTCGCCGTACCCCATGAAGAACAGGTCATAGGTGTCGTAGTTGAAGTAGCACTCGGTGGTGACGGTGTCGGTGCAGGCGCCGTTGTAGCCGAAGCCGGCCTTGTTGGCGTCCCCGATCCGGTTGATCCAGTCGACGACCTCGTTGGAGATCTCGTGGTGGATCGGGTCGGCGTTCGGCGGGAAGAAGTACTCCCGGCCGCCCATCTCGTGAGCGTCGATGTAGACCTGCGGCGGGTACTCCCGCAGCATCTCCAGCTTCGCGTCGGTTTCCGGCTGGGTCCGGGAGAACCAGTCCCGGTTCAGGTCGAAACCGAACTCGTTCTGCCGCCGGCTGGCGTCGCGGCCGTCCGGGTTCTGGGTCGGCACGATGATCGTGACAAGTTCGTCGTTGCGCTTCTCGACCTCGCAGGAGAGGCCGGCGGCCAACTCGTAGAGGGTCTTCAGCGCCGCGTCGGCGCCGCTCTTCTCGCCACCGTGCACGTTGCCGGTGACCCAGACGATCGCCGGGCCGCGCTGGGCGATCCCGGCCGCCTTCGCCGGGCTGGTGATCCGCGGGTCCCGGAGGTCCTTGATCGACTCGGTGATCGCGTCCAGTTCGGCCGGCTTGACGTGCTTGGGGTTGGAGACGATCGCGTACGGCAACTCCTGGCCGAGCACGCTGGTCGCCATGGTGCCGGTGACCACCCGGTCGGAGGCGGCGTCGACCACCGTCAGATAGGAGCGGATCTCGTCACTGGTGACCACCCGCTGCTGACCGGTGCCGAGCGGGAAGCCGAGGGACGCTTCCGGGCTGGGCACCGAGTCCAGGTGGGCGGTCGGGTCGGGGAGGCACCCGGGGGCAACCGCCTGAGCAGCGGTAACGTTGAGCAGAGGCAGGAGCGATGCGGCCAGGGTGACCACTGCCCCGGCGGCGAGCCGGCGGCGGGCCGGCAAGCGACTGGCTAGGGATTTTCTCATGTAGTACTTTTGTCCCCTTCTGCGAAGCGGGCGTCAGGTGCTCGGAGCCTAGGTGTCCTGCAAAGACAGGGCAAGATCAATTTGGGCGAACCGGGATCGGGCGAACGGTCGCAGTCGGCACCCGTTCCGTGCCGGGCTCCGAACGGGGTGCGATTGTGAAGAAGCCGACCGAACGGACGGCACCCTGACCGCGCCGCGTAAGCTCTGCCTCTGTCGTTGCCTGCGCAGTCGGCCCTCCGGCCACAGCCTCGCAGTAGCGCACGGAATGTGTAGTTCAAATAAATTTGTCCCAATTGGCGTCGTGGTGACGCCGCCCTGCCCACCGCGACGCAAGGAAGCGCCGCCCAGTGCGAGCGGAGAGAACAGGCGTGACAATCCCTTACCCGAGCACACAACCCAAGCCGGCCATCGTCGCGGTTAGCCCTCCCTCCGGCGCCGCTCGGCCGCGGCTGACCTTCCTCGGCACCGGCTACCTGGGTGCGACGTACGCCATCTGTTTCGCTGAACTCGGCTACGACGTGATCGGGTTCGATGTCGACGCGAACAAGATCGCCAAGCTCTCGGGCGGCGAGGTTCCCTTCCACGAGCCCGGCCTCGACGAGCTGCTGCGACGCAACCTGGCCGCCGGCCGACTCCGCTTCAGCACCTCCTACCAGGAGGTCGCGGACTTCGGCGACGTCCACTTCATCTGCGTCGGCACCCCGCAACGGGCCGACGGCATGGGCGCCGACCTGTCGTACGTCGAGACGTCCGTCACAGGGCTGGCCCAGCACCTGACCCGCAAGGCCCTGATCGTCGGCAAGTCGACCGTCCCGGTCGGCACCGCCGAGTGGATCGAACAGCTGGTCGGCAAGCACGCCCCGGCCGACCTCGGTGTCGAGGTCGCCTGGAGCCCCGAGTTCCTCCAGGAGGGATTCGCCGTCGAGGACGTGCTCCGCCCCAACCGGATCGTCGTCGGGGTCAAGAGCGAGTGGGCCAACGGCATGCTCTACGCCGCCCACAAGGGCGTCTTCGACCTCGCCGCCACCGAGGACCGCGAGGTTCCCCTGGTGGTCACCGACTTCGCCACCGCCGAACTGGTCAAGGTCGCGGCCAACGCCTTCCTCGCCACCAAGATCTCGTTCATCAACGCGATGGCCGAGGTGTGCGAGGTCGCCGGCGGCGACGTCACCCAACTCGCGCGGGCGATCGGCTACGACCCGCGCATCGGCAACCGCTTCCTCCAGGCCGGCGTCGGCTTCGGCGGCGGCTGCCTACCGAAGGACATCCGCGCGTTCCAGGCCCGGGCCCAGGAACTCGGCGCCGGTGAGGCGCTCCGGTTCCTGCACGAGGTCGACCTGATCAACCTGCGTCGCCGTACCCGGGTCCTGCAGCTCGCCGCCGAACTGCTCGGCCGCCGCTACGGCCCGGCCGGTCCGGACCTCTCCGGCACCCGGGTCGCCGTGCTCGGCGCCACCTTCAAGCCCAACTCCGACGACGTCCGCGACGCCCCCTCCCTGGCCGTCGCCGCGCTGCTCGCGAAGGCCGGCGCGGACGTACGGATCTTCGACCCCGAGGGGACGGAGAACGCCCGCCGGGCGCAGCCGGACCTCACCTACGAGGCCAGCATGAACGACGCCGTACGCGACGCCGACCTGGTCTGCGTCCTCACCGAGTGGGCCGAATTCCGCAACGCCGACCCGGTCGCCCTGGGCGAACTCGCCGCCGGCCGCCGGGTCGTCGACGGCCGCAACTGCCTCGACTCCGCACTCTGGACCCAGGCCGGCTGGGAATACCGGGGCATGGGTCGCCCCTGACCCCACGCCTCCCTCCGGAGGCATGAATCAACGTGAATCACCTCGGCCGGTCACGGATCCACTCGGATCCGTGACCGGCTTTTCCGATCTCCCACCGGCGAGGGACTGTTCAACCCTCGCCTGCTTTGGGCATGCTTCCAGGTGAGTCCACTTTGCAGGCCGCTCGGGAGGTGCCATGAGTACGTACCGGTGCTCTTCGTGCGGCCGGGAGATCGAAGCCGCGCCCCGCTGCCCGCACTGCGAGGCCGAGCAGGGGCAGTGGGCCGACGACCTGGCCCGGATCGAACGCTCCATCGCCGAGATCAAGCAACGCGACGCCGCCATCGCCAGCGAGCAGAAACAACTCGCCGCGAAGATGCAGGCCGCGCTCTTCCAACGGGACATCCTCACCCACGCCAACGACGAGCGCCTGAAACAGACGACCAAGCCACGGCGGGTGTTACGCCGACGCGGCAACCGGCGGCCACCGACCGTCGACACCGGCCAGCCGCCACCCCGGGTGCCCCGGCAGAACGTCAGCACCGCCGGCACCAGCCGCGGTCAGGAGCGACTGTCCACCCCGGTACCACCCCCACCGCCGCAGCCCCGGCGTACCGGGATGGCCGGCGGGCGCGGGCCGGGGGGGCGCCCCGGCAACACCCCGCCCGGCAACCAGCCGGAAGCCTCGAACCGCGAGGTGCAGAACATCCTGCTCGGCCTCGGCGCGCTGCTGCTCGGCGTCGCCGCAGTCGCCTTCGCCGCCGTCGCGATCAGCTCCCAGAACGACTTCAGCCGGGTCGCGATCCTGCTCACCGCAACCGGGCTGATGCTGGTCGCGCCGCCGATCGTGGCCCGGCGCGGACTCACCGCCACCGCCGAGACGATCGCCGCCGTCGGCCTGCTCCTGGTGCCGCTCAACGGGTACGCGATCTTCGCCATCGACGTCATCTGGACCAGCGGACTACCGGGGCCCGTCTTCGCCGGCCTGACCTGCCTGCTCACCGCCGCCATCGGCTGGGTGTACGGCAGCGCCACCGGCCTGCACGTCGGGCGGTACGCCACCCTCGTCGCCGGCCAACCGGTGCTGCCCCTGCTCGCGTACGAATGGGTCAGTGGGGCGACCGGCTGGGCACTCGTCCTGGCCATGGTCGCCGCGATCGACCTCGCCCTGGCACGGGCCTTCACCCAGGACAGCCTGCAGGCGCCCCCGCCCGCCACCGGCTGGCAACCGCGCCCGCCCCGGGGCGCCACGGCAGACGACGAACCGCTCGCCGACGGGGCACGCCGACGCCCCGCCGACGACGGCGACCCCGGGCTGGACCGGCCAGAATCCGCCCCGGAGGAGGCGGACGCCGTACTCACCGTGCCGACCGGACGGCGGGAGGAACGGCCGGGGCGCGCCACTGTGGAAGCGGAACGCCCCCCACCGCCCCGACCCGCCCGGGCAGCCGCCTGGTCGACCATGGCCGCCCCCACCACCACCCCGTGGCTGCGCGAGCTGAGCTGGACGCTGCACGGGCTCGCCGTCGGCGCCGCCCTGCTCTACGCGGTGATCGCTCTGGTCGGCACCGAGACCGTACCGGGCGCGTTCCGGGCCGGTGCGGTGCTGATCCTCGCCGCCGCGATCGGGTTGGCCGGAGCACTCTCGGCCGGCCGGGCGCCACTGCCCGCACTCGCCGCCGGCGTACTCACGCTCGCGGTGATCGGTGCCGCCGGACGGATCGCCGCCGTGGCGCTACCCGGCCGGGCACTACTGCTCATCGCGCTCGTCGTCGCCCTGACCGGTCTCGGCGTACGGGTGGTGCCGGAAGCCTGGCGTCGGGGGCCGCAACTCGCCTCGGCGGTCGCACTGGTGGTCATCGGGGTGGTCGTCGCCGGCAGCGCGCTGCGCGCGGCGCTCGCCCCGATCCAGGCCGCCCTGCCGGTCTGGCGGGCCGACCTCGGCGACTACCCGGACGCCCTCGCCAACACGGTCGGCCCCGCCGCCTGGCAACTCGTGGCGACCGCCTTCCTGCTCACCGTCGCCGCCGTGGTTGCCCTGCCACCGGAGATGCGCCGGGAGTTCGCCGTCACCGGGGCCGCGCTGACCGCGCTCGCCGCCCCCGCCTCGCTCGGGCTCCCGTGGGCCGCCGCTCCCTGGCCACCGGTCCTGGTGGCGATCGGCATCGGCGTCGTCGGCCTCACCGCCGACACCCGGCGGGGCGCGCTCACCCACGCGGTCGCGGCGGCACTGGTCGGACTCGCCGGAGCCGGGGCCGCCGCCGCCCGCCCCAGTCTCACCGCGGCGGTTCTGCTCACCCTCGCGGTGGCCGGCCTGCTGATCAGTCTCGCGCCGAAGGTCGGCGGCATCACCCTCGGCGAGTCGGCGCACCTGGTGGCCAACTGGGCCGCCGGTGGCGCCGCGTTCGCCCTACCCGGAGCGGTCGCCGCGTTCGTCGCCGCGACCGTACCCGTCGACCCGACCCCAACCGCCACGTCGGTGCGGGACGCGACCGAACCGGTCCTCGCGGCCAGCTACCTGGCCGTCTGCGCGACCCTGCTGTACGCGGCCCTGGCCCAGGTCTCGCAACGACACATCAGCCTGCCGCTGACCCTGGGTACCGGCTTCGGCGCGCTCGCCGTCACCGCCGCCGCGTTCGGGGCACCCGGCGCCACCGTCGCCGACGCCTGGGTCGGCGCGCTGCTCATGGTCGCCGCGGTGCTGCTCTTCCTGGCCCCGTCGATAGACGCCGGACGGCGGGCGGACCGGCTGCTCGACGGCTCGGACTTCGCCGCCGCCGCCGCGACCGCCGGACTCGTCGGAGCGTTGGCCCGGATCGCCGGGATCCTCGCCCCCGGCGCAGAACTGGCGGTCGGTGCCGGGCTGGTCCTGGTCGTGGCGGTCGGGGTACGCGCGTTGCCGGAGCACTGGCGGCGGGGCCCGATCCTCGGCATCGCGCTCAGTGGCGGGGTGATCGCCCTGATCGCCGGCTACACGGCGCTCAGCGGCGGCCTGCGGGTCCTCGCCACTCCGGGCCGGATCTGGGCCGCCGACCTCGACGCCTGGCCCATGGGGAGCACCGGCGGCAGCGCCTGGCAGGCCCCGATCGCCCTGATCCTGCTCGCCGCGGCGGCAGCCGCCGCCCTCCCCCGTCCGTGGAAGTACGACATCGCCGGGGTCTGCGTCGGACTCGCCACCATCGGCACCCCGGCCGCCCTCGGCCTGCCCTGGTGGTCACCGATCGTGGTCGGCGGCGCGGTCGCGACCGCCTACGGAATGGCTTCCGCCGCAGCCGCCGACCCCCGGGCCGGTCTGGCCCGCGCCACCGTCGCGGCCGTCGTGGCGCTACACGCGGTCGGTGCGAGCCTGGTCCGGCCCTGGACGACCGCCGCCGCCCTCGGGGTCATCGCCCTGGTCGGCCTGGTCGTCGCGGTGCTCGCCCGGACGATCGGCAACCTCACCCCCACCCCCGACACCGGTGGACGGACAACCAGCGGCGACCCCGGGTACGACGAACCATTCGACGACGACCTGGAGGACGACCTGGACGGCGAGCCGGCCTCCCGGGTCGAACCCATCGACGACCTACCCCCGCACCTCGGGCAGATCGGTGGCGCGGCGGCCGGCGGCGCACTGCTCGCCCTGCCCGGTGCGTTCGCCGCCCTGGCCGCCGCCCTCGGTTTCACCGCCGACATCGTGCTGACCAGTGCGCTCGCCGCGTCGAGCCTGGGTGTCGCCCTGCTCGCCCTGGCGCGGCGGCGGGTCCCGCGCTACCTGCCGTACGCGACCGTCGGTGTGGTCGGCGGAGCGACCATCACCGCCGTCGCGTCCATCCCCACCGGTCTGCCCGCCGGTGTCTACGCCGCGGCGGCGGCACTGCTCGGTGTTCTCGCCGAACTGGCCCGGGCCGCCACGCCACCGCCGGGTAGCGGCGCCCAGCCGATCCGCCGCTGGTCGGTGATGCTCGGCGGCGCCGTCCGCCAGTTGCCCGACCAGCCCCGGGGCCGCTGGGCGATCAGCCCGACCGTGGGCGCGATGACCGCCGCGGTGCTGCCGACCCTGGTCGCCGTCGCCACCCTGGCGCCCGTCCTGGTCGCCGCGCTGGTCGAGCCGTACCAGGTGCTCTACGGAATCTGGGACGGCGCGCCCGAGACGATCGCGAACCCGAGCGGCAACGCGGTCGACGGCACCCATGTGCTCGCGGCGCTGCTGCTGACCGTGGCGGCGGCGCTCGCCGCGACCGGCTTTGTCGGCGGCCGACCGGCGCGGGCGATCCCGGTCATCCTGCCCGGGGCGGCGATCACGGTCCTGATCGCCCCGATCTCGCTCGGGCTCGGCTGGCCGAACAGCACGATGGCCGCCCTGGCCGTGTTCACCATCGCCATGCTCGGGCTCGCCCTGACTCCGCCGCCACCGGACGCGGAACGGGCCAGGTCACTGCGGCTGACCCGGATCCTGGTCTTCGCCATCGGCCTGGCCGCCGGCGGTGCCGGCCTCGCCGGTGCGCTCGCCACCCGCGAACTGACCCTGTTCACGCTCGGCGCCGCGGTGGCGGTCGGCGGCATCGCCGCGTTTGCCGGACAGACCCAACCCGCCCGGATCCTCGGCTGGCTCTTCGCCTCGGTCATGGCCCAGCTCTTCGTCTTCACCGCCGGGCTGGTCGCCGGCCTCGACCCGGTCTGGTCCGCGTTCGGCGTACTCGCGGTCGGCGCGGCACTGCTGCTGATCGCCGCGACCCTGCCCCGGCTGCGCCGACCCGAGTCGCTGCGCGAGGCGGCGACGGTCGAATGGACCGGGTACGGCGCCGCGCTCATCGCCGGGGCGCTCGCCTTCGACTCGCCCCGGCACATTGCCGCCCTGCTCGCCGCCTGGGGCGCCGTTCTCGGTGTGGCGGCGACCCGGCCGGGACGTCGGGTGGTGGCCCGGCGAATCCTCTTCTGGGCCGCCGTGGTCTGCGAAATCAGTGCCTGGTGGCTGCTGATGGGGGTCGCCGACGTGGCCCTCCCTGAGGCGTACACGCTGCCGTTCGCGGCGCTCGCCCTGCTGGTCGGCATCCTGGAACTGCGGCACCGGTCGGACGTGAGCAGTTGGGTCGCGTACGGCCCCGCGTTGGTCGCCGCGTTCCTGCCCACCCTGGTGATCGTGCTCGGCACCTCCGGCGGCGACCTGCGCCAGATCCTGCTGCTGCTCGGCGGCGTCGCCGTGCTGATCTTCGGTTCCTGGCGGCGCCAGCAGGCACCGGTGATCATCGGGGCGATCGTCACCGTGATCGCCACCCTGCACCTGCTGACCGTCTTCGGGCCGTGGCTGGTGCTGATCCCGGTCGGCATCGTGCTGCTGGTCCTCGGCGCCAGCAACGAACGGCGTACCAAGGCTCAGGAACGCCTACGCGGCGCGCTGCGTGGCATGCGGTGACCCGGGCCCCCGCCCGACCGGAGGGGGCCCGGGGTACGGGACCGAATCGCTGGCTGGAAAGCATGGTGTCGGCGTCCCGATACCTGCTTCTGCCGTCCTGGAATCGATCAGTCCGAGGGTGCGCCTGCCGTGTGGCTGACCGGGGTGGTGGTGTTTCCGTCAGTCGACGGGCCGTTCACGGGTTCGGGCGGTAGGTCACCACTGTGCGGTGGCGTGTGCGGTACGGCGGTGTTCGTGTTCGCGCTCGTACTCGCCCACGGGTTCGGCTCAGCGGGCGGGGGCGGCATGTTGGCCGGCGGTCGGATGAGTGTCGGGTTGTTCGATGAGGGCACGTCCTGCCACATTTCGTGACCGTCGCCGCTGGTCGACGCGGGCCACTGATACGGGTCCGGCACGTCGTTCGTCGACGAGTTGTCGCCATCGCCGCTGACCGGCGTCGGCGACCGGTACAGGTCCGGGACATCATTCATCGGCGGGTTGTCGCCGTCGCCGCTGTTGGAGGCGGCCGGTGATTGCGGGCGGGCCCGCCCGTCGAGGTAACGGTTGAGGCCCTTTTCGATGTGGTCGGCCGGGGCGATGGAGAGCTTGTTACCCGGGTTCATTGCTGTGTGGCGTACGCCCCAGGCACCGTTGAAGGCACCGTTGGCGGCTCCGGAGACCCAGTCGCCGGAGAGTCCGAAGACGGCGTCCTGAGCGGCTCCTTCGGCCATACCGGCGAGTGCCCCGTACCCGGCACCCCAGGTCAGGTTCCCGGCCGCCTTGCCCACGACCGGCAGGACGCTCCCGGTGCCGGGCAACCTCCCAGCGCCGGGCAAGCGCTCGAAACCCGATTTGAGGATCTTGCCGGCACCGGACCGGAGTATCCCGCCCAGGAAGCCCGCGCCGACACCGACCGTGCCGCCCACCGCCCCGTTGACCGCGGCCGTAGCCAACTGTTTGCCGTTCAACGAGCGGCGGTGGCCCTGTGCCCGCTCGATCAGCTGAGCCAGCAGGGTAAAGCCGACCTGCGCGAGTATCGATTCGGCGACCCGGGTCACGGCGGTGATGATCACGCGGCGCAGTACGCCCCAGAGGAAGGTCCGGCCTGCGGCTATGTCCGCCGCGGCTTTCGCCGCGCCGCCGAACGCCCACATCAGCGCGTCGAGCGCGAGCTGTATGAAGAGCACCACCAGGCAGCCGATGATCGTGATCCGCAGTGTCTCGATCTCGTTGGCGAGTTCCTCCAGCGAGTCGGCCGCCGAGTCGCAGCAGGCGGCGAGGAGCGGCAGGATCGCCGACTCGTCACCCGGCCCCGTACCGATCAGCCCCACCACGTAATCGTCGAACGCCTGCCGGGTCTCGCCCTCCAGGCCCTCGTCCACCAGATGCTTGACGGTGGCCACCTTCTCGGCGCAGGAACGGGCCGTTCGGGCTGCCTCGCGCCAGGCCGCCGCCTCGGCACGCAGAGCGGTCTCGTCACCGGTCGGCCACTTGTTGCCGACCAGGATCATCAACAGGTTCTGTAGTTCCGGTGGCACATGATGCGCGTCGATCACAGCTTGCTCGATGGTGACGGTTCCACCAGGGACCGCGCCCGCTCGGTCGCGTCGTCCTCGACGTCGACGAAGGTACGGCTGGTCTGTCGCAGCTTGTCGGCCATGTCGCGCAGCACCTCGGGCAGCTCCTCCATGGCCTTTATCAGGGCCTGGCGGGGCTCGGCGAACACCGACCCGAAACTCTGCCCCAGCCCCGGATCGTCACCCCACGGGGTCGGTCCGGAACGGTCCACCGCGCTGTCCACCAGCCGTGCCGCGCCAGCCGCCTCATCCGCCGCCTCGCCGGCCGCGGCAGCCGCCTTGTCCAGCGCCTCCGTGTCCACCACCAGGTGACCGGGCAGGTCCAGCGGGCCGCCCAGGCCATCCGGCACCGGCGAGTCGAAACCCGGGGCCGTAACCGGGGCGTTGCGATAGCCACCCACCGGGCCCGGAACGTCCGGACCAGGCGTAGACGGCGTGGGCACAGGTGACCTCCCAAAGCCGGACAAGCGGCTCTGTCGAGGCCGCTCACCCAGCACAGCAGCGCGTGCCCCTTCGCCGGAACCGGCTTTGACGACACCTGTACACGCGCGCACACGATCTTGACGGGCCTCTGATACCCAATCGAATCCACACAAGAGCGATCAACCAGATAGCGGACCGACCACCGGAACGTTCAGCCTACGACTGGAAGGGCGACCGACTCGGCGTCGGCCGGGCCAGCCAATCTCTGGCGCAGCAAGTCCACGATGCTCTGGTGGTCGCCGCGTACCGCGTCGACCACCGGGGCGTTGCCCCACCGGTCGACCGGAGCGGGATCCGCCCCCTGGTCGAGCAGATACTCGACGATCTCGTACCGCCCCTCGGAGGCAGCCAGATGAAGGGCGGTACGCCCGTCGTAGTCGCCGGCGTTCGGATCGATCCCACCGGCGACCAGGGCCCGGACCTCGTCGAGGTCGCCCTGGCTGGCGGCCCAACAGAGCCTGACCATGTCGTTCAGCGCCGCCTCGTGCTTCCGCTTCCGCGGGTCGCGCTTGCCCGAGTTCTCGTTGTCGACCAGCCCGTCGAAGACGTGGAAGTTGTACTTCGACACCAGGCTGCGACTGAACTCGATCCCCCGTACGGAATTACCCAGCGAGTCGAGCCGGGGCGACCAGATGCAAATCCCCATCACCTGAGGAATCACCAGCATCAGCCCGCCGGAAACGCCGCTCTTGGCCGGCAGCCCGATCGAGAAGGCAAACTCCCCGGAATAGTCGTACATCCCACACGAGGACATGAGCGACAAGCAGTTCTGAACCGTACCCGTCGAGAATATGCGTCCACCACCCAACGGCGAGACACCACCGCCGGCAAGTGACGCCGCCACCACCGCCAGCGACTCGGCGTCGATCTCCAGCGAGCAGCACTGGAAGTAGAATTCCAATGTGTCGAGCAGGTTGGTGCCCGACGGGAAGGCGCCACTCTCCCGCATGGAATAGCCCAGCGCGAAGTTCCGATCTGCGGTCTGCCGCTCGGACAGATACACCGCGTTGTTGAATCCGATCCGCCCACCGCCGGAGAGTTTCCGCCACGCGTCCGTGTAGTAGTCGAACCGGTCGGCCGAGTCCATCTCGGGGCGTATCAGCGAGCAGCACATGATGGCCCCCGAATTGATCATCGGGTTGTGCGGCAGGCCGTCGTTGTTGAGGGTCAACTCGTTGAAGCCCCGCCCGCTCGGCTCCCGGCCCACATGCCGATGGACGACGTCGGCCCCATGCTCCTCCAGCGCCAGACAGTAGTTGATCGGCTTGCAGACCGATTCCACGCAGAAACCGGTGTTGGAGTCGCCGATGGCGAACCGCTGGCCGTCGACCGTACAAACCGCGATCGCCAGTTGGTTCGGATCGACCCGGGCCAGTTGCGGTATGTAGTCGGCGACCGCTCCCCGCACGTCGCCGAGCAGCGCTTCGTACATGCCCGTCAGCTCGTCGCCGAACGTGGCGAAGTCCGGCACCACCAGATCACCACGAAGCGCACGAGCGATGAGATCGTTGTCGCGCTGACACATCGCGACGAAGCTCTCCAGGCTCAGGCCACGAACGTCGCCGGACTCGGCGCGGACATGGGCCAGCGTCTCCCGCAGCCGGGGATCGCTGGCGGAGATTCCGGTCGGGCCGAGGCGGTCGACCAGCTCCAGCGGGGAGACGGTTCCGTCGGCGGCGCGGCTGAGCGAGTCGTACAACCTCTGGTAGGTCGCCGTCCGGTCGACGGCGCGCGGGTCCTGCGCGTCGACCCGTCCGGTGCCCGGAACCGTGGTCGACACACCGTTGCTTGTGGATTTCGCGGTCACCGTTGCCCCTCCCCGCCCGATCACCCATAAGACATACGGGAGCCCGAACGGTTCTCCAACCCGCGTCGAGGCATTGTAATAATGCCCACCCGAATTGATTACCTACGGGAGAGTAGGGCTCACCGACTGCCAACCCGCACCAATAACAGGTAAACGCCGCGCAGCCGCAACCCCACCGGCGACGGAAAGCGATGAAATGCGCAATCTGATAGTTGAGCACCCATCGGGCACGATGCCACTCGGTTCCGGTGCGGCGTCGACTCAGGAGGTGAGGCTGGCCTGGAGCGCCTTTTCCTTCTGCTCGACCAGAACCTCCAGCGATTCCGCGAACGCGGTGACCCGGGCCTGCAACTCGGCGTCGCCGGTGGCCAGGATGCGTACGGCGAGCAGCCCGGCGTTGCGGGCATTGCCGATCGAGACCGTGGCGACCGGGATGCCGGCCGGCATCTGCACGATCGAGTAGAGCGAATCCACCCCGTCGAGGTGCGTGAGCGGCACCGGAACACCGATCACGGGCAACGGGGTGACCGAGGCGACCATGCCGGGCAGGGCAGCCGCCCCACCCGCACCCGCGATGATCACCTTGAGACCGCGTCCGGCCGCCTGCTGGCCGTACTCGATCATTTTGACCGGCGTACGGTGCGCCGAGACGACCCGCACCTCGTAGCCGATGCCGAACTCGTCCAGCACACTGGCGGCGGCCTTCATCGTGGGCCAGTCCGAGTCGCTTCCCATGATCAGACCGACCTGGGTCGCTGCTTCCGCAGCCGTCATCGCCCCTCCTGGAGCCACTGGGCGGCCCGCGCGGCGCGTGCCCGTACCTGTTCGAGGTTGTCGCCAAGGACCGTGACGTGGCCGATCTTCCGACCGGGACGGACCTGCTTGCCGTAGAGATGCACCTTGGCGCCGGGATCGGTGGCGAAGAGGTGGTGCAACCGCTCGTCGATCGAGATCCCGCCCTCGGCCCCGCCGAGCACGTTCGCCATCACCACGACCGGCGCGGTCAGCGCGGTGTCCCCCATCGGATAGTCGAGCACCGCCCGCAGGTGCTGCTCGAACTGCGAGGTCCGGGCCCCCTCGATGGTCCAGTGGCCGGAGTTGTGCGGCCGCATGGCCAGCTCGTTGATCACCAACGCCGGGTTGCCGTCCGGGTCGGTGACCTCGAACAGTTCGACCGCGAGCAGGCCGACGACGTCAAGCGTGGTGGCGATGTCGATCGCCAACTGCTGGGCGGCCAGGGCCAGCGGCTCCGGCAGGTCCGGCGCCGGGGCGAGCACCTCGACACAGATCCCGTCCCGCTGCACCGTCTCCACCACCGGGTACGCGGCGACCTGCCCGAACGGCGAACGAGCCACCTGTACGGCCAACTCCCTACGGAGCGCCACCCGCTCTTCGACGATCAACTCGGTGCCGCTGTCGAGCAGCTTCGACACCAGGGCTTCTCCGTCGGCGGCGTCCGACACGACCCAGACGCCCCGGCCGTCGTAGCCACCACGGGCCGCCTTGAGCACCACCGGCAAGCCGACCTCGTCCCCGAAGCCGGTGAGGTCCGCCGGGGCGGCCACCGGCCGCCAGCGCGGCACCGGTGCGCCGAACGCACCGAGCCGTTCCCGCATCGCCCGCTTGTCCTGCGCGTAGAGCAGGGCGTCAGCGGACGGGTAGAGGGTCACCTCTTCCGCCGCGAGGGCGCGGATGTGTTCGGACGGCACATGCTCGTGGTCGAAGGTGACCACGTCGCAGCCCTTCGCGAAGATCCGTAGTGCGGAGAGGTCGGTGTGGTCGCCGTACCGGACGTCAGCGGCGACCAGCGCGGCCCCGTCCTCCGGGGTGAGCGCCAGGACACGCAGTGACTGGCCGAGGGCGATAGCGGCCTGGTGGGTCATCCGGGCGAGTTGACCGCCCCCCACCATGCCGACAACGGGCAGACCGGTTCGAGAATCCATAACGCCGGCAAGCCTAGCGGGCTCTCCGCCCCCTTACCCCCGCACCCGGTCCCGAGGGGTAAGGAAGGGCCCCTTGTTATCGCTTTCTGTATAGGAAGGGCCCCTTCCTAACGCAGACGCCGGTGAGCGGGGCGGGCCGCGACGGGGGGCGGCAGGCGACGAGCGGGCGGGGATCAGCCGAGTTGGGCGAGCAGGTCCTCGACGGTACGAACCGGACGGTCACAGACAAAACCACGGCAGACGTACGCCGTGGAACCCTCGTCCAGCAGCGGCCGGTCCGCCAGCAGCGGCACCCCCGGCTGGTCCGGAGCCCCGGCGACGACGACCGCCCCGGGCGGCGCGTGCCTCCGGGCGGCAAGCAGCAGCGGATCGCCCACCGGATCGGTCGTGACGATCGCCACCTCGTACGGGCCGGAGAGCAGCGCCTCCCCGGTGGTGGCGGCGTAGCCGGTGAACCGGGCATGCCGGGCCACGATCGGGGCGATCGTGGCCAGCGCCGTCTCGGCGACCTCCCGGTAGCGCGGCTCACCGGTCAGCGCCGAGTACGCCACCAACGCCGCCACCAGGGCGGAGAGCCCGGACGGGGTGGCGTTGTCGGTCGGGTCGGCTGGCCGCGTGATCAGCCTCTCGGCGTCGTCGGCGGTGTCGTAGAACCCGCCGCTCCCGGTCGCGAAATGGGCCAGCGCCACGTCCAGCAGCTCACCGGCGAGCGTCAGCCAGCGCCCCTCGCCGGTGAGCTGGTGTACGGCGCAGAACGCCTCGGCCACCGCCCCGTAGTCCTCCAGCACCCCGGCGGGTTCGCCCACCTTGCCGTCCCGCGAGACCCGGCGCAGCCGCCCGTCGACGATGTGCCGCTCGGCGAGCACCCCGGCGATGTCCCGGGCCGCCCCGGCGGTCACCGCGTCACCGGTCAGGGTCGCGTACTCGACCAGGGCGGTGACCGCCAGCCCGTTCCAGGCGGCGACCACCTTGTCGTCCCGGGCCGGTTGGGGACGCAGGTCGCGTACGGCGCGCAGGGCACCCCGTACCCGCCGCCAGCGGGCGGCCACCTCGGGGTCGACGTCGTCGATGTCCCGGGCGAGTCGGAGCACGCTGGTCCCGTGTTCAAAACTGCCAGCCGGAGTGACCGCGAAGAGGTCGGCCGCCCACTGCCCGTCGTCGGTGCCGAGCGCCTCGACGAGTTGGTCCGGGGTCCAGGCGTAGGTGGCCCCCTCCACCCCCTCGGTGTCGGCGTCGAGGGCGGAGGCGAGCCCGCCGGCGGCGGTGCCGAGGTCGTCCAGGAGGAAGCCGGCGGTCTCCGCCGCGATCCGCTCGGCCATCCGGTCCCCGGTGAGCCGCCAGAGCTGGGTGTAGACGCGCAGCAGCAGGGCGTTGTCGTAGAGCATCTTCTCGAAGTGCGGCACGGTCCAGTGCCCGTCCACGGAGTAGCGGGCAAAGCCACCCGCGAGTTGGTCGTAGATCCCGCCCCGGGCCATCGCCTCGGCGGTGTGCCGGACGATCTCCAGCGTCCGAACCGAGCCGGTCCGCTGGTAGTGCCGGAGTTGGAAGAGCAGGTTCATGTGCGGCGGGAACTTCGGGGCGCCGCCGAACCCTCCGTTGACGGAGTCGTACTCCCGGGCAAGCTGGTCGGCGGCGGCGTCGAGCAGTTCGGCGGTGAGCGGTGCGGTCGGCCCGCCGAGGGCCTGGGCGCCACCGATCGCCTCGACCACCGCGGCGCCCTGCTGCAACACGGCCTCGCGCTGGTCCCGCCACGCGGTGGTGACCGATTCGAGCAGTCGGACGAAGTTGGCCCTGGGGAAGTACGTGCCGCAGAAGAACGGGGTGCCGTCGGGCGCGGCGAGTACGGTCATCGGCCAGCCGCCCTGGCCGGTCATCGCCTGGGTGGCGGTCATGTAGACCGCGTCGACGTCCGGCCGCTCCTCCCGGTCCACTTTGATCGACACGAAGTTGTCGTTGAGCAGCCGGCCGACCGCCGGGTCCTCGAACGACTCGTGTGCCATCACGTGGCACCAGTGACAGGCCGCGTACCCCACCGAGATGAGCACGGGTACGTCACGCCGCTTCGCCTCGGCGAACGCCTCCTCGGACCACGGCCACCAGTCGACCGGGTTCTCCGCGTGCTGGAGCAGATAGGGGCTGGTCGCGCTCGCCAGTCGATTCACCTGACGACCATATCCAGCGGCGTCCGACCGCGCCCGCGTCCCCCGGTCTGCGCTGTCGCCGGTGCCTGGGGCGAGCTGCCGGTCAGGAAGCGCCGTCGGCGCGCAGCGGGAAGATCCTTGCCTGCTGGGCGCTGTCGAGCTGGCTACGGAGCACCGTGACGATCTTGTCGGAGGGCATCGGCCGGAAGAAGTGGTAGCCCTGGGCCGCCGTGCAGCCGAGTTCGGCCAGGGCGGCGCGCTGGTCGGCGGTCTCCACCCCTTCGGCCACCACCCGTAGGCCCAGCTCCCGTCCGAGCCCGACGGTCGACCGTACGATCGCCGCGGCCTCCGGCGAGTCGGCCATCGCCATCACGAAGGAGCGGTCCACCTTGAGTTCGTCGACGGGCACCCGGGTCAGGAAGGTGAGCGAGGAGAAGCCGGTGCCGAAGTCGTCCACCGCGAGCTGGATCCCCATCGCCCGGAGTTCGGATAGCACTTCGTCGATCACGCCCAGCTCGCTCATCACCACCGTCTCGGTGATCTCCAGCACCAGCCGGTGGGCCGGCACCTGATGCCGGCGCAACGACTCGGCCACCTCCGCCGGCAGCCTCGGGTCGAGCAGGCTGCGCGCGGAAAGGTTGATCGAAATCGGTACGTCGAGTCCGTGCCGGGCCCAGTCGGCGGCGACCGCGAGCGCCTTGTCGATCACGTACCGGGTGAACGGGCCGAGCAGTTCGCTGCCCTCGATGGTGCGGACGAAGTCGACCGGTCCGAGTCGACCGCGACGCGGGTGTCGCCAGCGGATCAGCGCCTCCACCCCGGTTGGCGCACCGGTGGCGAGGTCGACCGCGGGTTGCAGGGCGAGCATGAGCTGGTCGTCCGAGGCGAGCGCCTCACGCAGCTCGGCGAGGAGCGCGAGCTGGTCGGTGCTGGCCGCGTCCTGGCCGCTGTCGTAACTGGCGACGCTTCCTCCGCCCGCCTTGGCCTGGTACATCGCGATATCGGCTCGGCGCAGCAGCTCGGTCATGTCGGCGGTGCCGGCGCCGGCCACCACCACGCCGACCGATGCCTCGACCGACATCCGTACGCCGGCGACCTCGGTCGGTGCGGCCAGCTCGGCCACGATCTCCCGAGCCCGGCGCAGCGGGTACGGCAGCGAGGCGGGCCACTCACCGAAGATGTTCAGTTCGGTCGCGACCGGCAGGGGGAGCGCGGTCGTCGGCAGCGCGACCGCCGGCAGTGGCGTGGCCGGTAGCGACGTGATCAGCAGTGCGAACTCGTCGCCGCCGAGCCGGCCGAGCACCTCGCCGTCGCGGCGGAGTTCCTGCAGTCGGCGGGCGGTCACCTGGAGCAGTTCGTCTCCGGCGGCGTGCCCGAGGGTGTCGTTGACCTCTTTGAAGTTGTTGATGTCGAGCAGCAGCAACGCCACCGGGTGGTCGTGCCCGAGCCGGTGCAGTGCGAGGTCGCCCTTGCTCAGCATGGCCGCGCGGTTGACCAGTTTGGTCAACGGGTCGTGCACCGCCTCGTACGACGACTGGGCGGCCATGATTCGCAGTTCCTGGTGGGTGGCGGCATCGTGCAGGGCCGCCGCGAGCGCGTCGGCGAACGCGGACAGCACGTCCTGGTCCCGCTCGCCGGGGACTACCGACCGGGGCAGTCGCACCCGGAGTTCGCCGACCTGCGCGGTGCCGACCTCAAGCGGACGGGACAGCACGTGGCCGCCGCTGCCGCCCTGGACGCGCACCAGCACGTCCTGGTCCGTCACCGGTCCGCCGGCGGTGACGCTGTAGCGCCGCCACCGCCCGTCGCCCCGGGCGACGTCGAGGTCGACTCCGTCCGCGCCGAAGACAGCCAGTGCGCCGTTCACCCCGGCGATCGCCACGCCCCGTTCGTCAAGTTTGTTGAGGGTGCTGGTCGCCTCCGCGAAGGCGCGCCAGGTACGGCGTTCGTCGTGGGCCCGCAGCCGCTGGCCGTACGTCTGCTGGAGCAGCCACCAGACCGGTGGCAGCGCCAGCAGCCAGCGGGGACTGTGTTCGAGGATGGTGACGACGGCGAGACCGACCAGGACGTTGCCGACGAACATCAGGAGCTTGCCGCGCAACGCGCGCAGCAGTAGCTGCCCCATCGGCAGCCGGTGCCGCAGCGACATGGTCAGCGCGGCGAGCCAACCGCTGGCCAGCAGGTAGGTCGACGCGCCGAGCAGCAGGGCGATGGTGAGCGCGGGGGTGAGCCCGGCACCGAGTGGGGCGCCGAAGGTGGTGGTGACAGTGGTGGCGACGGCGATGGCGGCGGTCAGGGAGGCGGCGATGTGCACCACCTCGACGACCGAACGCCGATCTGGAAAGATCGACAGCACTCCCCAGCCGAGTCCCGCCCCGACCAGTGCCGCGACCGGGAGCCAACCGGCGGGCGCCAGGTAGAGCCCGATGACGAGTGCGGCTTCGCCCCAGGTCACGTTCACCATGCCGGCCGCGACCCGGAAACGGAGCCGGGCGAGTTGGGCGAGCGCGAACACGCCGGCGACGATGGCGATCCGGACGAGCGGTTCGACGGAGTCGAGCGGGTCGTCCGGTGGCAGTTGGGCCGGGACCGCGAGTCCGGCACCGGCGGCGGCGAGCGCCGCCGCCAGCACCGCCGCGGTGAGGACGAGCATGCGGCGGGGCGTTTCGGTGATGCCGACCAGGGCCGCGAACCGTGGGGCGGCCGGTCGGCCCGATGTCACGGGCCGCCTCCGCCCGCAGTCCCCGGACGCAGGGCGTCAGCGGGCCGCGCACCGCGCCGGGCGTCGGATCTGACTCTCATCGGCGCCCCCTCCCGCGCACGGTGCGGGGACTTTTGGTCCCCGGCGGAAGGCTAAGCCAAACCGGTTTGGCGCAACAGGGGGCGGCCGGCCGGTTTAGCCGGGAACATGCCCGCTAGCGGTCGTTCCCGCCCTGGTGGGAGGCACTGGGAGCGCTCCCGCCAGATTCCTCTGTCGAGTCCACCTCACCGGCCCCCGTAACGGACGAATCGACCCTCCCGGACCGGGCGTCGAGCGACTGGTCGGGGAACCGGTCCGGCAACCGCCGCAGCCGCGCGTTCATGTTGCGAATCAACAGAACCGTGGCGATGGCCAGCACCACGATCAGGAAGAGGCCCATCGGACCGGCCAGGCCACCGGTCCGGGTGTCCCCGAAGTTGTTCGCCGCGAGCACCTGCACAGCGGTCAGCATGACTGGGATCCTTCGATAGGCGAGCTTTCATAACAGTACGCCTGGACTGGGTCAACGGGCATGGGTGGTCCCACGGATGCCAGCGAACAGGTCAGACTCCGGCATCGGGCTCTCCACCAGCGACTTGACCAACTCGAAGTCCTCGGTCGGCCAGGACCGCTGCTGGATCTCCATCGGCACCTGGAAGAAGAAGCCGTCCGGGTCGATCTGGGTGGCGTGAGCCCGCAACGCGTCGTCGCGGACGGGGAAGTACTCCGCGCACTCCACCCGGGTGGTGACCCGTGGCCCCTTGTCCGGGCGGTTCTCCCAGTTCTTGAGCCACTCCTCGTACGGCGACGTGAGCCCCGCCGCGAGCACCGCCTCGTGCAGCGCCATCAACCGCGCCTTGGAGAAGCCGATGTCGTAGTAGAGCTTCAAGGGCTGCCATGCCTCACCCAGCTCCGGGAACTGCTCGGGGTCACCCGCGGCCTCGAAGGCGGCCACGGTGATCTTGTGGCACATGATGTGGTCCGGGTGCGGGTAGCCGCCGTCCTCCGGGTAGGTGGTCACCACGTGCGGCCGGAACTCCCGCATCAGCCGAACCAGCGGGCGGGTCGCCACCGTCAGGTCCTGCAGCCCGAAACAGCCCTCGGGCAGCGGCGGCAGTGGGTCGCCCTCGGGCAGCCCGGAGTCCACGAACCCGAGCCACGCCTGCTCCACACCGAGGATCGCCCGGGCGGCGTCCATCTCCGCCCGGCGGATGTCGGCGATGTTCGCCCAGACGTCCGGGCGGTCCAGCTTGGGGTTGAGTACGCTGCCGCGCTCACCCCCGGTGCAGGTCGCCACGAGCACGCTCACGCCCTCGGCGACGTATTTCGCCATGGTCGCGGCGCCCTTGCTCGACTCGTCGTCGGGATGGGCGTGTACGGCCATGAGACGTAGTTGCTCTGCCAACGGATGCTCCTCGTCCGTGCTGCCGTCGAGCCCCCGCGGCTCGACTGGCTGACCTGCCGGTATCGTTCGGTCACCGGCTGCGAAGATGGACTCTGCCATTCTGGCCGATGCCACCGACAACGTGCCCCGCAGGAGATGTGCCCGGTGACCGAGACGAACGCCACCCGTTCCTCCGACACGCCGGTCTTCCCCGAGGGCCGGTACGGACACCGCCGCACCTCCGGACGCCGGCGGCCCTGGCTCAGCGCACTGCTGGCGGTCGCCCTGCTGGCCGTGCTGGGACTAGCCGCGGCCCGGCTCTACCGGCAGTACGGCGATCCCACGTACGACGCTCAGGTGATCACCTACACCGACATTACCGACAGCCAGTTGCGGCTGGTGTTCCGGGTGACCGTACCGGCCGGCGGGTCGGCGGTCTGCGCCGTACGGGCACGCTCCCGGGACGGCGCCGAGGTCGCCCGCGAAGAGGTACGCGTCGACGCCCCGCCCGGTGAGCGCCAGCCGGTGGTCGAGCACCTGCTCAAGACCTCCGGCGTGGCGATAATCGGCGAGGTGCTCCGCTGCCGGGCCGCGAACTGAGCCAGCCCTCGGCCGGCTGCCCCGCCTGAACCCGCGACGTACCGGACCGGGGGTAGCGCTCCCAGAACAGGCCGTAGAGGCTGCCGGGGAGCTGATTCGGGCGGATCAGTCGGGTTCGGCAATAAATCACTGCCCGTCCGGTGTGTAGCGCACTGGTAACTTGGTACTTCGTCCTGTCCGCCGTAGTCCGTTCACCCGAGGAGATCGTCTGTGTCGACGACCGACCGCGAGGCGCCCGCCACCTGGCTGTCCCAGGACGCGCACGACCGCCTGCAGGCAGAGCTCAACGAGTTGATCGCTGGCCGCCCGGTGATCGCCGCGGAGATCAACGCACGCCGTGAAGAAGGCGACCTGCGGGAGAACGGCGGATACCACGCCGCCCGCGAGGAGCAGGGCAAGCAGGAGGGGCGCATCCGCTACCTGCAGGAACTGCTGCGTACCGCCCAGGTGGGTGAGGCACCCAAGGCCGATTCTGTCGCCCCCGGCACCGTCGTCACGATCCACTTCGACGACGACGAGGAGGACCGGGAGACCTTCCTGCTCGGTTCCCGGGAGATCGCGGCCACCACCGACCTCACGGTCTACAGCCCGGAGTCCGCCCTGGGCAAGGCCATCCTCGGCAGCCGCGCCGGTCAGACGGTCACCTACACCGCGCCAAGCGGCGCGGACATCAAGGTCACCGTGGTGGCCTTCGAACCGTTCGGCGGCTGATCCCTCCGGGACGGCGACGCCGTCCCGTCCACGACGGCGCGACCGGGGTCGAGGTGCCAGATCCGACCCCGGTCAGCCAACTCCCTGCCGTACAGACGACGGGACGGAAGGTCAGCCGGCCGTCTCGCCGAAGGCGACCTGGTACCCGCTGGCCCGTAGCGCGCTGATCAGTCGATCGGAATGCTCCGCGCCCCGGGTCTCCACCGAGAGCGCGACCTCGACCTCGCCGAGCCCCAGGTGCGGGTTCTGCCGCAGGTGCACCACGTCGACCACGTTGCCCCGGTGCTCGGCGATCTGGCTCAGCAGCAGCGCCAACTGACCCGGACGGTCGTTGCAGCGCACGGTCAACCGCAGATAACGGCCGGCCGCCGCGAGCCCATGCTCGATCACCCGCAGCATCAGCAGCGGGTCGATGTTGCCGCCGGAGAGGACCGCGACCACCGGCGCCTCCACCTCGACGACGCCGGCCAGCAATGCGGCCACGCCCACCGCCCCGGCCGGTTCGACCACCTGCTTGCCCCGTTCCAGGAGCATCAGCAAGGCCCGGGAGATGTCCTCCTCGGAAACCGTCACGACCTCGTCGACCAACTTGCTGACGTGCGCGAAGGTCAGGTCGCCGGGAATCCCCACGGCGATGCCGTCGGCGATGGTGGAGTAGGCGGGCAGGCGTACCGGCCGGCCGGCGAGGAGCGAGGGCGGGAAGGCTGCGGCGCCCGCCGCCTGCACCCCGATCACGCGTACGTCGGGTCGGATGGCCTTCGCCGCCACCGCGATGCCGGAGACGAGCCCACCACCGCCCACTCCGGCGACGATCGTCTTCACCTCCGGGCACTGCTCCAGGATCTCCAGCGCGACCGTGCCCTGGCCGGCGATCACGTCAGCGTGGTCGAACGGGTGGATGAAGACCGCCCCGGTGCGGTCGGCGAAGTCCCGGGCCGCGACGAGCGACTCGTCGACGGTGTTGCCGACCAGTTCGATCTGGGCGCCGTACCCCTTGGTCGCGGCGACCTTGGGCAGGGGCGCGCCGACCGGCATGAAGACGGTGGCGGAGATGCCGAGCAGGCCGGCGGCGAGGGCCACCCCCTGTGCGTGGTTGCCGGCGCTCGCCGCCACCACGCCACGGGCGCGTTCCGCCGCCGACAGCCGGGAGATCCGGACGTACGCGCCGCGTACCTTGTACGACCCGGCGCGCTGCAGGTGCTCGCACTTGAGCCAGGCCGGCCCGTCGAGTGCGGCGCTCAGCGGCCGGGACGGCTCAAGCGGGGTGGTCCGGGTGATGCCGGCGAGCAGTTCCCGCGCGGCGCGTACGTCGGCAAGGCCGACCAGGTCCGTCATGTCCCGATCGTCGCATCCCGCCCCGGGCCCGTCACCGGGGGCGGCCCACTGATGCCCGGCATCACAGCAGCACGGCATTTGCGTTAGGAAGGGCCCCTTATACATCGGATTCCGATAACAGGGGGCCCTTCCTTACGGTCAGGCGATGAGTTGGGGGACGCGGGGCCAGCCGGGGGCGTGTCGAGACCAGGGAGCGGTCATCTCGAACTGTCCGGCCACGCCGAGCAGCAGCAGTTCCGAGCCGGGCGGCCCGACCAACTGCACCCCGACCGGGAGCCCGTCCGGGCGTACGCCGACCGGCACCACCAGCGACGGCAGGCCGGCGATGTTCCACGGTGCGGCGTACGGGGCGTACCGGATGTTGGTCAGCATGTTCGCCCGCCAGGAACGGGTCGCCCATCCGTCGGCCGGCGGCGGGGCGGCGGCCAGCGCCGGCGTGAGCAGCAGGTCCACGGAGTTGTCGGTGAAGAACCCGATGGAGCGCTCACGCCAGGCGGCACGGTCGGCCTCCCGGACGTAACCCCGGCGGTAGGCCCAGTCACCGAGCCCGATGTGTCGCCGAGTACGCCGTTGCAGACTGCGCCGGTCCACTCCGGCCGCTTCGGCGTCCCGGGCGGCGGCGGCGAGCCAGGTGGCGATGCCGCGCAGGCCGACCGCGGTCGGGTAGACCGGGTCGGCGGTGACCGTGTCGTGTCCGGCGGCGGCGAGGAGCCGGGCACCGGTGGCGACCGCGTCGGTGTTGGGCGCGTCCGGGCGTACGCCGTTCACCGGTGAGCGCAGCGAGACCGCCACCCGTAGCCGCTGTGGCGGGACCAGCTTGTCCGGACGCCGGCCGGCGAGGACGGAGAAGCCAACGGCGGCGTCGGCCACGGTGGTGGCGAGGATGCCGTGCTCGGTCAGCCCGAACCAGTCGTCCGCGCCAAGTTGGGACGGCACCACGCCCGAGCCGGGCTTGAGCGCGACCAGGCCGCAGCAGGCGGCGGGGATGCGCAGCGAGCCCAACGCGTCGTTGCCGTGGGCGATCGGGACCAGCCCGGAGGCGACGGCTGCCGCCGCACCGCCGGACGAGCCGCCGGGGGTACGGTCCGGGTCCCAGGGGTTGCGGGTGGTGGCACTCTCGTCGTCGGTGAGCGCCCAGAGGCCGAGTTCCGGCATCCGGGTGACGCCGACGATGACCGCGCCCGCCCCGCGCAGCCGGCGGACCACCTCGTGGTCCTCCTCGGCGACCGCGGTGCGGGCGGCGGCGGAACCGTTCCAGGTCGGCAGGCCGGCCACGGCGGTGTTCTCCTTGACCGCGATCGGCACCCCGGCGAGCGGCAGGTTGGCCAGGTCGTCCTGCTCGTCGACCTTCTCCGCCTCGACGATCGCCTCGCCGCCCCGGATCACCCGGAACGCGGCGAGTTCGCCGTCGCTCCGGGCGATGTGGTCGAGGTGGTCGGCCACCACCTGGGTCGCCGACGCGTCACCTCGGCGGACCGCCCGGGCGATCTGCTTGGCGGTCGCGCCCACCCAGGACGGCATGAGCTCCTGCACTCCCCACCCCTCCCCGAAGCCTCAGCCGAGCGCCTGCTCCAAATCGGCGAGCAGGTCGTCAGCCGTCTCGATGCCGACAGACAGTCGCACGAGATCGGCGGGAACTTCAAGCGCCGAGCCGGCGGCACTCGCGTGTGTCATCCGACCGGGGTGTTCGATCAGCGATTCCACCCCGCCGAGCGACTCGGCGAGCACGAAGAGCTTGGCCCGGTTGCAGATCTCCACCGCGTGCGCCTCGCCGCCGGCCGCCCGGAACGAGATCATGCCGCCGAACCGGCGCATCTGCTTGGCCGCCGTCTCGTGTCCCGGGTGGTCGGGCAGGCCGGGGTAGCGCACCTCGGCGACCGCCCGGTGCGTGCTCAGGTAGTCCACCACCCGCTCCGCGTTGTCGCAGTGCCGGTCCATCCGTACGCCGAGGGTCTTCACGCCGCGCAGGGTGAGCCAGGCGTCGAACGGGCCGGGTACGCCGCCCATCGCGTTCTGGTGGTAGGTCAGTTCCTCGCCCAGTCCCCGGTCGGCGGCGATGAGCGCCCCGCCGATCACGTCCGAGTGGCCGCCGAGGTACTTGGTGGTGGAGTGGACCACCACGTCCGCCCCGTGCGCCAGCGGCTGTTGCAGGTACGGCG
This sequence comes from Micromonospora sp. NPDC050417, assembly GCF_044458865.1. Taxonomy (NCBI): domain Bacteria; kingdom Bacillati; phylum Actinomycetota; class Actinomycetes; order Micromonosporales; family Micromonosporaceae; genus Micromonospora; species Micromonospora sp. NPDC050417. Next base: position 295,023 of record NZ_JBITIH010000004.1, read on the forward strand.
ACGCGAACGTGTTGTCGACCGCGAGCAGCGCTCCGGCCTCGTGGGCGATCGCGGAGAGCGCCGCGATGTCGGCGATGCCGAGCAGCGGGTTGGTCGGCGTCTCCACCCAGACGACCTTGGTCTGGCCGGGGCGGACGGCGGCCCGTACGGCGTCCGGGTCGGAGATCCTCGCCGGAGTCCACTCCAGCCCCCAGCGGTGCAGCACCTTGGCGAAGAGCCGGTACGTGCCGCCGTACGCGTCGTCCGGGATCACCACGTGGTCGCCGGGCCGGCAGACCGTACGGAGCAGGGCGTCCTCGGCGGCGAGGCCGCTGGCGAAGGCGAGCCCGACCTGGCCGCCCTCCAGCGCTGCGAGGCATTCCTGCAGTGCCGCGCGGGTCGGGTTGCCCGAGCGGCTGTACTCGTAGCCGAGTCGGGGTGAACCGACTTCGTCCTGGGCGTAGGTGCTGGTCGCGTAGATGGGTGTGACCACCGCACCGGTACGTGGATCAGGTTCCTGACCGGCGTGGATGGCGAGAGTCTCGAAGCCGTAGTTCATCTGGGTGACGTTAGTCTGCCCCGGTGAAGCCTTGCGTGTTCTGTGGCATTGTCGCGGGTTCCGTGCCGGCCTTCACCGTTGCCGACGAACCGGCCGGAGTGGCGTTTCTGGACACCAGGCCGGTGTTCCGGGGTCACGTGCTGGTCGTACCGCGCGAGCACTACGAGGTTTTACCCGATTTGCCCGTTTCATCGCTTGCTGGATACTTCGGCCTCGTACGTCGGATCGCGGTCGCGGTCGAGACCGGCCTCGGCAGCGGCGGCACGTTCGTGGCCATGAACAACCGGGTCTCCCAGTCGGTGCCGCACCTGCACACCCACGTGGTGCCCCGAACCAAGGGCGACGGCCTGCGCGGCTTCTTCTGGCCCCGCACCACGTACGACTCCGCCGACTCGGCGACCGGGTACGCCGCCCGGATCACCGCCGCGCTCCCACCCGCCTGAGCCGCGCGGTGGCGGGTAAGCCGGGTAAGGATCGCGGACCGGCCAGCGTTACACCCGGCAGACGTACGAGAGGAGACCAACCGTGTTCCTACGGCGAATGAAGGCCGACCTGCCCGGTCCCGGCGAGGCACTGCCCGGACGCAGTTTCCGGATGCCGGTGGCCGACAAGCACGTCGTACTCGGCACGCCGATGCAGGGGCCGTGGCCCGAGGGCAGCCGTACGGCGGTCTTCGGCATGGGCTGTTTCTGGGGTGCCGAGCGCCTGTTCTGGACCCTGCCAGGGGTGATCTCCACCTCCGTCGGGTACGCCGGCGGAGAGACCGCCAACCCGACGTACGAGGAGGTCTGCTCCGGCCTGACCGGGCACACCGAGGCGGTCCAGGTGGTCTACGACCCCACGAAGATCAGCTACGAGGACCTGCTCAAGGTCTTCTGGGAGAACCACAACCCGACCCAGGGCATGCGCCAGGGCAATGACGTGGGCACCCAGTACCGCTCGACGATCTACGCCACAAACGACGAGCAGTTGGAGATCGCCCGGGCGTCCCGCGAGGCGTTCGCCCCGGTGGTGGCGAAGGCCGGCCTGCCGGAGATCACCACCGAGATCGACAAACTGGGCGAGTACTACTACGCCGAGGACTACCACCAGCAGTACCTCGCGCCGACCAAGAACCCGGACGGCTACTGCAACCACGGCCCGAACGGGATGACCTGCCCAGTCGGGGTCGCCAAGACCGAGGGCTGATCACTCAGTCAGCTTCGGGTGTGACGGACCGGCTGCGACAATCCAGACGATCCGGCGGTCCGCGTCTGGGCAGTACCAGATTCGGCCGCCGGCCGTCACCTCGTATTGCCATTGGTCGAGACGTCTACCGCCGATCTCGCGATGCCCCAGGGGGCCGTAAAGTCGATGCTGCCGCGCCGGATTTGTCGGCGCGGTAGGTCGTTCAGTGAGAACGACCTACCGCGCCTCCCAGGTGTTCGACCGGGCGGCCTGACACAGGTGTTCCCAACCTTTGGCGGCCTCGGACGTGGCGAACCGCGCTTCCCACCCGCCCGGTTTCCCCGGCGGGGCCACCCGATCGCCTCGCTTAGCGGGCATCAGCGTCGCCATCCACGGGAGCAGGCACCGGGCCCAGGTCCTTGTCCAACGGTCCGCTCAGCTGGCGCAGAAGATCCGGATCGGCATAGACCATGGCCGTCGACTTCCACCCACGCAGCATCTCGGCCAGCACCGACCATTGCCCCAACTCAGCCGATATCCTCGCTGCCTTGATGAATTCGGCGACGAACTGAGCCACCGCGTCGGCAGGCAGCAGCCCGAGCCAGGGAAACTCCTCGCTCAGCGCCGCTGCGGCGGTCTCGACGGGAACATGCGCCAGAAGGTTGCGGAGCGCCCGCACGGTGGCGATGGCTCCCTCGCCGGAAGTGGCTATCCGATCTTCCCTGGTCAACAGCAGGTCGGCGCCGTCCCTGCGTCGCACGCGCACGTCGCCGGCATCGGCTAGCGCTGCGACGCTCTTGGGATCACGCTGCAACTCGCTCCACTGCACTTCCTTGACATCCACATGGTCAATTCTGAACTTTTTCAGAACTCCTGGCAAGGCGGATGGTCAGGATGCCGGATCAGTCGGCGGACCAGTACAGCAGCACCACACCGTCCGCTGGAGTCCAAGAACCCGGACGGCTACTGCAACCACGGCCCGAACGGCATGAGCTGCCCGGTTGGCGTCGCGCGGGTAGCCGAGTAGCCGACGAAGCGCCGTTTACACACCCGATACCTAGAACGCCCCCGGCACCACGCGCCGGGGGCGTTCGACGTACCGGAGATAAGCAACACCCCCGTACCGAGCTGGCACGGGGGCGCGAAAAGGTCTGCTAGCCCTGCTTGGCGAAACCGACGAAGGCGCGCCACGCCTCGGGGGCGAAGGTCAGCGTGCCTCCGTCGCGGTTCTTCGTGTCGCGGACGAAAACAACGCCCGTGAGGTTGTCGGCGACCTCTACGCACTGCCCGCCGTTGCCCCCACTGCGGCTGCTCTTGCGCCACACGGCACCGGTTAGGTTGCTCATTGCTGCATCTCCTTGACGATCATGGTTAGTAGGTCGGCTGACCGGTCTGCATTGAGCGTCAGACCTTCAAGCACCCTCCAGCACACAGCGTACGCCGCGACCTCCGTCGGTTTGTCGAGATACAGGGCTCCGGTCAGTGACTCGCTGTAAACCGTGGTGGGTTCGGGGGTACGGATGCCGACTGTAGGAAATTCCAAAATCACGAACCCGCCGCCGGTAAGCGCGTAGTTGGGCGGCGCATCTCGAGGCACAATGCGGACGGTTGCGACCTCGGCGACCACCTGGTTGTGGAGGTGGACGAGCTGGTCCGCCATCCCGTGCCACGGCCGGCGCAGTACGTTCTCATCCACAATGACCTCAAGGTGCGGAGGTTCCGGATTCTTGCGCTTTAGAATCCTCTGGCGCTCCATCCGAAGCTCGACCAGGCGTCCGACCTCCCGCTCTGCCAGCTCCGGATGTGACCGAAGCAGGTGTTCGGCGTACGCCCTCGTCTGAAGCAAGCCGGGAAGTGAGTCCGGCTCCCAGTGCCGCAGGCGTGAGGCCGCCGATTCCATTCCGACGTACAACTCGAACCAGGTCGGCAACGTGTCGCCGTAGGCGTGCCACCACCCGTTCGCCTTCGTCTCTGCCGCCAGGGCAATCAGCGCCGACGTCATCTCAGGGGACGTGCCGTACAGCGAACACATGGCCGCGACATCGCGAGCCTTGACCGGCGACCCTCCTCCTTCGATGCGGTACATCGTGGACCGCGACCACTCCAGCACCTCCCCGGCGGCCTCCAGGGACAGTCCAGCCTGTTCGCGAGCCTGCTTCAAATACCGCCCGAGCTGCCGTCGCGGTATGGATGACCCCACGTTGGCCATTCAGCCTCCTGTCTCGGAATGAAGCAATCCACCCATCGAGCTTGGGACTGATTCTCGCCGACTGACGCGACCGAGACAACCATCATGACATGTGTCAGCGTAGATGGTTGCAGCTGCGTGCTCGGGCACAGAGAGTGGCAGTAGCGGAACCGCTCGAATCCATACCCCTCGGATGTCGCCCACGCACCGCAAGGACGGGCGGAACCGCGCGGGGCCGTCCCGCAGGGAAGTCGGGGCGGCCCCGCCTCCAAAGTCGAGGAGATGCGATGACCGTCTACCACCGATGGTGGGTCCACCTGTGGCCCTGGTCCGTCAAGCCCACCGAGCCACAGCCACCCGCCCCGCCCCCACCGCCCGCCCGTCCGTCGTGGGCCGACGAGCGTACGGCGAACCTGCGCCCGCTGCCGCTGTTCACCCACGGGCAGGCCATGGGCTACCGCGTGCCCCGGAACAGGGGTCGTCACCATGTCCGATGAACCCCTGGTCAGGATCGGTGACATCGTCAACGCCGAAGGCGAGGACTACTACCGGGGCACCGGAGCCAACCGCCGACCCGGCGTCGGAGACCTCCACCTACGGGTCACCCGAGTCCCGACCCACACCCATCACGACAACCGGGAATGGATCCCCGTACGCGGCATCGAAAAACCCATGGGCAAACCCGAACGCCCCGAAGCCGAATACGTCATCCGCCGCCGCGTCCTCCTCGACATCGAACGCCCCGCACCGAAAGGGCCAACCTGGTGATCGACCCGAAACCCGTCGCCGGTCGGCAACTCCACCTGCCGTTGCGCCCGGTCTGGTGCTGCCGGGTCTGCGCCCAACCCTGGCCGTGCGCGGACGCCCGACTCGACCTGACCGTCAGCTTCCGACACCAACGCATCGCGCTGATGCTCTACCTCGGCACCCAGTTCGTCGACGCGGTCTCCGACCTGCACGTCTACGACTCGGCGCTGGGACCGCCGCCGGACGTGCGTGCCATCTTCGAGCGAATCATGTGCTGGATGCCGAGCCAGCCGGCGGCCGTCCAAGGCGACAGTCGCCCAGACTCCCGCCAGTAGTTGTCCTGACCAGGCAACGCCTGACGGGCGCACAGGCACCACCGGCGCGGGGACCGAATCCCCGCACAGCGCACCTGAAAGGAGATTGTCTCGTGGAGAAGGTCAATCTGTACGAGGTCGACGCCTCCAGCGTGAACCTCCGCAAGCTCTGCGGCGGTGGCATCAACAACCTCTCCATGGAGAGCTGCGTCGCCGCCGCCATCCTGCCCGGCAACCCCGACGCCTACATCATCGGCGACAGCAAGCTCGGCGCCGACACGCCGACCCTCCGGTTCACCCGCCAGGAGTTGAACAACTTCTTCGCGGCGTACCAGGCCGGTGAGATCAGCTAACCGACCGATCGAGGGCTGGCCGCGCGAGTCGTGTGGCCAGCCCGCCCCCGGAGGGGATGATGGCGCTGGTGGCGCACCATTGGCACGGTTACGGCCCCTGGCTGGGTTCGCATGAGTTTTTCCAGCGTCAGCACGAGCATGAGCGGCGCCCCGGCGACATCCCCGGCGACGCGCAAACGGTTGCGTTCATCGCGGCAAACACGCCGCCCATGCAGAACGGCCACTACCTCCTGCGCCAAAGCCAGACGACGCCGAAGCGGACATGGACCGACTTGCAGGGGCCGCTGGCCTGGCTCACCGAAACGTATGCCCAGTGTCCGCCCGACCCGACTCTCAGGTACGGCACCCCGGCCGACTGGCTTGAGCACACAGAAGCGTCACTGAGGCACGGGGGCGACGCCACCTGGCACTACACCACCAGCAAGAACGGCAACAGGGTCGTGACGTACGCGGTGATCTCCTGCCCGCATCGCCACCTCCAGGAAATCCCATGTCCCCTCCCACCGATGTGACCGCGATTTTGGGAGACCCCCATGTCCCTCGACATGATCATCGGCCGCGAGGCCGCCGCTGACTTTCTGACCGAATGGCCTACCAAACCATTCACTTTGACACTGCCGCCCGACAGCCCGATCGGTCGGGTGATCAACGCGAAGACGATTCGCGGCTTCCTCGACGCCGGCTGCGCACCGAGCAACTACGTCAACATGTTCCACCGGGGCGAGGCGCTGCACCCCGGCCGCTTCACCTCCGACGACCGAGTAGCACCGGCCTCCGTGCAGCTCCTCATCGATCAGGGTGTCACCATCCAGCTCCGCGAGCTGAACCGTTGGCATCCCTACGCCGCGCCGCCCAGCAGGAGACCAGCCACTCCACGCTGTGAAGCGCAAAGAAGCGAGCGAGCCTGATCGAGGCTGGCCCACATGACGGCATCTACGCAGAGGGCCTTCGCGCCCGACCTGACCGGCCCACGGCCCGAACGGGATGACCTGCCCCGTAGGTGTCGCGAAGACCATCTAGCCACCACAGGCCACCGGGCTTATGGCCCGGTGGCCTCGGCCGGAAGTTGGTACAGACTTCGCGCCAGAATCTGCCTATACTTCGAGCATGACTACCGTGCCGTTCACTGACGCCCGCAACCGCCTTTCGGAACTCATCGACGAGGTGGCCTCGACCCATGAGCGGATAGAGATCACCAGGCACGGCCACGCCGCCGCTGTGCTCATTTCCGCCGACGACCTCGCCGCGTTGGAAGAGACCCTGGAGGTTCTCTCCAGCGCCGAGGCCATGCGGCAACTTGGCGAATCCAAGGCCGCCGTCGAAGCCGGTGACGTACTCGACGCCGACGAACTCGCGGCGCTGATGGCGAAGCGGTCGAAGCGGGCACGGTGACTGGCCCCGCCCCCGACCGCTACCGACTTCAGGTCACCGGCCCGGCCGCCCGCGCCTTGGCCGGACGGCTACCAGAGAAGATCTCCGCGGCCGTCTACGAGTTCATCACCACCGCTCTGCTCGACAACCCGCATCGCGTCGGCAAACGACTTCTTCTGCCGCCGTTCGAAGGCACCTGGTCGGCCAGGCGCGGCACGTACCGTGTCCTCTACGAGATCGACGAGGACGACCGCGTCGTGACCGTGACGGCAATCGAGCACCGCGCCGACGCTTACCGGTCGCGTTGGTGCGAAGGCGGGAATCAGTAATACACCGTCCGCCAGGGTTCAAGAACCCGGACGATTACTGCAACCACGGCCCGAACGGGATGAGTTGCCCGGTCGGGGTGGCCCGTACCAGCGTCTGAGACAGGGCGAACCCGGACCAGACCAGTGATCTAAAACCATTGGCGGACCCGTCCCGGTGTGGTTAACGTGGCCGTACACGTGAAGGGAGGTGGTCCAGGCTTTGTGTAGCAACGGGACTCGTGAGGTGGCTGTCCGCTAGCCGCTGTCCTTGACAGTGCACAACCGTCGAGACCGTGTGGCAGCGGTGCGGCGAATTCCAGACAGCCACCCGACCCCCGGGGTGCCGGTTCAGTCCGACCGGCCCGCGCACCGCGCGGAAGCCCCGGGGGTCGTTCCATATCCGGCGACGTACCGACGCCGGCCGCGATCTCTCTCCAACCTGAAAGAGCCCCCGGTGACCAGAGAACTGGTGATCCTGGGCACCGCGAGCCAGGTGCCCACCCGGCAGCGCAACCACAACGGCTACCTGTTGCGCTGGGACGACGAGATGATCATGTTCGATCCGGGCGAGGGCAGCCAGCGACAGATGCTCCGGGCCGGTGCCTCCGCCACCGACCTCACCCGGATCTGCGTCACCCACTTCCACGGCGACCACTGCCTCGGACTACCCGGGATGATCCAGCGTCTCTCCCTGGACCGGGTGCCGCACCCGGTGCCGATCCACTTCCCCGCCGGCGGCGCCGAGTACTTCGCCCGGCTACGGCACGCCAGCGCCTTCCACGAAACCGCCGACATACGCCCGGAGCCGGTCGAACGGGAGGGACAAACCATTCCGGTACGCGGCGGCACGATCACCGCCCGCCGGCTGCGCCACCCCGTCGAGGCGTACGGCTACCAACTCGTCGAACCGGACGGACGCCGGATGCTGCCGCAACGGCTGGCCGCGTACGGCATCACCGGTCCGGCGATCGGTGACCTGATCCGCGCCGGCCACCTCGACCTCGACGGACGCCGCGTGCTCCTGGCCGACGTCAGCGAGGCACGCCGGGGCCAGCGCTTCGCCTTCGTCATGGACACCGGACTCTGCGACGCGGTCTACGCCCTCGCCGAAGCCGCCGACCTGCTGGTGATCGAATCGACCTTCCTGACCGAGGACGCCGCGCTGGCCGCCGAGGCCGGCCACCTGACCGCGGCGCAGGCCGCGCGGGTGGCCACGGAATCCGGGGTACGCCGCCTCGTGCTCACCCACTTCTCCCAGCGCTACCCGGACCCGGCGCGATTCGCCGCCGAGGCACGGGAGCACTTCACCGGTGACCTGGTGATCGCCGAGGACCTCGGCCGGGTACGTGTGCCCCGGCTATCCTCGCCCGTGTGACCGCCCTCCTACGCCCCGCCACCGCCGATGACCTGATCGCCGTCGGCGCCCTGCACGCGCGCTCCCGCCAGGCCGCCTACGGCAGCTTCCTGCCCGCGGAGGCGCTCGCCTCCTCCGGGGAACTACTCGGCCCGTGGTGGAGCGAGCGGTGGAAGTGGGAGCGGGAAACCCACCTGATGACCGTGGTCGACGCGGGCGACCGGCTGGTCGGCTTCAGCTACGTCGGCCCGCACGAACTCGACCCGGCCGGGTACGGCGAACTCTGCGCCATCCACCTGGAGCCCGACCAGCGGGGCCGGGGCCTGGGCAGGGCGTTGATGGTCAACGCGCTGGAGACCCTGCACGGACGCGGCTGGCGCCGGGCCGCGCTCTGGGTCCTCACCGGCAACACTCGCGCCCAGGAGTTCTACCGGCGCGGCGGCTGGACCGCCGACGGCACCACCCGGACCGAGCAGATCGGCACCGCCCCGACCATGCAGCGGCGTTACGTCCGCGACCTGCCCTGAGCCACCCCGCCGACCCGGGGGTCAACGGGGTGCACTCGTCGGACGGGTCAGCGGGCGCCGAGGTGGGCGAGCAGGTCCTGACGGGTCAGTACGCCCCTGGGCTTGCCGTCGACCAGCACCAGCGCGGCGTCGGACTTCTCCAGCAGCCCGACCGCCTCGCTCACCGGCTGCCCGCCACCGATCATCGGCAGCGGCGGCCCCATGTGCCGCTCGATCGTGTCGTGCAGGTGTGCCTGACCGGTGAAGAGCGCGTCGAGCAGGTCCCGTTCGGCGATCGAACCGGCCACCTCGCCGGTGACCACCGGCGGCTCGGCCTTGAGCACCGGCAACTGGGAGACGGCGTACTCGCGCATGTAGTCGATCGCGTCCCGGACCGTCTCGGTCGGGTGTACGTGGATCAGCTCCGGCACCCCGCCCGGCTTGCTGGCCAGCGCGTCGGCCACGGTCGGCTGGGTATTGTCGGTCTCCAGGAAACCGTAGCGGGCCATCCAGTCGTCGTTGAAGATCTTCGACAGGTAGCCCCGGCCGCCGTCTGGCAGCAGCACCACGACCACGTCGTCCGGTCCGGCCTGCCGGGCCACCTCCAGCGCGGCGACCACGGCCATCCCGCAGGAGCCGCCGACCAGCAGCCCCTCCTCGCGGGCCAGCCGCCGGGTCAGCTCGAACGACGCCTTGTCCGACACCTCGATGATCTGGTCGGCGACGTTCTGGTCGTACGCCTCCGGCCAGAAGTCCTCGCCCACCCCCTCGACCAGGTACGGCCGGCCGGTGCCACCGGAGTAGACCGAGCCCTCCGGGTCAGCTCCGATGATCTTCACCGCCCCGCCGGAGACCTCCTTGAGGTAACGGCCGATGCCGGAGATCGTGCCGCCGGTGCCGACGCCGGCCACGAAGTGGGTGATCCGCCCCTCGGTCTGCTCCCACAGCTCCGGGCCGGTCGTCTCGTAGTGCGAACGCGGGTTGGCCGGGTTGGCGTACTGGTTCGGCTTCCAGGCGTTCGGAATCTCGGCGGCGAGACGGTTCGACACGTTGTAGTAGGAGCGCGGGTCCTCCGGCGCGACATTGGTCGGGCAGACCACGACCTCGGCGCCGTACGCCCGCAGCACGTTGCGCTTGTCCTCGCTGACCTTGTCCGGGCAGACGAACACACACTTGTAGCCCTTGAGCTGGGCGACCAGGGCCAGCCCGACACCGGTGTTACCGCTGGTCGGCTCGACAATCGTGCCGCCGGGCTTGAGCAGCCCGGCCTTCTCCGCCTCCTCGACCATCCGCAGCGCGATCCGGTCCTTGACCGAACCGCCCGGGTTGAAGTACTCCACCTTGGCGAGCACCGTCGCGGTGATGCCGGCGGTGACCTGGTGCAGCCGCACCAGGGGCGTGTGCCCGATCAGGTCGACGACATTGTCGTAGTAGCGCACTTCACTGTGCCCTTTCCGCGTGGCCGGCCTCGGCTCGTGGCCGGGGCGGCGGTCCGTGGCTGTACCAGGTCAGCCCCCATGGCTGCGAGGCCAGCCTACGTGCCGTCAGGGCACCACGTGACCGGGGATCACGCTGTCCCGACGCGCCTCCCAGAGCAGGAAACGCTCGGTCTCGGCGAGCACGCTCCCGGCCAGCCAGGTCACCATCAGCGCGTCGTCGGCCAGGCCGAAGACGGCCAGCAGCAGTTCCGGGGCGAAGTCGATCGGGGACGCCACGTACGCGGTCGCCGCCGCCATCAGCGCCAGTCGCAGGCCGCCGTCGTACTCGCCGCGCGCGGTCGCGCGGATCATCCGGGGTAACGCGGCCAGCCGGGCGCCCAACGACGGACCGCCCCGCGACCCGGATGTCAGTGCCCGGGCCAGCGCCGCGAATGCCGCCGTCCGCTTCAGTGTCTTTGCCATTGTCCGCACCCTCCTTCCGCCCATGATGCACATGGGGGCGACATCCTTTCCAGGACCGGAACCGGACGGAGGTGCCCACCAGGCCGCAGAGGGCGAGAACCCCTGGACAAGGGACAGGAAGGACAGCCAGCGCGACCCGGTTCGGCGCACGGGAGCCGGAACCATGACAGCGCGGAAGGACTCACCGCGATAGCCTCGGAGGCCGCAGGATGACCGCGTAGGCGGGGGGCGCTTGATGAGTACGGCCGGTTCGGTGGCGCGGGAACGGGCGCCGTGGCGCCGCGCACGCCGGGTCGCGAAGCTGACCCTCCTTGGCGCCGGCGTCACAGCGGCGACCACGGTGGCGGCGTGGGGAGTGCTGATCGGTCAGGCCCGGCAGGCCCGGCGGGTCATTCCCCTCGCGGAGGCACCGCCGCCGCGTGGGAACGGGGTGTACGGTGCCCGGTTCCCGGGCAAGCCCCTGACCATGGTCATTCTCGGTGACTCCTCCGCCGCCGGCTACGGTGTGCACCGCCCACGGGAGACTCCGGGTGCCCTGCTCGCGACCGGTGTCTCGCGCCGACTGCGCCGACCGGTCCGACTGCACCGGTACGCGGTGGTGGGCAGCCGGTCCGCCGGGCTCGCCCCACAGGTGGAAGCCGCCCTGGAACAGCAGCCGGACCTGGCCGTGATCCTGGTCGGCGGAAACGACGTAACCGCCCGTACACCGCTGCCGATCGCCGTACGCTATCTGGTCGACGCGGTCCGCGAGCTGCGCGCGGCCGGCGCCCAGGTGGTTGTCGGCACCTGCCCCGACCTGGGTGCGATCCGACCGATCAAACCCCCGCTGCGCTGGCTGGCCCGGCGCTGGAGCCGACAACTGGCCGCCGCACAGACCGTGGCGGTGGTCGAGGCCGGTGGGGCCACGGTCTCCCTGGGCGACCTGCTCGGCCCCCGGTTCGCCGCCGAGCCCGCCCGGATGTTCGCCTGGGACCACTTCCACCCGTCGGCGGAGGGGTACGCGGTCGCCGCGGCGGCGCTGTTGCCGACCGTGCTGATGGTGCTCGGGGCGACCGAGGAGCAGCGTCCGCCGATCGCCGTGGGCGAGGGGGTCCGGTCGTTGCCGGCCGCCGCGCACGAGGCCGCCCGCAACGCCGGTACGGAGGTCAGCGGCACGGAGGTCGGCGGCCGGGAACGCGGACCCGCCGGCCGCTGGGCACAACTGCGCCGCCGCCGCGCCTGGTTCGGCCACCAACGCGGCGAGGAGCCGGCAGCGCGTGGCCCGGAGCCGGCGGCACGGGACACTGGGCCCACAACGAGCGGTACCGAGCCGGCGGTGACCGGACTGGAGCCGGCGAGCGGACTGGAGCCGGCGACGAGCGGCCCGGAACCCGGGCACGACGGACGGCCGGCGGCGACCGGAGCGACGTCATCCACAGTGGAGGAGCGAGCATGACAGCGAGCAGGACCGGGCGCCGTCGGGGCGGTATCGCGGGCCGGATCGGCCGGGCCGCCGCGATCACGCTCGTCGCCGGTACGGTCGGCGGGGCGGCCCTGCTCGCCGGCGAGGTCGTACTCGCCCGCAACCGCCGGTACGCCGAACCTGAACTGGGCCTGGCGCTGCGCTCGGTGGTCGGCCGGAGCGGTGCGCCACCACTGCGACTGGTCCTGCTCGGCGACTCGTCCGCACTCGGGGTCGGTGTCAACCGGCTCCGGGACACCGTCGGCGGCCAGCTCGCCTGGCTGCTCTCCGAGGGCGCGGGCATCGGCGGCGGGACCATGGCGGCGCAGGGGCAACGGCTGGTCCACCTCTCCAGCGTGGGTGTCTCCGGCTCCCGGGCGACTGACCTGGCGACCCAGGTGGCGCGAGCACTGCTCGGCGAACGCCCGGACGTGGCGGTGATCCTGATCGGGGCCAATGACGTGACGGCGTTGCGCCGTACCGGCGAGACCGCCTCCTACCTCGGCGCCGCCGTACGCCGACTGCGCAACGCCGGGGTGGAGGTCGTCGTCGGCACCTGCCCGGATCTCGGGGCGGTACGCGCCCTCGCGCCGCCACTACGGCAGATCGCCGGCCTGCTCGGTCGACGTACCGCGAAGGCGCAAGCCCGGGCCGTACTGGAAGCGGGCGGGGTCGCGGTCGACCTCGCTGCCGAGACCGGGCCGGTCTTCCGGGCCGACGCCGGCACGCTCTGCCATGACGGCTACCACCCGTCGGCGGACGGGTACCGGGTCTGGGCGCACGCCCTGCTGCCGGCGGTGGCCGAAGCGGCGGCGGTGACCCGCCAGCACTGACCGCCGCGGGCGACGCTTGCGCCTGACGGGCCGGATTGGTCACAGCGGCGCTCACTTCCGCAACAAGTTACCCGGCGGTTAAGTTGGAGCCATGTCGACCGACCCCTCCCGCACCGCCGTCATCGTCGCCACCGCCCGTTCCCCGATCGGCCGCGCCGGCAAGGGTTCGCTGCGCGATCTGCGACCGGACGACCTTGCCGCCACCATCGTCCAGGCCGCGCTCGACCAGGTACCCCAGCTCGACCCCACCCAGATCGACGACCTCTATCTCGGCTGCGGTCTGCCCGGCGGCGAGCAGGGCTTCAACATGGGCCGGGTGGTGGCCACCCTGCTCGGCCTCGACACCCTGCCGGCGGCGACCGTGACCCGCTACTGCGCCTCGTCGCTGCAGACCACCCGGATGGCCTTCCACGCCATCGCGGCAGGTGAGGGAGATGTCTTCGTCTCGGCCGGCGTCGAATGCGTGTCGCGCTTCAGTCGCGGCAGTTCGGACAGTCTGCCCTCGGAGGCTCAGGCCCTGGTCGGTGGAGGCTGGCAAAATCCGCGCTTCGCCGAGGCCCGGGCCCGGTCCGCAGCCCGGACCGAGGCCGGCGCCGAGCGCTGGACCGACCCCCGGCTCGACGGCGCACTACCCGACATCTACCTGGCCATGGGGCAGACCGCGGAAAACCTGGCCCAGGTCTACGACGTCACCCGCGCGGAGATGGACGAGTTCGGGGTACGCAGCCAGAACCTCGCCGAACAGGCGATCGCGGCCGGCTTCTGGTCCCGCGAGATCACACCGGTGAAGCTTCCCTCGGGTGAGATGGTGGGCACCGACGACGGACCCCGTCCCGGGGTGACGACGGAGGCGGTGGCCGGCCTCAAGCCGGTGTTCCGCCCGGATGGCAGGATCACCGCCGGCAACTGCTGCCCGTTGAACGACGGCGCGGCGGCGGTGGTCGTGATGAGCGAGCAGCGCGCCCGCGACCTCGGCATCACCCCACTGGCCCGGATCGTCGCCACCGGGGTCACCGGGCTCTCCCCGGAGATCATGGGCCTCGGGCCGGTCGAGGCGTCCCGGCAGGCGCTGCGGCGGGCCGGTATGACCATCGACGACGTCGACCTGGTCGAGATCAACGAGGCGTTCGCCGCCCAGGTGATCCCCTCGTACCGGGAGTTGGACATCCCGCTGGAGAAGCTGAACGTGATGGGGGGAGCGATCGCGGTCGGCCACCCGTTCGGCATGACCGGAGCGCGGATCACCGGCACCCTGATCAACTCGATGCGCTGGCACGACAAGAGCATCGGCCTGGAGACCATGTGCGTCGGCGGCGGTCAGGGGATGGCCCTGATCCTGGAACGGCTCAGCTAGTCCGGGCACTCCCCCGGGCGGACGGTCCGGCCCTGCCGATGCCCTACAGGGCACGGCGGGTCGCCGTCACCTCCGCCTCCGCCTCCGCGAGCACCGACGCGGCCGGGGCGGCGGCCAGCAGGTCGGCCGTGACCACCCGAAGCTGGTCGGGTAGGGCGAGATCGTTGTCGAGGCGGGGCACCGTACGTCGTGGTCCGCCCTCGGCGTCCGCGGCCAGGTTGGCGATCTGCTGGATCAGCCGGTGCAGCAGGTCCGCCCTGGAGACGTTGCCGACCGTGGCCGAGGCGGCCCACCGCGGCGCGATCCAGTGCGCCACCTGACCGACCAGCAGTTCGACCGACCGTCCCAACTCCTCCGCACCCATCCCCCGACCCTAATGCCCCGGCGTTCCAGTTCCGAGACCCCGACCGGTGGCTGGGCCACAACGGCGGACGCCCGCCCCGAGTTACTCGGGGCGGGCGTCCGGCAGAGCTGACCAGGCCGACGACGCGATTGGCGTCAGTCGTCACCCTGGAAGTAGCTGATCAGGCGCAGCACCTCGAAGTAGAGCCAGATGAGGCTCACCAGAATGCCGAACGCCGCAGTCCAGGAGTAACGCTGGGGCAGGCCCATGCGTACGCCCTCTTCGACCTCGTGGAAGCTCAGGATGAAGCTGAGCGAGGCGACCACGATGCAGATCAGGCTGAAGCCGATCGCCAGCGGGCCACCACTGCGCAGGCCGGTGTCGAAGCCGAACAACGACAGCACCAGGTTGATCAGAATGACCGCGAACAGGCCGACCATCGCGGCGATGACGCCCCGGACGAACTTGGGGGTCGCCCGGATCGCCTTCGCCCGGTAGAGGATCGCCATCAGGAAGAACACCCCGAACGTGGCGACCACCGCCTGGAGCACGATGCCGTTGTAGAGCGACTCGAATGCCTTGCTCACCGCGCCGACGAGGACGCCCTCGACCACGGCGTAGACGATCACCAGCGCCGGGTTGGCCATCCGGGAGAAGCTGATCACCAGGCCGAGCACCAGGCCGAGCACCAGCGCACCGATCCAGGCGACGCCCATCAGGGCGTCCGGCACCAGCAGCCAGGCCGCGGTGGCGGAGACCCCCGTGATGCCGAGCAGGGTGACGGTCTTGACCACAACATCGTCGATGGACATCGGCTGCACCGCAGGGGGTGCGGCCGGGTAGGCTCCCGCCGTCGTCGGGTACGGCTGCCCGTAGCCGGGCTGCCCGTACGGACCGGCCGGGGCGTACCCGGCGGCCCGCTCGCGCTCGGCCGCCTGGCCGAGCCGGGCCAGCACCGGGTTGGAAGTCTTCACTTTCAGGCCTCCCTCAGGGGGTCGATACACGGTGAGACCGTGCCGCGCTCAAGGGTAGTGGGTCTTTGCCAACTTTGCGGGATTCAGATACCCAGATGGTATGGCAAATGCTGGTGCCCGGGGCGGGGGTCGAACCCGCATGCCTTGCGGCAGCCGCTTTTAAGGCGGCCGTGTCTGCCTTTCCACCACCCGGGCGGGCGGCTCACGAGGGCACCCGCGCCCTCGTGCCTGTCACGGTAGCGGGTCGGTGCCCACCGGGCGCACCCCGTCGACCGATCGGCATTAGGGTCAAGGCCGTGACCAGCCCAGCCCCCGCAGCGCAGGACACCAAACTTAGCGAGGACACAGCGGACACCATTCCCGGCGTACCCCGGTCCCGGTGGGTTCGGTGGCACGCAGCCATCGGCCCGCACCTACCCGATCTGGGGATCTGCCTCCTCTTCCTCCTCCTGGCCGGGTGGCTGACCAGCGGGATGTGGCCCGACCCGGGTGCCCGTACGCTCGCGCTCAACCCCGAGGACCAGGTGCTCTACGAGTGGTTCCTGGCCGCCGACGCCCGAGCCCTGCTCGGCGACTTCGGGCTGCTCAGCGACCGGCTCAACGCCCCCGACGGGGTGAACCTGATGGCGAACACCACGGTCATCGCCCCGGGTCTGCTCTTCGCCCCGGTAACCCTCCTCTTCGGGGTGGCGACGACCTTCGCCCTACTGGTCGCCGGCAACCTCGCCGTCACAGCGATCGCCTGGTTCCTGCTCTTCCGCCGGGTCCTGGGCGCCCGGCGGCTCGCCGCCGCGCTCGGCGGCGGCTTCTGCGGCTTCGCCCCCGGCATGATCTCCCAGACCAACAGCCACCTGCACATGACCGCGCTCTGGCTGGTCCCGGTGATCGTCTGGCTGGTGGTACGGCTGCTCCGGGCCGCCGACCCGACCGCCCGGCCGGACCGACCCGGGCCGGACCGGCGCCGGATCGTCACCTCCGGGATCGGACTCGCCACGGCGGTCTTCGTGCAGGTCTTCGTCGGCGAGGAGGTGCTCTTCCTCACCGCCCTCACGTTGATCATCATGACCGTCGCGTACGCGGTCGCGAACCGGCAACTCCTCCAGCGGGCGCTGCGGGGATTCGCCACCGGACTGCTGGTCGCGGTCGGGCTGGCCGGAGCCGCCCTGGCCTACCCGCTCTGGTTCCAGTTCGCCGGACCGCAGAGCGTCCCGAACGGCATGTTCAGCCCGTACTACTTCTCCGCCGACCTGGCGAGCTGGGCGGCGATCTCACCGCTCTCGCTCGCCGGCAGCGACGCGGCTGCCCGGCTCACCACCGGACCGGCCGAGTACAACACCTTCCTCGGCTGGCCGCTGCTGCTCGTCACCGTCGCCGCCGTGGTCTGGCTGTTCCAGCAACAGGTCCGACGCCCACTCCTGATCGCGGTCACCGCCGCCGGACTGCTGATGGCAGCGCTCTCGCTCGGCCCCGACCTGGTGATCAACGGAGAGCGGACCAGCTTCCCCGGGCCGTACGGGCTGCTGCTCGGCGTACCCGTGGTGGACGGCGCGCTGCCGATGCGGTTCGCCCTGGCGCTGATCCCGCTGATCGCGACGGTGCTGGTGCTCGCCGTCGACCGAGCGTTGCGGGCCGAGGTCCGGTCGACCCGGATCCTGGTGCCGGCGCTGGCCGCCGCCGCCCTCCTGCCGATCTTCCCCACGCCGGTGCCGACCGCGGCGCGACCGCCCCTGCCGACGTTCATCAGCGGCGGACACTGGCGCGACTGTGTCGCCCCGGACGGAGTGATGGTGCCGGTGCCGCTGCCGACACCGAAGGAACCGTGGGCGATGCGCTGGGCAGCCGCGACAAACAACGAGTTCGGCATGCCGGAAGGCTTCTTCATCGGTCCGTACGCGTCCGGCGGCAAGGCGTCGATGGGCACCTACAAGCAGCCGACCTCGGCGCTCCTGGCCGAGGTGGCGAAGACCGGCGCGGTGCCCCCGATCAGCGACGAACAGCGCCAGCGTGCCCGCGACGACCTGGCCTTCTGGAACGCCTCCTGCGTGGTGCTGGCCGGCGACGCACCCCGGGCCGAGAGCCTGCTCCCCGCGCTCGAGGGCCTGCTGGGGCCGGCGACCCGGGTCGCTGACGCCTGGACCTGGAAGATCCGCTGACACCCCGCGTGCCCGGCAGCCGCCGGGCACGGGCACCCCGCCCGAGCGTTAGGAAGGGCCCCTTGTTATACGAAAAGCGATAACAAGGGGCCCTTCCTAACACCTCAGACGCGGGGGGTGATGCGGGGGGTGGCCTCGACGAACTCCTCGCGGGGATCGTGCAACTGGCCGAGAGCGACCACCTCACGGCGCAGCGCGAAGGCGAGCACCCAGTCGACCAGCACCCGGATCTTGCGGTTGAGCGACGGGATCCGACCCAGGTGGTACGCCCGGTGCATGGCCCACGCCGGCAGGCCGGTCAACTTGATGCCGTACACCTGGGCCACGCCCTTGTGCAGCCCGAGGCTCGCCACGCTGCCCGCGTGCTTGTGCTTGTAGTTCTTCGGCAGCCGGCTCCGCAGCACCGCCCGGATGTTGTCGGCCATCTGGGCCGCCTGACGGACCGCGTGCTGGGCGCTCGGCGAGCAGAACGAGCCGGGCGGACCGGTCAGGTCCGGCACCGCCGCGCAGTCACCGGCGCTCCACGCCCCCTCCAGCACCTGGTTCCCGTCCACCACCTGGAGGGTGGGCAGGCAGGTCACCCGGCGCCGCTCGTCACGGGGCAGGTCGGTCTGGTCGAGCACCGGCGACGGCTTCACGCCGGCGGTCCAGACGATCGTGTCGGCCCGGAAGCTGTCCCCGTCGGAGAGCTTGACCACGCCATCCACGCAGGATTCCAACCGGGTGTCCAGCCGGATGTCCATCTTGCGCTTGAGCAACTGCTGCACGGTGTACGCGCCCATGTCACGGTCGACCTCGGGCAGCACCCGCAGGGTCGCCTCGACCAGCACCCAGCGCATGTCCTCCGCCGAGAGCTCCGGGTAGTACTTCAGCGCGTCCCGGGCCATGTCCTCCATCTCGGCCAGAGCCTCGATGCCGGCGTACCCGCCACCGACGAAGACGAACGTCAACGCGTTGCGCCGGGTCACCGGGTCGGTGGTGGCGGCTGCCACGTCGAGCCGGTCCAGCACGTGGTTGCGCAGGTAGATGGCCTCACCGATGGTCTTGAACCCGATCCCCTGCTCACGCAGACCGGGGATCGGCAGGGTTCGCGACACCGACCCCGGCGCCACGATGACGTGGTCGTACGAGATCTCCCGAGCCGGTCCGATGATCGGCTGGACGGTCGCGGTCTTCCGGGCGTGTTCGATCCGCGTCACCTCACCGGCGACGATCGTGCACTTCCGCAGCGCCCGGCGCAGCGGAACCACCGCGTGTCGCGGGGAGATGTTGCCCGCGGACGCCTCGGGTAGGAACGGCTGATAGGTCATGTGTGGTTGGGGGTCAACCACCATCACCTCGGCCTCCCACGAGTGGAGCTTCTTCGACAGACGCAGGGCCGCGTACAACCCGACGTGCCCAGCGCCAACTACGAGGATCCGTTTTTTCACGCCCCTATCTTTCCTCGGCCTGATAACTTCTGGCCGCCAGATGCCCCGGTTGTGACCGAGAACGCCAGCGTGACGTAGCTGACCAGGGCACATGTGCGATCGATGTCACTCTTTCCCGGCGCGACGCAACATCCAACTGAGCAGAGAGGCCGCCAGGGCAGCGACGCCAAGACCCGCGATCGCGGCGACCACGTAGCCGCCCTCGTCCCACCGCTCGGTCAGCGCGATCAGCAACACCGCCAGAACGGCCGAGGCGAGCACCACCGCCAGCGCGTTCACCACCCAGCGGGCGATCAGGTCGGGCGAGACCGCCGCGTCGTACGGGAGTTGGGCCGCCAGGGCGCAGAGGCTGTGGGTCAGATAGAGGAAGGTGGCCAGCCCGAGCAGCCGCCAGAGCGCGATCGGCTCGCCGTAGTAGCTCGTCTGGGCCACCCACCCGATCACCGTCAGGAGCGCGGTGAGGGTCGGCCAGAGCCGTCCCGGGGCGATCGCCGGCAGGAGCGCCACGATCAGCAGCAGGACCACTGCACGGCTGGCGAGGATCGTCGGCGGGTACGCCAGCACGAACGCCACCAACCCGCTGAGAAAGATCACGCAGCGCAGCAGCAGCGGGGCCAGGGTGGCGCGCGTGACCACCGTATAGATCGATCTGATCCGCTCGGAGATGGCGTTCACCGGCCCACCCACCTTCGGTCATCCATGATCGCCTGGGTCACCGGCCGACCGCCCTGGGAGCGGAGGCGAGCCGGGCGACGTCACGGAGCACCAGGTCGAGGCTGCCGGCGCCGGCCCACGGCACCACCGGTACGCCGTGTTCGCGCAGCGCGCCGATGGTGTTCTCCCGATCGAGTCGCCAGAGCCGGTGGGCCACCTCGGTCCACTGGCCGCGTCGAGACGGGGCGGTCAGCTCCGGCAGGGTGTCCACCGCGACCACGAACCGACCGGAGCGGGCCAACCGGGCCAGCATCGCCGCCGACCGGTTGTCGATCAGCGGGGTGAACACCACCACGAGTGCGTTCGAGGAGAGCACCTGGGGTCCGAAGACCTGGTCGTACGGTTCGTGCTCGGAGTTGGCGGCGGTGACGTCGAGCAGCCACTCCAGCGCGATCAGGTACTGCCGCCGGCCGGTGGCGGGACGCAGACGGCGGGCGGCGGGGCCGTACTCGACCAACGAGACCCGGTCACCCCGGTGCAGGTAGTGCTCGGCGATCGCGGCGGCGGCCCGGACGGTGGTGTCGAGCACCGACGCGGAGCCCCGTACGCCGCCGGAGCGGCCCGCCTCGGCGAGCACGTCGAGCAGGAGCACCACCTCGGCATCCCGGTCCGACAGGGTGGCGGCGACGTGCAGTTGCCGGGCCCGCAACGACACCCGCCAGTCGACCCGGCGCAGCCGGTCACCGGGGCCGAAGATGCGTACGCCGGCCAGCTCCCCGCCCTCGCCCGGTCGCCGGGACCGGTGGCCGCCGACCAGGCCCGCGGCCCGGGGCATCGCCTCGTCGGCGTCGAACGGCTCGGTCATCGGATAGACCCGGACCAGTTCCGGGTCGACCAGCACCGGCCGGCTGGAGAGCAACCCGGCACAGGCGACGGCCCGCACACCCGCCGGCCCGAACGGGTGCCGACCCCAGCGGGTGGTGAGTCCGGTCAGCTCCAGGTCGACCGCCTCACCCGCGACCACGGAGAACGCCAACGGCCGGCCCACCCCGGCCGCCCCGGCGAAGCCTGCCTCACGGATGGTGATCCAGGGCGAGACCCTGGTCCGGACCACAGCCAGGTCGTAACCGGCCAGGTCCGGGTTGCCCACGGTCACCACTCCGGCGAACGCGCCGCCCTCGACCAGCGTCCCGTCCTCGGCCGTCACCTGGATCCTGGGCGGCTCGACGGGACGTCGACGCAGGGCGTACGCGGTGCCGAGCGCGAACGGCGCGGCGAGCACGACAAGATCGACCCGACCCAGCAGCACCCCACCGATCAGCAGCAGACCGGTGAGGAGCACGGCCCGGCCGAGCGCCCGGGTCGGCGTCCAGCACTGCGGCACCGCCCCGGTCTCCGGAGCCGACACCGGCACCGACTCCGGGCCGGGGTCGCCCAGCGCGCCACGACGCGGCTGCGGTACGGCGGCCCTCAGGGGCACGGAGCTGCCGGTCATACCGCCCGTGCTCCGCCGGCGTAGCTGGGCAGCGCGCCGCTGGCCGGCGCCGGGGTCCGGTCGAGCACCTCGTGGACGACGAAGGCGGGATCGACCCGACGCAGCCACATCTCCGGCCGTAGCGTGATCCGGTGTGCCAGCGCGGGCGCCGCCACCTCCTTGACGTCCTCCGGGATGACGTAGTCCCGGCCGGCGAGCGCGGCCTTCGCCCGGGCCAGCAGCAGCAGGGCGAGCGAGCCCCGGGGCGAGGCTCCGACCAGCACCGAGGCGTGCTCACGGGTGGCCGCGGTCAGGTCGACGATGTAACGGCCGATCGAGTCCTCCACCACCACGTCCTCCAGCGCCGCCTGCATCTGGCGCAGCCGGGCCGCGTTGACGATCGGCGCCAGTTCCGCCTCCTCCTGGCGGCGGGACATCCGGCGGCGCAGCACCTCCCACTCCTCCTCGCGGGCCGGGTAACCGAACGAGACCCGGAGCAGGAACCGGTCGAGCTGTGCCTCGGGCAGCGGGTAGGTGCCCTCGTACTCGATCGGGTTGGCGGTGGCGAGGACGTGGAACGGCGGGTCGAGCCGGTAGGTGACACCCTCGACCGAGACCTGCTTCTCCTGCATTGCCTCCAGCAGCGCCGCCTGGGTCTTCGGCGGGGTCCGGTTGATCTCGTCAGCGAGCAGCAGGTTGGTGAAGACCGGCCCGGCGCGGAAGGTGAAGTCGGCACTGCGCTGGTCGTAGAGGAACGAACCGGTCACGTCGGCGGGGAGCAGGTCCGGGGTGAACTGCAACCGGCGGAAGTCGAGCCCGAGCGCCTGCGCGAACGAGCGCGCGGTCAGCGTCTTGCCCAGACCCGGCAGGTCCTCCAGGAGTACGTGACCGCCGGCCAGGATGCCGGCGAGCACCAGTTCCAGGGCATCCCGTTTGCCGACGACCACGGTGCAGACCTGGTCCAGCACCGCCCGGGCCAGTCGGGCCACCTCGAAGACGGACGTTGGCTGGACCTGGTCGGCGTCGTTCATAGCTTCTCCAATTGGGCGACGATCGCGGCGAGTTCACGCGGTGGGGGCGTCCGCTTCGGGGGGCTGTCGAGGAACTTCCAGACCTGCTCGCCGAGGAGCTCGCGGGCCCGCTCCGGTTCGGTGGCCCGGGTCAGTCCGTGCCGCTGGCGCAGCCTCTCGTCGACCAGGTCACCGAGTCCCGGGAGTACCCCATCGGCGTACCTGGCCCGGGTCTCGGACGAGATCAACCTGTTCTCCCACACGTTGACCGCGGCCCGTAGCGCGTCGATCGAACCGAAGTTGTACAGCCCGTCGTCGGCGCCGGACGAGTGCAGTGGCCGGACCGTACGCCGTGGTGGCGGTGCCACCTGGCCGGTGGCCCGGCGCAGCAGCAACAGGGCCAGCCAGCCGGCGAACGCCGCCGGTACGGAGATCCCGAGGGAGAACATCCGGAGCCCGACGACGGTGACGGCGGTGAAACCGGCGGCGAGCAGCACCGCCCGGATCCACCATCCGGCGCGGAACCGTCGGCGGGTGAGCGTGGGTTCCGGTTCCGGCTCCGGCCCGTAGCCGACCGGTTCCCCGGTGCTGAGCAGGTCGTCGATGCTGGCCGCACGGTCGCTCACGATGCCGCCCCCGCGGTCAGTTCGGAGCGGAGCCGCTCCAGCGCGGACCGGGCCTGTGCCCGCATCCGCTCGTCGACACTGTGGGTGGCGTACCTGGCCTCGCGGTAGACCTGGGCGAACGCGGCCAGCACCTCGGCGCTGACCACTCCGGTGCCGCCGCGCAGCAGCCGGGTCACCAGGTCGGTCGGGGTGTCGCCGACCTGCCGGGGTACCCCGGCGGCAGACGCCGCCTGCTCCAACCGGACCCAGCAGGCGATCACCGCCCGGCGCGGGTCGGTGTCGGAGTCGGAGAGGTCGACCAGCCCGGCGTCGAGGGCGGCCACCACCGCCTCGGCGGTCTGCGCGGCGGTCGCCGTCCGGGCACCCGGTGGCATCCGTCCGGCCCGTCGCCGGGCGAGATCCCGCAGGAGTCGGCGGACCACCACGACGAGCAGGGCCAGCAGCCCGAGGGCGGCGAGCCCGAAGGCGGCGGCGACCAGCCAGCCGGGAACCGTCCACGGCTCGGCGGGGGCGAGTTCCAGCGGAGGTTCGGTCTGCGGCACCTGCTGCGACGGCTGGATCAGGACATCCTCGGCCGGTCGGGACTCCTCGGCCTGTTCGAGCCGGTCGATCCGGAGCGACGACTGCGCGGTCGAGAGCGCGGCGAGGGCGAGCAGAAGCGCCACCGCCGCAAGCGGCCACCATCTACGCAGAGCGGAACCGGCCATCCCGCGTACCGCCCCCGAACCGTCGCCTATGTCTTATTCCAACCCGGCCAGACCCTTTGCCCGGGTGAATATCCCGTCCAGCATCGCTGGTGTCAACCGCCCGGTGAAGGTGTTTTGCTGACTGACGTGGTAGCAGCCGAGCAGATCCGGCGCGGTCCCGCCGCCCGACCAGTGTGCCCCATGGGCGAACCTGGGGCGCGGGCTGGGCGGTCGTACGCCGTACACCTGGCGGAGCACCGGCCACCACGCGGCCCAGGCGAAGGCACCCAGTGCCACCACCACCCGCAGGGTCGGCGCGATCAGGCGCACCTCCCGGTGCAGCCAGGGTGCGCAGGTGTCCCGCTCGACCGGGGTCGGCTTGTTGTCCGGCGGTGCGCACCGCACCGCGGAGAAGATCCGGGTGTGCCGCAGGGTCAGTCCGTCGGCGGCGGCGACGCTGGTCGGCTGGTTCGCCAGGCCGGCCCGGTGCATCCCGGCGAAGAGCACGTCGCCGGAACGGTCACCGGTGAAGATCCGACCGGTGCGGTTACCGCCGTGCGCGGCCGGGGCCAGTCCGAGGATGGCGATCTGGGCGTCGGCGACGCCGAATCCGGGCACCGGGCGTCCCCAGTACTCCTGGTCCCGGAACGCCGCCCGGCGGGTCGCGGCCACCTCCTCCCGCCAGGTGACAAGACGGGAGCAGGCAAAACAGTCGGCGATGGCGCCGTCGAGGTCGGGCAGGTCGCTCGCCCGCTGTGCGCGGGCGAGCACCTCGTCGGCCGTACGGGGCTCAGCCAAGCTTGCCCCGGAAGAATTCGAGCGTGCGGGCCCAGGCGCTGGCGGCGGACTGCCGGTCGAAGACCTCCGGCCGGTCGTCGTTGAAGAAGGCGTGCCGGCTGCCCGGGTAGTCGTGCAGGGTGCACTCGCCGCCGGCTTCCTTGATCGCTCGCTGGGCGGCCTGTATGCCCTCGTCGGCTGAGGTGCCGTCCTCTTCGGAGCAGTGGACGACGGCGGACTTGCCGGCGTACCCCGCCCACTCCGGTCGCATCCGCTCCCACGGCAGGGCCGGGTAGAAACCGACGGTCGCGACGATCCGGGGCGAGAGCGTCGCGGACCAGAGGGCCAGGCTGCCGCCGGCGCAGAAACCGACGGCACCGACCTGACCGGTGGTCTCCGGTCGTCCGGCGAGGTAGTCGGCCGCACCCGCGATGTCCCGGGCCGCCTGGTCCATCGCCAGGCCCATGAGCAACCGCTGGGCCTGGTCGGGTTCGCTGGTCGCGGCGCCGTGGTAGAGGTCGGGCGCGAGGGCCACGAAGCCGGCCTCGGCGAACCGGTCGGCGACGCCGGTGATGTGCGGGACGAGTCCCCACCACTCCTGGATCACGATGACGGCCGGGCCGGACGCCCCGCTGGCGGGTAAGGCCAGGTATCCCTCGCTGGTACCACCATTGCTCTGGTAGGTAACCTTTTCGCCCATCGGCCGGCCTCCTGTCGGTCAGTCATCATTGGCTGGTCGCACAGTTACTGCTCCGTTGCGTGCGGGTAGCCTGCCATGCCCGACCGTCAGCGGGGAAGACGGCGTGGCGTACGCCTCCCGTATTGGTAGGTGTCCACCTCGCCGCCCCCGCGTCGTACTACTGCGCTGTCAGGCCTTCGCGGGCTTGAGGCAGAGCAGGTAACCGGTGCCGCCCGTGGGGATCGCGGTGAACATCGCGTACTCCTCCCCCTCGGCGACGTACTGCTCGCATTCGGTGCTCTCCGACGCCTGCCGCTCGGTCTGGTTCTCGACCCGGGCGACGACGTTGTAGACGGCCTCGGTGGAGGTGCAGTCGACAATCTTCGCGTTCGGCGCCGCCTTCTCCTCACCCTCGCCGAGCTCGGGGAGCGCGGCGAGACAGTCGCCGACCTTCGCCTCGGCGGTCTTGTCCTCGCCGCCGAGCACGGTGCCGAGGCCGAACTTCACCGCCACCGCCACGACGATGGCCACCAACACGCTGACGATCTTCTTGACCGGACTCTTCTTTTGCGGCGGGGGTGCCGGCACGGGGGCGGCGTCGAACGGCGGCGGCACCGACGTGCCCGGCACGGGGGCTGCCGGGGGAACGGGGGGCGGGGGTGCCTGGTCAGTCACTGACTGTCCTTTCGAGGGGCTGTTCTGTCCACACAAGATGATCAAGTGCGGGAATACCGTATCCACCACCCCTGACGGGCTGCCGTCCGCCGCCCTCCACCTTTCAGCCGGACTTGCCCGCCGTCCGCCCTGTCTCGTCACCGCGCCGCCGCACCATGCCGTCGCCCCACCCGTGCCGGTGCTAGCGGGCCGAGACCGACGGCGTCGGGACCGCCGACGCGCTCGGTGACCCGCCCGGCGCAACACCGGTCCCGCTCGGTGTCGGGGAGCCGCTCGGCGAAAGCTCCGCCAGGGGCAGGTCCGACGGGCGCACGATCGGCGGTGTGGTCGAGAACCGGAACGGCGCCCCCTGTGGGCAGTACGGGTACGGCTGGCGCAGCGCGTCCGGCAGCGCCAGCTCCGGGTACGGCTGGCCGAGGTGTCGGTCCACCGTCTCGCACCAGGGATATCCGAGCCGGATCGGCCGACCCTCCTGGTCGAACAGGCGCACCCCCTCGACGAGTCGACCCTGCGGGTCGTAGACATAGACGTCGCGTACGTCGGCGTACGGGTCGGCGTTGTACGCCGGCTCGTAGTAACCGCTCTGGCGGCCACGCTTGTCCACGTCGACGAAGCCGACGAGTCCGAAGATCACGATCGCCACCGTGCCGAGCCGGAGCAGATGACGCCGCCACCCCCGGAACTGGTCGCTGCGTCGCCCGAGCCAGGTCGAGCCGATGATGCAGAGGGCGAGCAGGAGCAGGCCGGCGATGTCGTTGTCGTCGACCCGGGGCAGGAGCCCGAACTGCCCGTTGGTGGTCATGACGGTGACCAGCATCGCCACCAGGTAGGCCCGGAGCACCCACCAGGCGGGCCGGAGCAGCCGGAGGAGATCGGTGACACTGGCGTACCCGATCAGAGGTGCGACCCGGCGGTCCACCGTCTGGAGCCGGTCGCGGAGCTGGCGCACCGCGCTGGCGACCCGGTTGTCCGACTTGGCCGGTTGGTTCGGTGCGGCCAGTCCGGCCGCCGCGCGTAGCTCGGCCGCGTACGCCTCCGGGGTGCCGAGCCGGTCGACGAGCGCCCCGGTCCCCTCGGCCGCCACCTCGGCCAGGTGTTCGGGCAGGTCTTCGAGCAACTCGTCCCGGTCCACCTCGGGCAGGTCGGCCAGGGCCCAGCGGACCCGTTCGACGTACTCCGTGATCTCCCGCTCGGTCATGCCATCCTCGCTCCGCTGAGTCACGCCCTCCTCGTCGCGCGCGGTCATGCCACGCGCCCCCGTTCATCGAGAAGTTTGTCCATTGTTGAGGCGAAGGCCCGCCACACCTTGCCGGACCGGTCGAGCTGGTCGCGTCCGGCCGCGTTGAGGGCGTAGTACTTGCGGTGCGGCCCCGACTCACTCGGGACCACGTAGGTGGTGAGCAGCCCGGCCTGGAAGAGCCGGCGCAGGGTGCCGTACACCGAGGCGTCTCCGATCTCGTCCAGACCGGCGGTGCGCAGACGACGCATGATGTCGTAGCCGTAGCCGTCCTCTTCCTTGAGAACGGCCAGGACTGCGAGATCCAGCACGCCTTTGAGCAGCTGGGTAGTGTCCACGCGGAGCACAGTAGTGCGCATTGCGAGATACCGTCAAGAGCGTTGTAGTAGGGGTGCGGCGACCCCTCGCCCGGACGCCCGCCCCCCGCTAGACCATCAGGCTGTAGGCGATGCCGTCCAGAATGTCGTGCTCGCTCGCGACGACCGAGGGCATCCCGGCCCGCTCCATGATCGTCCGGAGCACCAACGCGCCCGCCCCGATCACGTCGGCCCGCCCCGGGTGCATCACCGGGTACTCCATCCGCCGCGCCGACGACCGGGACAACAGGTCCTCGGTCACCTTCGCCACCTCGTCGTACGAGATCCGGGCGTGGTGGATCCGCTCCGGCTGGTACGTGTCGAGTCCGAGCGCGATCGCCACCACCGTGGTCACCGATCCCGCCAGACCGATCAGGGTGGCGGCCTCCCGACCGGGCACCACGGACAGCGCGCGGTCCACCGCCCCGGCGATGTCCGCCTCGGCGGCGGCGATCTGCTCGGGCGTCGGCGGATCGTCATGCAGATGCCGCTCGGTCATCCGGACGCAGCCGATGTCAACCGAGATCGCCGCGTCGACCCTGATCCCGCTACTGTCACCGGTCACCGAACCGCTGGTCCGGTCACCGACCACGAACTCGGTCGAACCACCACCGATGTCCACCACCAGGTACGGCGACCGGGCGTCGGCGGCCAGCCCGCGTACGGCGCCGGTGAACGAGAGCCGGGCCTCCTCCTCGCCGGTGACGACCTCCGGAGCCACCCCGAGCGTCTGCCGCACCATCGCCCGGAACTCGTCCGCGTTACTGGCGTCCCGGGAGGCGGAGGTGGCGCACATGCGTACCCGCTCCGCTCCCAGTTCGGCGATCTCGGCGGCGTATCCCGCCAACGCCACCCGGGTCCGTTCGATCGCCTCCGGGGCGAGCCGCCCGGTCCGGTCCACACCCTGACCCAACCGGACGATCTCCATCCGCCGGGCGACGTCGACCAGCGACGCCGACGGACCGGCCGCCGGATCGGGCACGTCCGCCACGAGCAGCCGGATGGAGTTGGTACCGCAGTCGATCGCCGCCACTCTGGTCGTCACGGCAGTCACCCTACGTCAGAGCCGCAGCAGCATCCGCACGTTGCCCAGGGTGTTCGGCTTGACCCGTTCCAACCCGAGGAACTCCGCCACACCCTCGTCGTACGAGCGCAGCAACTGCTCGTAGACCGCCTGCGGCACCGGCGCCCCGTCGATCTCGACGAACCCGAACGCGCCGAAGAACCCGGTCTCGAAGGTCAGTACGAAGACCCGGGTCACGCCCAACTCCCGCGCCACCGTCAACAGCTCCGCGACGATCTGGTGGCCGATCTTCATGCCCCGGCACTCGGGATGGACCGCCACCGTACGGATCTCGGCCAGGTCCTCCCACATCACGTGCAGCGCCCCACAGCCGACCACCGCACCGTCGGCCGGGCGGACCGCCACCCAGAACTCCTGCACGTGCTCGTACAGGGTCACGGTCGCCTTGCTGAGCAGCCGCCCACCCGGGCTGTACGTGTCGATCAGCTCGCGGATGCCGCGTACGTCGCCGGTCCGCGCCCGCCGGATAACAAGATCCGCGCTCATCGCCTGAGCGTAGCGGGGACGGGCGGCGGCCGGTCCCGGCCGGTGCCGATCAGTCGGTTTCGGGCGCGTCCACGCACGAGCCGCCGAGCCACCACGGCTCGATCAACTCAAGCGTCTCGTCACCGAACGGGTTGACGCCGGGACCGGTGGCCAACGCGTGTCCGAGGTGAACGTGCAGGCACTTCACCCGGCCGGGCATGCCACCGGCCGAGATCCCGTCGATCTCCGGCACCTCGGCGATCGCCGACCGCCGGGCGAGGTAGTCCTCGTGCGCCGCCCGGTAGCGGGCCGCCAACTCGGGGTCGTCGACCAGCCGGTCGGCCATCTCCTTCATCACCCCGGCCGACTCCAGCCGGCTGCACGCGCCGACCGCCCGGGGGCAGGTCAGATAGAACAGGGTCGGAAACGGGGTGCCGTCGGCGAGCCGAGGCGTCGTCTCCACCACGTCCGGCCGACCACAGGGACAGCGGTGCGCCACCGCGCGGGTGCCCCGGGGCGTCCGGCCGAGCTGTGCGGCCACCGCCGCCAGGTCGTCGTCGGTGGCCGGCTGCCGGGTCGGCGCGGGAACCAGACCGGCCGCGGGCCGGTCCGGAGGTACGACGGTCAAGAAGTCGGTCCTTCCTCGTTGGCGGCCCGAACGCTGGACCAGAGCATGTCGTACCAGGGTTCCGCCGGTTTCGGCGCGGCGGGCGGCGCGGCCCCGGCGTCTCGGGCGGCGCCCTCCGGGTCGTTGAGCACCACCACCAGCTTGTCACCCGGCCGGACCATGTAGAACCGCTCCCGGGCCTTGATCGAGACGTACGCCGGGTCCTTCCAGAGCGCCGCCTCGTCCGACAGCTCGCCGATCTTCTCTCGCTGCGCCGCCTGCGCCGCCTCCAACTGGGCGATGTCCGCCTGCTGGCCCAGGTAGACCCGGACCGGGTAGGTGTAGGCGAGCGCGAGCGCGACGAAGACCGCGAAGAGCGCCGTCGCCCGACCGGTGATGCGCCGGGGCTGCGGAGCGGAGGTACGGGTGGTGCCGCCACCTCCGGCGGCGGCGCGTCGCGCCGCCGCCGGGCGGGTGGCCGATCGTGGGGCGTCCGCGCCCCGGGAGTAGCGGGCGGTGGTACCCCGCTCGGAGCGCGCCCCGGGGTCGCGGCCGGTGACCCGGCTGGCCACCCGGCCGGGCTGGCCGGGCCGGCGTGCGGGCCGCTGACCGCTGGGTATGCGACGAGTCGTCACCGTTGACGCACCCCTCCCCCGAGGCCACTCACGCGATGTCAGGCAGAACGGTAACGCGGGAACGCACCGGCCCCGGCGTAGCGCGCCGCGTCCGCCAGCTCCTCCTCGATCCGGAGCAACTGGTTGTACTTGGCCACCCGGTCTGAACGGGCCGGGGCACCGGTCTTGATCTGGCCGCAGCCGGTCGCCACCGCCAGGTCGGCGATGGTGGTGTCCTCGGTCTCGCCGGAACGGTGACTCATCATGCAGCGGAACCCGGCCCGGTGCGCCAGGTCCACCGCGTCCAGGGTCTCGGTCAGCGAACCGATCTGGTTCACCTTCACCAGCACGGCGTTCGCCGAACTCTCCGCGATGCCCCGGGCGATCCGCTGCGGGTTGGTCACGAACAGGTCGTCGCCGACGATCTGGACCCGGTCGCCGAGCGCCGAGGTCAGGCTCGCCCAACCGGACCAGTCATCCTCGGAGAGCGGGTCCTCGATCGACACGATCGGGTACTCGTCCGCGAGCTTGGTGTAGTAGGCGGCCATTTCGTCGGCCGACTTCTTGGTCTGCTCGAAGGTGTAGACACCGTCGGAGAAGAACTCGGTCGCGGCCACGTCGAGCGCGAACACGATGTCCCGGCCCAGCCGGTAGCCGGCCTTCTCGACCGCCTCGGCGATCAGGTCCAGGGCGGCGGCGTTGGTCGGCAGGTCCGGCGCGAAGCCGCCCTCGTCGCCGAGGCCGGTGGAGAGACCACGCTTCTTCAGTACGGACTTGAGCGCGTGGTACACCTCGGCACCGGAACGGAGCGCCTCACGGAAGGTCGGCGCGCCGATCGGAGCGATCATGAACTCCTGCACGTCGACGTTGGAGTCCGCGTGCGCCCCACCGTTGAGGATGTTCATCATCGGCACCGGAAGCAGGTGCGCGTTCGGGCCACCGAGGTAGCGGAAGAGGCTCAGTTCGGCGCTGCTCGCCGCCGCCTTCGCCACCGCCAGCGAGACGCCGAGGATCGCGTTCGCGCCGAGGCCGGACTTGTCGGCGGTGCCGTCGATGTCGAGCATCTTCTGGTCGATCAGCCGCTGCTCGCTGGCCTCGTAGCCGATGAGCTGGTCGACGATCCGGTCCTCGATGTTCGCGACCGCGGTCTCGACACCCTTGCCCTGGTAACGGTCGGCGTCGCCGTCGCGCAGCTCGATCGCCTCGAAAGCGCCGGTGGAGGCGCCCGACGGCACCGCCGCGCGGGCGGTCGTACCGTCGTCCAGCCCGATCTCGACCTCGATGGTCGGGTTGCCGCGCGAGTCGAGAATCTCCCGGGCGACGATTCCCTCGATGGTGGCCACTGTGTCGCTCCTCGTGATGAGTGTCAGCTGATGCTCTCGGGCCGCGACGGTGCGGCGGAAGCGTTCGATGGCAGCGTAACGGGCCGTGGTCGCCGTACGGGGACTGCCTCCACCTTCTACGGCGACGATCTGCCGTACATCTACCGATTCTCCACCCCCTCGTCGGCGCCGGGGTTTGCGGGGGTTGCCCTGATCGACAAGGCTGGCAGACATGTCCGCCGACCCACCCGCCGGCGCCGGCCGGTCCACCACCACCGCCCGATCCGCCGCCACCGGTCGACCCCGGAGCGCGGCTCGCCGCCACCGACGGCGGCACGCACAGTGAGCTCCGACCCGCCGCCGACCCGCCCGGTCTTCCTTCCCGGGGCGGCGGCCGACGTACCGGCGGAACCGACCGACCACTGTCTGATGGTGGCCGACGGCAAGCTGCTGGTCCGACCCGACGGCGACTTTCCCCGGGTCGCGGACGTGCCCGGCCGGGCCACCGAGCCGGATCTGGTTCCGCTCGGCACCCTGGACGGGGTGCCGGTCTGGGCGGTTGCGTGGGAGACGGACGACGCCACGCTCGGTAGGTGGCTCGGCTGGCGGGAGTTGGCTTCCGGGCTCACCGAGCCGCTCGCCGCCCTCGCCGGACGGGCTCTACAGGTGGTGACCTGGCGGCGCAGTCACCGCTACTGCGGGGCCTGTACGGCGGAGCTGGCCGACGTGCCGGGCGAACACGCGCGGCGTTGCCCCGACTGCCAGCTCTACGTGCCGATGCAGCTCTCCCCGGCCGTGCTGGTGGCGATCCGCCGCCCCGGTCCGCCGGGCGCGCCCGAACAGCTCCTGCTGGTACGCCACTCGTACGGGTCGACCGAGGTGTGGGCCCTGGTCGCCGGCTTCGTCGAGGCGGGCGAGACGCTGGAACAGGCGGTGCACCGGGAGGTCGCCGAGGAGGTGGGACTCCGGGTCGACCGGCTCGTCTACTTCGGCAGCCAGCCCTGGGCGATGTCCGGTCCCAGCGTGGTGCTCGCCGGATTCACCGCGTACTGCCCGGATCCGATGTCCGAGCCGGTGGTCGACGGTAGGGAGTTGACGCAGGCCCGCTGGTTCCCGCTCGACGCGCTGCCGGAGGCGCTGCCACCGACGTACTCGATCTCCCGGTGGCTGGTCGAGTCGGTCCGGGTGCCGGCCACGACCTAGTGTCCTGAGTCAGAAGTAAGTAGGCAGTAGGCTGGTGGGGTGCCAGATCCGACGCTGCCGCCGTTGACGTTGACCGATGAGGACCGTCGCA